>JAHFRV010000006.1 GCA_023266095.1 Gammaproteobacteria bacterium | reverse complement strand
CTCAAGCACTTTCGGTCGATCGCGACAAGGTATGACAAATTGAAGAGAAACTACCAGAGCATGGTCGCTCTAGCCTGCGGATTTCTATGGCTGCCCATGTGAAACGTCAACAGGCCCTAGTGCGCGAGCCGCGTCAGCTCTCGGCCATGGCCGCCGCCACGGCGGTGCGGTCAAGATGGGGGGCAAACAGTTCAATGAAGGTATACACATAACCGCGCAGGTAGGCGCCGCGGCGTATCCCGATACGGGTAGTGCTGGGCTCGAAGAGGTGGGCGGCATCGAGCATGCGCAGATTGCGGTCACGCTCCGGATCAAAGGCCATCTTCGCCAGCACCCCGATCCCCAAACCCAGTTCAACATAGGTCTTGATCACGTCGGAGTCGATGGCGGTCAACACCACATTGGGCTGCAGACCGTTGGCCTCGAAGGCCTTGTTGATCTTGGAACGTCCCGCGAAGGCGAAATCATATGTGACGATGGGATATTGAGCCACAGCCTCCAAACCGAGCGGCTGTTCCTTTAATATCGGGTGGCCGGGCGGTGCGATCACGCAGCGATTCCACTCGTAACAGGGCAACATCACCAGCTGGGGAAACAAGTCGATCGCTTCGGTGGCGATGGCGACATCCACTACCCCCGCCACCGCCATCTCGGAGACCTGGGTCGGATTACCCTGATGAATATCCAGCCGCACCGCGGGAAAGCGCTCAGTGAAACGTTTAATCACCGGTGGCAGCGCATAACGTGCCTGGGTATGGGTGGTGGCGATCGACAAAGCGCCACTGCCCTCACCCGAAAATTCCTCCCCCGCGCGCTTGATGTTCTCCGACTCTCGCAGCATCCGCTCAATCATCTCGACGATCACCTGACCCGGCCGGGTCAAGCCGGTCAGACGTTTACCTTTGCGCTCAAAAATTTGCACACCCAACTCCTGCTCCAGTAGTTGGATTTGATTGCTCACCCCAGGCTGAGCGGTATGGAGCGTCTCGGCGGCGATGGAGACGTTGAAACCACTGCGAACCACCTCCCGTACGAAGCGTAATTGTTGTAGCTTCATAGTCGATATAACTCAACAATATATTCTCATAATATTATATTATTTTTACAGCTATACAAGACTTGTTAGAGTAACTAACTTCAGACCTAAGTCTCCGCGAGGTACGCGGTGGTGAGAGAGCGCAGCCGCGATTTCGGCGCAGGAGTTTTATGGATTGGGGCTACACGGTTTCTGGTTTATTAGTCGGAGTTTTGGTGGGCCTCACCGGCGTCGGCGGCGGATCACTCATGACGCCGCTGCTGGTATATGTGTTTGGCATCGCGCCCGTCAAGGCCGTAGGCACCGATCTGCTATTCGCGGCCATTACCAAGTCCGGCGGGGTGTGGATCCATTCCCGCCTGAAGACTATCGAATGGCGGATTGTAGGCCTGTTGGCTGCGGGAAGTGTTCCAACCTCCCTACTCACTACCTACGTTTTACAGCAAATAGGCGTGCATAATGAACAGCTAAACACTATTATTACCACCGCGCTGGGTTTTGCCCTGATCCTGACCTCCATTGCCTTGCTTTTTAAAGGCGAATTTCAGCAATTGGGGCGGCGTTTGAGCGGTCAAAAAATATCGGCATGGAAACAGTGGCGATGGGCTGTCACGATTGGCGCTGGTATTGTATTAGGCGTATTGGTCACCCTCACCTCGGTAGGCGCCGGCGCGTTGGGTGCGGCGATACTGTTTTTTTTGTATCCGGGCCTGCCCACCGTGCGGATCGTGGGTACGGACATCGCCCATGCCGTGCCGCTCACCGCAGTGGCTGGCCTGGGTCACCTCCACATGGGAACCGTGGATTTTGTACTGCTGGGCAGCTTGCTGCTCGGCTCTCTGCCGGGTATTTATCTCGGCAGCCGGCTGAGTCACCGGGTACCGGAAAAGGTAATGCGCCCCATTTTGGCGAGCATGCTCATGCTGATCGGGGTAAAATTTGTTTGGTAGGTAGTGCCCATAGACAGGTAGCGCCCTAAATCGTTGTGGCGCGGGAGTGTATTGCAATGAGTATTGTTAAAAACCTGGTCAACCACGAAGAGATCGACCGTTACGACGAAGGCGTGCAAGCCTTCGTCGGCGGCCAGATGGACCCGGACCGCTTCATGGCCTTCCGCCTGCAGCACGGCATCTACGGCCAACGCCAGGACGGGGTGCACATGATCCGCGTCAAACTCCCCGGCGGCGGCCTCAACGCGGAGCAGATGGTGGCCATCGCCGACATCCTCGACCAATACGCCCAGCACGACGTGGTGCACATCACCACCCGCCAAGACATCCAAGTCCATTACGTACCCACCAAGGACACCGCCACCGCCATGCGCCGCCTCGGCGCGGCGGGCCTCACCACCCGCGAGGCCTGCGGCAACACCGTACGCAACGTCACCGCCTGCCCCTTGTCCGGCATGTGCCCCCGCGAGCACACCGACGTCACCACCCACATGGAAGCAGCGGTCAGCCGTTTTCTGCGCCACCCGCTGACTCAGCATTTGCCGCGCAAATTCAAGATGAGCTTCTCCGGCTGCGAGACCGATTGCGCGCAGGGCCTGATGCACGACCTCGGCGTGGTCGCCGTGAATAAAAACGGCCGTTTCGGCTTCAAAATTCTTGCGGGCGGCGGTCTCGGCCACAAGCCGCATCACGCCATCACCGTGGAAGAATTCGTCGAGGAGAAAGAGCTGCTGCCCTGCATGGAAGCGCTGATCGCCCTCCACAACCGTTATTCCGACCGCAAGCGCCGCGCCAAGGCCCGCATCAAATTCCTGGTCGATAAATTCGGCCCGGAAGGCTTCGTGGAAAAATACCGCGAAGAGTTAGCGCGCACCCGTACCGCCTATGAAGGCCAGCCTTATCCGCAAGGCCAGTGGGCCGCCGGCGCCACCAGCGGCGAAATCCCGACCGCCGGCGCGCCGCGCCGCGTGATTCCGCAAAAACAGGCGGGCCTCCACGTCTTCCCAATCAGCGTGCCGATCGGCGACATCAACTCCCCGCAACTACGCGGCCTCGCCGCCCTCATGCAGGAGCTGGGACTCGACGAGATTCGCGCCACTCAAGATCAAAAACTGATGTTGATCAACGTAGCCAGCGCCCAGATCGCGCGGGTGCGCGGCGCCGTCGCTGCCCTCGGACTCGGGGAGCCCACGACCGGCGACAATGTGGTGGCCTGCCCCGGCACCTCCACCTGCCGCCTGGGCATCACCTCGTCAAAGACCATCGGCCTCAAACTCAACGGCGGCGTCCACGACCTGCGCATCCGCGCCAGTGGCTGCCACAACGGCTGCGCCCAGCCGGAGACCGGCGACATCGGCATCTACGGCGAAGGCAAGCGCCTGCACGGCAAGCTGATCCCCCACTACCAAACCTATTTCGGCGGCGACGGCCGCGGTGGCGGCGCCTTGGCCATCAAGGGCCCGACCGTGCCAGCGGCCCGCATCGAGCGCGCGGTGAAACGGGTGCATGACACCTATGCCGCGGCGCGCCAGAACGACGAGAGCTTCTTCCTATGGACCCATCGCCAGCCAGCCGGTTATTTCAACACCCTGCTGGCCGAGTTGTGCACGGTGGCGGAAAGTGAACTGGCCAACGTCGCCCGCGATCACGGCGAGGCCGATTCCTTCAAGGTGTTGCAATTGGGCGGCGGCGAATGCGCCGGCGCAGCCCAGGAACTAGTCTCATCCAACTTCGCCGAGGCCGCCCACGAACGCAGTTACCGCAACGCCTTCGGCCTGCAACGCAAATACGAAGAAGCGGCCGAGTGCGCCGAGCACACCTTGCGTTTGGTGGGCCAGTCCCTGCTGTTCCTCGCCGGACAAAAGGCCCTCACCGACCTCAACGAAATCGCGGCCGCCATACGCGCGCACCTGCCCCAGAGCGCGGCCCTCGCCGACCAACTGGAGCAATTCAGCGCCGAGTTGAAAATCCAGCGCGATGAGGCGGATGTCGACAGTTTCGCCAAATTCTCGCGGGCCATGGACGAGTGGATGGTCGCCGCGGCCGAGACCTGCCAAACCATCGACCGCCAGCTGGACCTGTCGGCGTCGCTACCCGCCAATATCGCCGCCGCCAAGAAAAACGCCGCGACGGTGATAGACCTCACCGGCTACGGTTGCCCGCTGCACTACATCAAGGCCCGCAACGAATTGCGCAAGTTCGGCGCCGGCGAAGAAGTGGAGTTTCTATTCGTCTCCGGCGACCCCTCGCTGCAAGTCCGCTCCAGCCTCAAGAGCGACGGGCACGAGATCGTCAGCTTCGAGGAACAAGGCACCGCCACCCGTATCAAGGTCCGCAAAGCAGCTGACGAGGTGAATGCGTCAGTGGGTTGACTTCAACCGCGGATGCCCAAGGCAAGGAAGGCGGTCACGCTTACCGGCCTCGACCACGCACATACATAATACTGCTCACTCCGCCGAGACCATTCCACACCCAACTCGGCGCAAAGCGGAGCGACTCTGACTGATATGAATTGGAGAGTGTTGAGATGAACTTAAGCCCAGCCTTACAAAATAAAATTGACGCGGCCGTCGCCGTGCTGCGCGCCATCGCCGCCGAGCAGGCGCCGGCGACCTTCGCCAACAGCTTCGGCGCCGAAGACATGGTGCTTACCGACCTCATCTGCCTACACGCGCCCGCCATTGAAATCTTCACTCTCGACACCGGCCGCCTGCCCGCGGAAACCTACGACTTGATGCAAACGGCCATGGTCCGTTACGGCCAACGTTTCACGCCGTATTTTCCCAAACACGAAGCCGTCGAGCATTACATCGCCGCGCACGGCCCGAACGCCTTTTACGAGAGTGTGGAGCTGCGTAAGAGCTGCTGCCACATGCGCAAAGTGGAACCCTTGCAGCGCGCACTGCAAGGTAAAAAATCTTGGATCACCGGCCTGCGCCGCGAACAGGCCCCCACCCGCACCGATCTCGGCGTCTCCGAGTGGGACGCCAGCAACGGCCTGCAAAAATTCAACCCGCTGATCGACTGGACCCATAACGACGTGTGGGATTACATCCGCCATTTCAACGTCCCGTACAACGCTCTCCACGACCGCCACTATCCCAGTATCGGTTGCGCACCCTGCACCCGCGCCATCGCCGTCGGCGAGGACATCCGTGCCGGCCGCTGGTGGTGGGAGAATCCCGAATCGAAAGAATGCGGACTGCATAGCAAAAAATCCGCATAGCCCAAACCCTCATCGCCACCGCACAACATGCCGGCCTTGCTGCCACTCATCCTCCACGGACAGCGGCAATCAACGCTAAAGTGTGTAAAGGCACGGTCCGGTGACGGGGCTATTTCATTATGCGCTGCGGCACGATGTCCAGCTTCGCGATCACATCAGCTTGCCTATAAATTGGCGAGCGGCTGATTCGCGGCCAAACCCACCGCACGCAAAGGCTGGGTTTTTTCCTTGGCGGTGAAGAGATCGACACTCTTGGCCACGAAAAACACGCCGCGGAATTCACCGTCCTCCGGCTCCAGCATCAGGAAATAGCTTTTGCCGGCAGCGAAATCGAAATGGTAATCCTTGGTGATGACCTTGGTGGGCCAAGTACCGCGCTGCACCCAATTGGGGGTATCGGCGTCACTCATGGTGTTCGAGCTCTTGGTCGGACCGACTTCGGTGCGATTCGCCAAGCTCACCGTGGCATTCAGCCGCGGCCGCATGTACACCAGGGTGTAATCGCCTTTTTCGATGGTCAGCAATTTACGACCGTCTACGTTTACCGTAAGCGCGTTATCGGAAAAACCCATGGCCCTTTCGGTCTGCGGGCGGATGAAGTAAACGGTGGCGAACAACGGCTCCGAGGACGCACTCACCAAGTGATGATTTCGATCCACCTGGGTACCGCTCATCCAAGGAGAATTAAAAGTGGAAGCGCAGCCGCCCAGGCTCAACACCGCGAACAACGCCACCCACGTCCAGCCCTGCATACGCGCCATCACCATGTAAGCCCTCCACACTCCAGGTCAATAAAAACAAGGCGATAATCGCATTCCGGGCCAGCAATTACAAGCGCGCGGCCCTGAGGGTCGTCCTCTAGCCCGCGTCCAGGCTGGCTGGACGCGGCGGGTTCGCGCACAAAACGGCAAACTTCAGTATAATTTGCCGCTTTCGCCGGTCGCGCGGACGAGTCAGTCTTGCCGCGTGAGTCCGCCCGCATAATAGCGTTGGCGCCGCGAGAACAGAATTCAATAAAAACGGTTTATCGCAAGTTAATTTAGGTATGGACTAAAAAGGACCACGCTATGTCAAAGAAACACCCCGTCATCGCCGTCACCGGTTCTTCCGGCGCCGGCACCACCACGGTGAAGAATGCCTTCGAGCACATCTTCCGTCGCGAAGGACTCAAGGCCGCGGTGGTGGAAGGCGACAGCTTTCACCGTCATGACCGCGCCACCATGCGCGAGGCCGTTGAAAAGGCCCGCAATGAGGGTCGCACTCTCAGCCACTTCGGCGCCGAGGCCAATGTCTTCGACAGATTGGAAGAATTGTTCCGCACCTACGGTGAAACCGGCACGGGCCAGAAACGTTATTACATCCACAACGACGAAGAGGCCGCGCTGCATAACGCCGCTCCCGGCACTTTCACCCCCTGGGAAACCATCGCGCCCGGTTCCGACTTGCTGTTTTATGAAGGCCTGCACGGCGGCGTGGTAGCCGACGGTATCGACGTCGCCCAATGGGTCGATCTGTTGATCGGCGTGGTGCCCATCGTCAACCTGGAGTGGATACAGAAGATCCACCGCGACAATAAAGAACGCGGCTATTCCGCCGACGCCATCGTCGACACCATCCTGCGCCGCATGCCCGACTACGTGCAATACATCACCCCGCAGTTTTCGCGCACCGATATCAATTTCCAACGGGTGGCGATCGTCGATACGTCGAATCCGTTCATCGCCCGCGACATCCCCACGCCCGATGAGAGCTTCATCGTCATCCGCTTCCGCTACCCCAAGAAGCACGACTTCCCGTATTACATGCAGATGATCCACGACTCATGGATGTCGCGTCCCAACACTCTGGTGGTGCCGGGCAGCAAGATGGGCTTCGCGATGGAGATCATCCTCACCCCCATCATCCACGACATGATGGAACAGAAACGCCGCTCCGGGTCATGAACCGGGGATACGTAAATTAAAGGAAGCTCTGAATAATCCCATCCTGGATTACTCAAAGCTAAGGAAAGCGAAAAATGTGATTTTCGCTTTCCTTCATTTTCAATGGCCGGCCGCCATTGAAAATGGCGGCCCATCCTTGTGCCGAATCGACCCGAACGTCAGAGTGCTCACACCCGGCCCCGCGCCAAGCGGGTCAGGCCGGGCGCGGCCACCGCCAAGGCCACCAGGGCCAACACCCGTTGCATCATCGCGGCCTGCGGATAACCGGTGTCATATCCCCACACCATCGCCAGTGCGGCAACCAGCAACAGCGCCGCCATGATGCGCTGCGCCGACAGCGACAACCCCCAGGCCCAGCGGCGGGCCAAAGCCAAGGCGGCGCAGGCGCCCAGCCAGCCGAGCGCCGCGCCGGTCAGCACATCCGCCGGCCAATGCGCGCCCACCGCCATGCGCGATACACCTACCCCCAATGCCGCACTCAACAGCAATAGCGTCAGCCAGACCCGGCGCAGACTCAAGATCACCACTCCGACGAAAGCGAAGGCCGCCGCGGTATGTCCGGAAGGAAACGCAGCACTGCGCAACACCAACCCCACCACATGCAACTGCGCTGGGTCCAGCACCGCGGGGGGGCGCGGCGCCGTCACCCACCATTTCAATCCATGTACCGCCAATGCCGTCAGGACGGCGGCTATCCATATCGCCCACACCACCTCCGGCCGGCGCCCCACGAAGACCAGCGTCAATACCATCAACAACAAGGCATCGCCCAGCACCGTCCAATGCGCCCACAGCGCGGTAACAGCGGGCGAGACCGGTTTATTGAAAAATAAAAACACCGGTATGTTGCCGCTCGACGACAACAGCCCGGCGAGTAAAACCAAGGCCACCGCCGGCACGACATAATCGCGAGGGAAACGCGGAGAGGGAGTGGATGGAATCACGATGGATAGTAAAACGTTAAGGCCCGATCCGGCCGAAGCCTCATCATAACACGCGACCGCACCGCGGCAGGGAGGCCATGCTTACCCGTCTTGCAAATTTGGTGTTATCCTTAGCCACCGCACTTGGCCTTCGCCTGCAGTATGTGAACACGCGCCCAGCGCTCCGCGCGAAGATAATGAAGACCCCATATCTTGAAAGATGATGACCCCAGTAGCAGGACGTTTATATCCGCGCATCGCACACTTATGGGCAGCCCCGCTGAACAGGCTGGGCATAGTGGTGTTGTTATTATTGTCACTGGTCGCCGCCTGGCCGGGTTTGGTCCGCGCGGATGCTCCCCTCGCGCCGGATTTCATCCTGAAAAGCACCCAAGGCGGCAACCTGCGCCTGGCGGAATACCGCGGTCATGTGGTGATGCTGGCCTTTTTCAAAGACCGCTGTCGCACCTGCGAACAGCAACTGCAAACCTTGGACCGGCTATACAAGCGCTATGATGACCAAGGCGCCCGCGCTTTCGCGGTGAGCGCGGACCTCGGTCTGGCCGCGGCGCAGGCTACGGCCGCCGGCCTGCAGCTCGGTTTTCCCATCCTCATCGACCACGACAAAGTGATCACCCCGCTTTACCAAATCGACCTCATGCCGACTCTGGTGCTGGTCGATAAAGATGGCAAACAACGTTACGTTCACAAAGGCTACCGCGATACGGATGAACCGGACTATGAAAAAGAGCTACGCCAATTATTGAGTGAATGGCAATAATCAGCCGGCGGGGACGCCCAGACCTGCCATCGCCGGCCCAGCGTAGACTTGCAGCCGCTTTCGGTCTGAACAAGGTTGTCATGTTCGCGGACTGGGCCTGTGAGCCAAATTGAAGCCGGTTACTGAGCAGCCGGCATTAACACGACGCTTTCCCAGGTTCGCACACCTTGCACAGTGCGCTGGATAGGGTGCAGGCGCAAAAGTAAAAGGTTTCTTGCTCAGAAGTCGAAAAGTTAAGGAAACAGTCCTTGCTTTCCGACTGCTGAGCGATGTATCGATCAAGTGGAGTGGCCATGTTGACACGACGAATCATCTGCTTATTGCTGGTCTTGCTGCCGGGCGCGGTACTCGGTGACGGTAATATTCCCGAACGCTTCACCATCCAGCCGGACCCGGATTTCCGCAGTCTGGAGGAACGGGTGAAATCGCTCAGCAAAGACATGCTCGATTTGCAACAGGATCTGTTGCGCCTGCAAGACGACCTTTTGTCGCCCACCACCACCAAGGTGAACGTCTTCTTCTCCCTGGACAGCCAGAACAACACCATGATCGACTCGGTGCAACTGCAACTGGACAACCGCACGGTGGCCAATTACCTGTACACCGAGCGGGAACAAGACGCCCTGCGCCGCGGCGGCGTGCAGCGCCTTTATGAAGGCAATGTCGCGGTGGGACCCCACAAGCTCAGCGTGACCGTCATCGGCAAGGACCGCAATTACAGCTTCAACAGCAATTTCGAAAAAGACCTGACCGCGAAATACCTGGAAATCAAAATCAATCCGGCGAACAAAGACCGGCCCATGGCCATCAAGGAATATTAGGCCAGATCTCCGCCATGATTGCGCGCAGTGGATTCTTCACCCGCTACCTCGCGGCCGCGCTTTTGGCGGGCGTCACGGCCGGGCCGTGCGCCGCGGAAACGGCCGACGCGGTGCGCGCGCAGGCGATCGCCAATCTCGAATTGGGTGCGGTCAAATATTATTTCCTGCAAGACCGCTACTTCACCGCCTTCGGTGAACTACAAAAGGCCCAGCGTCTTCCGGACATCGCCACGGTCAAACCCGAGGCTGACCACACTCTCGCCGATCTCTATCTGGCTTTAGGCTTGCCCGAACAAGCCGGCGACGTATTGCGCGGCCTCAGTGCCCAAGGCGTGACCGTCCGTCCGGACGCCTGGCTCACCCTCGCCCGCCAACTCGCCCAACGCGGTTATTTCCTCGAGGCGGAAGCCGCTCTCGCCAATCTCAAAGACCTCAAGCCCGGCGCCATCCAAAGCGAACGGGATTATCAGCTCGCGGCGCTGCTGCTGGCACGCAAGCGTTATCAAGAATCGATCGCCGCCGCCAAAACCCTGCAAGGCCGGGACGAATGGAGCGACTACGGCCGTTACAATTTGGGCGTCGCCCTGCTGCAGGCGCGCCGCACCCAGGAAGCTCTCACGAGCTTGGATCAACTCGCACTAAGCCCGCCCTACCTGTCCCGCGGTCAAGGCCTGCGCAACCTCGTCAACGTAAAACTGGGTTATTACTTTCTCAAACAAAACGAGCTTGATCGAGCCCGCATGGTCTTCGGGCGCGTCAGCGGCAATCCTGCCCAATGCGCGAACATATCCACGGTATGCGCCGCCATCGCCCGTGCCGAAAGTGACCCGGCCCTGCTCGGCACGGGCTGGGCCGATTATCTGCATGGCGACTACCGCGCGGCGGCGGACATGTGGACGGGGCTGGCGCAACACGGCGGCCCTAGCGCGGCGGTGCGGGAAGCCGCTCTCGGCGCGGCCCGCGCCCATTTCCAACTCAAGGATTATTCCGCGGCGATCGGCGCCTATGAACAGGCCCTGCGCGATTATGAAAGCGAACAACGCCGTCTCAACGATGCGGCGGCGGCCATCGGCGACGGCAGTTACTTCAACGCTTTGCTCAACACCGCCGCCGACCGGCAAGAAGCCGGCTGGACCTGGCGACCCGACCATCTGCCGGACCATGCCGCCAGCGCCTATTTAGCGGACGCCATCAGCCGCCACGACTTTCAAGAAACCTTTAAAAATTATCGCAACCTGATTTACCTGCAAGACAGCCTGCACACCGCCGGCGCCGACATCGAGGCCTATTGGAGTCTGCTCAAGGCGCAGCGCGCCCACCATGATAGCCTCCTACCGAAAATCACTGAATACCGCAATAATCTCCAACGTTCCAGCGTACTCAGCGAAGGCCAAGCCCTGCAAGAAGAATTGAAACGCGCTGAGACCAGCGGTGACGTCACGCTGCTGGCCAGCAGCAAGCAAAAACGCCAGCTCGCTATCCTGCGCCGTTTTGATCAACGTTTCGAGCGCAATAAAGAGATACTGGCCGAACACCAGGATCTGAATGATAAATACCTTCTGCTGCGTGGCTTGCTGCTCAGCGACTTGAGCAAGAGCTATCCCATCCGGCTCTGGGAAGCCAAAAAGGCCTTCGTCGAACTCAACAAGGTGTTGGCCGACGCGGTGCGCATGCAGGAACTGCTCCAGCAAATCGGCGAGCGGGCCAAAGGTAACTTCGGCGTACAAAGCGACGCCTTCAACAAAATGCGCGCCCGCCAGGCCCGGCTGCTGGCGGAAAACGAAAAATTGGTCGCGCAACACCGCGACTATTTGAACAAACTCCTCACTCTCGACTTGCAAGCGCGTCAACAGCAGCTCGGCATTTATCTCGCGCAAGCCCGCCTTGGTCTCGCCCAGGCGTACGACCAGCTCGCGACCGGCGCCGATAAAAAAAATGCCGAGTACTACAATAAGGCCATCGTCGCCTATCGTAGCTTCATCAATAGCGACAACACGCTACCCCGCCGCCGCGAGGCCATGCAGCGTCTGGCCTATCTGGAAATGTTGAAAGCCGAGAACCGCTACAACGAACTGATGAGCAAGCCCGCCGCGGATGAGCGCGCCACCGCTGATGCGGCCAACCAGATCTACCAAGGCGCCATCACCGCCTACAATCACCTGCTCAGCGCCTACCCCGGCAAACCCGACAATGACCGGATGCTCTACCAATTGGCCAATCTCTACTACAACGCCGGCGAAACCAGCGGATTACTCGACACCCTCGACCGCCTGGCCCGCGAATACCCGGTCAGCCCCTACGCCGAAGAAGTACAATTCCGCCGCGGCGAATTGCTGTTCACGCTGGGCTTGTCCCAGCAGGCGGCGCAGGCCTATGGCGCCGTGGTCGTGCTCGGCGAAAACTCGCCCTATTACGAAAAAGCGCTCTACAAACACGGCTGGTCGTTATACAAGGAAAACCGCCACAACCTTGCTCTGGAATCTTTCCTCTCGCTGCTCGAACGCAAATTCAAGGATGGCGGCCCGGCGCAGGCCGACCCGGCACTCAGCCGCGGCGACGAGGAAATGATCAATGACGTGTTGCGCGTCGCCAGCTTGAGTCTCTCGCAACTCAACGGCACCTTATCGCTCTCCCGCTATTTTTCCCAGCACGGGGCCCGCCCCTACGAGCATCGCCTTTACGCGGCGCTGGCCGAGCTTTATCAGGAACAAGAACGTACCGAAGATGCCGCCGGCGCCTACCGCGCCTTTATCGAACAACACCCGAACGATCCGCGTGCGCCCTTATTTCATGCCCAGGTGCTGGCCGTCTATGAAAAAAGCGGTTTCACCACCAAGATTCTCGCCAGCAAAGAAGAATTCGTGAACCACTATGCACCGGACAGCGCCTATTGGGCCAGCAATCCAAATCTCGAACGCGACGCCACCCTCCAGCAAGTGCGCGGCTACATCCAGGATCTCGCCCACTATCATCACGCCCGCGCCCAGGGCAGCAAGCAAAGCGAAGATTATCGCGCCGCCGAACTCTGGTACCGCCGCTTCTTGCACGATTTCCCCGCCGATCCCGCCGCCGCTGAGACCCATTTCCTGTTGGCCGAGTCCCTCTACGAGAACCGCGCTTATGAGGACGCCATCCGCGAATACGAACGGGTGGCCGCCGACTATCCCGCTTATCCCAAACGGACCGAGGCCGCTTACGCGTCACTGCTCGCCTACGAAAAAATGGAGGCGGGCCTGAATGGCGCCGAGCACACCGCCGCGCAGCAACGCACCATTGCCGCCCTCTTGCGCTTTGCCGCGAGTTATCCCGCCGACCCGCGCGCGCTGGCCACCCAAATCAAGGCGGCGCGGACTTTATTCAGCGGACAGGATTTGCCCGCCGCCGAAAAAATCGCCCGCGACATCATCGCGCGCACGCCACCCGCCGCAGCGGAATATCTCATGAGCGCCTGGCGCATCGTCGCCGACAGCGAATTCGAATCCCGCCGTTACGCCGACGCCGAAAAGAGTTATCAAGAAGTGCTGGCGCTTACCCTCAAAGAGGACCGTAACGATCACGACGCGGAAGAACGCTTGGCCGCCGCCATTTACAAACAAGGCGAACAGGCCGCGCAAAACGGCGATCACCGCGCCGCCGCGCAGCACTTCCTGCGCGTGGGACAACTCGCACCCGGCGCGGCCAGCCGCGTCAATGCCGACTACGACGCCGCCGCGCAATTGCTGACCCTGGAAGACTGGCCGGCCGCCATCGCGGTGCTGGAGCGCTTCCGCAAAGACTACCCGGCCCATCCGTTGCAAAAAAACCTGAGCGCGAAACTGGCGGTGGCTTATCAAAATAACCGCGACTGGGGCAAAGCGGCCGGCGAACTGGAAAAACTCGCCGCGCAAGGTGATGACCTCGACCTTAAACGCGACGCCTTGTGGCAGTCGGCGGAATTGTACGTGCGCTCCGAACGGCCGCAAGACGCCTTGCGGATATTCCAGCAGTATGCGCAGCAATATCCACAACCGCTGGCCGACGCGGTGGAGGCGCATCAACGCGTCGCCGAGCTATACGCCCAGCGCGGCGATAATAACCAGCAACAACAGTGGCTGGCGCAACTGGTCATCGCCGAACAAAAAGGCGGCGCGGCGCGCAACGACCGTACTCGTTTCCTCGCCGCGCACGCCGCGCTCAGCTTGGCGCAAACCCGCTACGACGAATTCGCACGCGCCAAACTCACCCGTCCGCTGGAAGCCAGTCTGAAGTTGAAGAAAAAAGCCATGGAAGAAGCTCTGCAAGCTTATCGCCAAGCCGCCGATTACGGCGTCGCCGGCGTCACCACCGCCGCCACCCATCACACCGCGGAGATCTACGCCGAATTCGGCGCCGCCCTGCTCAACTCGGAACGGCCCACCGGTTTGAGCGAACTGGAACTGGAACAATACAACGTCCTGCTAGAAGAACAGGCCTATCCTTTCGAAGAACAGGCCATCGGCTTATACGAAGCCAACGCCCGCCGCAGCGCGGAGAATATTTACGATGAGTGGGTGCAAAAAAGCTTTGCGGCATTGGGCAAACTGCTGCCGGCACGTTATTCCAAAATGGAAAAGGGGGAGCCGTACCTTGACACCCTTTATTAAAAAATCGTCCGGCCTCTCCGGCGCCGCGCTGTCGTTCGCACTGCTGGCGGGTTGTGCCGCGCCCGCGCCCAAAACCGCGGCGCCGCCAGTGGAAACGCGTGCCAGCCTGCCCGCCAGCGAGCTTCCCGCTACCGCGGTGCCCGCCGCCGCGGTGCCCGCCAGCGCCGCCGAAATACAACTCCAACAGGCCATCGCCGCACTCAACGACAAACAAGAGCAACAGGCCGAAGTCCTGTTCAAGAAGCTGGCTGACGATCATCCGCAATTGGCGAGCCCCCGCACCAACCTCGGCATCCTGTATTTTCGCCGCGGCCAGCTGGCGGAGGCGGAGCAGTTTTTCAAACAGGCGGTCGAGATCAACGGTAAAGATTACGCCGCACACAATTACCTCGGCATCATTTACCGCCAGCAAGGCAAGTTCAAGGAGGCCCGCGCCGCTTATGAACACGCCCTCACCGCCAAACCCGATTACGCCTACGCCCATTTAAATCTGGCCATGCTCTACGATTTATATCTGGGCGAACTGACCAAGGCGCAGGAACACTATCAACGCTACCAGCAACTGCACGGCGGCGACGATCAACAAGTCACTACCTGGCTGGCTGACCTGCAGCAGCGCATCGATGCCCATCGAACGGGAGGGCCAGGCTCGCCATGACACGCATCTCACCCATGTTACTATTGGCCGCTTTATTGACCGGCCCGGCGCACGCGGCGGAACGGCTGGAGCTGGATCGCACTACCATCCTCGGTAACCGCGAACTGCCCAAAGTCACCTTCGTCATCCCCTGGCGCGACATCGAGGTAGCGGTGCCGGACTGGCCGCTGGAACGCTTGGTGGATGAACCCCTGCTGCCGATCGACCGCGAAGTCTTTCAGTTGCAAATGCAACAGGCGGAAGAATTATATAAACGCGCGAGCTCCGTCACCAAACCGCGCTGAAGCAGGTAACGCCGCCCATAAAGAAGCGCGGTGACGGGCCGTTAATAAAGGCATCATTCAAACCAGAATAGCCGCGACAGGTGAACACTTCTTCACCTTTATGGCGGTGAGTAGACATAACGACAAGGAGATTCGAATGGACATCTACCACAGCCTCGCGCGCTTCATGCAGGAAGGTGGCTTCTTCATGTACCCCATTCTTTTGGTGCTCGCCCTGGGGCTGGCGATCGCCGTGGAACGTTTCTTTTATTTGAACGGCACAAAAAAAGCCAATGTGCGGGTGTGGAATCAATTGCTGCCGCTGATCCAGGACGGCAAATACCGCGAGGCCTTGACCGCCGCCGCTCAATCCAATGCCGCAGTGGCCAAGATCCTCGCCTACGGCTTATCACGTCACACCGCGGCGCGGCGACGCGACGACATCGAGACCGCCATGGAAGAGGGGCTGATGGAAATGATCCCCCGCCTCGAAAAACGCACCCACTATCTGGCTACCTTCGCCAATATCGCCACCTTACTCGGACTGCTCGGCACAGTGACCGGGCTGATCGACGCCTTCGCAGCCGTGGCCAATGCCGATCCCGCTCAGAAGGCCGAGTTGTTGTCCGCCAGTATTTCGGTGGCGATGAATTGCACCGCTTTCGGTCTGGGCGCGGCGATACCCATGATGTTGATCTATTCCTTCCTGCAGAGTAAAACCGCTGAAATGGTCGACAGTCTGGAGATGGTCGCGGTCAAGTTTCTGAACATGCTCCAGGAACAAGACATTCAAGAACCCGCCAAATAACAGGGACGTCAGCGTATGAGAGGCCGTTTCCGCCGCCGCGCTTCACCCATCGCGGATCTCGATGTCACCGCCTTCATCAATCTGATGGTGGTGCTGGTCGCGTTCTTCTTGAGTTCGGTGACCTATTTTAAATTCAGCTCGCTGGAACTCAACATCCCGCCGGCCAGCAGCGGCGACGCCAATAGCAAGGCGCCACTGGAACTCGAGATCATCATCCGTAAAGACGCGCTGGAAGTGAATAACCGCCGCGGCGGTTTGATACGCCGCCTGCCCCATTTGGACAAACACTATGACTTCAAGGCGCTCAGCACGCTCTTGAAAGAAATCAAAGGCAATTTCCCGGACAAACTCGACGCCACCATTCTCCCGGAAAGCGATGTCCCTTACGACACGCTGATCAAGACCATGGACGCGGTACGCTCCTATGGGGTCGCCGCGCCCAACGGCAAAGTGACCTACGTCGAACTCTTCCCGGAACTCTCGATCGGCGACGCGCCGCGGAGCCAGCCATGAAGATGTCGCGGCGCGCCAAACGCATGGAGCGTCATCACCGGCGTAACAAAGGTCACGCCGTGATTAACATCATTTCGATGATCGACATGCTGACCGTGTTGGTGCTGTTTCTGGTAGTGAATTCCGGCAATATGCAGACCCTGCCCAGCACCAAGACCGTGAAACTGCCGGAATCCACCGCTGAGAAGTCACCCAAAGATACGGTGATCGTGGTGGTGAACAACCAGGACATCGTCGCGCAGGGACGCAAAGTGGCCTCGGTGGCGGAGACCCTGGCCTCGCCGGACGACACCATCCCCGCCTTGTTGGAAGAACTGCGTTATCAGGTCCAGAAAAGCGGCAAGCGCGCGACGGACGACGGCGCCGGTGAAATTACCATCATGGGCGACAAAGAGATTCCCTATACGCTTCTGAAAAAGATCATGGTGACGTGCACCGCAGCGAATTACACGCGCATCTCCCTGGCCGTGATCTACAAGTCGGCGAAAGGATAGTGCCTTGACCGCCGCGTACTATCATTCTTCGGAACTGCCTTGGAGCCCCGCTCTCGCGGAAGAGCGGCGCTTCCGTTACATCAGCGTCGTGACCCTGACGCTGTTCGTGCTTTTTTGCGTAATGGTTGCCTCGATCAAAGTACCCGCACCCGATCGCTTCGAAGCGGAGAGTCTGCCGCCACGGCTGGCCAAACTGGTACTCCAGGAAAAACCCCAACCGCCGCCTCCGCCGCCAGCCGAACCCGTCAAAGCGGAACCGGAGAAAAAACCCGAACCCCCCAAACCGGAGGCAAAGCCGGAACCACAGCCGGATAAAACCGAAACAGTACCGCCAGTTCAAGTACAAGCCGCGCGTGAAAAGGCCGCCCAATCCGGCCTGCTGGCCATGAAAAACGAATTGGCCGCCTTGCGGCAAAATACTTTTGCGGCTCTGCCGTCGGCCAAACCGCTCACCCAGGCGGGTGAGCACGACACGACACGCCGCTCCATCATCACCTCCACCGCCACCAGCGGCAGCGGCGGCATCAGCGTGGCGACGCTCAGCCGCGATCCGGGCCAGGTCAAACTCGCCGCCCGCGATACCACCGTGGTGGAAAGTCAGACTTTACAGGAAGAACAAAAGGCCAACCCCAAACGCGACGGCCGCAAGCCCGGCCGCAGCGCCGAGCAGATTCAACTGGTCCTCGACCAAAACAAAGGCGCGATTTACGCGCTCTATCACCGGGCCTTGCGCGGTAACCCGGCTTTGCAGGGCAAAGTGGTTTTGGAAATCACCATCACCCCCGCGGGCGAGGTCAGCGAATGCAACGTGGTCTCTTCGGAATTGAAGGATGACGACCTGGTGCGCAAACTGGTGGCACGGGTCAAGCTCTTCCAATTCGACGCCAAAAACGTCGACAACATCGTCTTCACTTGGCCGGTGGACTTTCTACCCTCGCAATAAATTGGCTTGATCGCCGCGCACGGGACACCTCCATTGCCGCGCGTTATACTGCGGCAAGTCCTCTCGTCGCGGTAAACTCATGAACCCGTCCGCTCCCCGCAACCTGCTCGCGCAGGAAACCAGCCCCTATTTATTGCAGCACGCCGACAATCCGGTGAACTGGCGACCTTGGAATGACGCCGCCTTGGCCGCCGCCCGCGCCGAGGACAAACCGATTCTGCTCTCGATCGGATATTCCGCCTGCCACTGGTGCCATGTGATGGCCCATGAATCCTTCGAAGATCCCGCCACCGCGGAGGTGATGAACAGCCTGTTCATCAACATAAAAGTCGACCGCGAAGAGCGTCCCGACCTCGACAAGATTTATCAGCTCGCCCATCAAGTCCTCGCCGGCCGCGGCGGCGGCTGGCCGCTCACGGTGTTCATCACACCGCACGATCTCGTACCCTATTTCGCCGGCACCTATTTCCCCGACACGCCGCGTTACGGCATGCCGTCGTTCCGCGAGGTGTTGCGGCAAGTCGCGGGGTTTTACCGCGAACAACCAGACGAAATCGCGAAACAAAGCACGCAACTCATGAGTGTCATGGACAGTCTCGGCGCGCCGGTGCCTGCCGAAGGCGTCATCAACCCCGCGCCTTTCGACATCGCCCGCAATCAGCTCGGCCATCTTTATGACCCACAAAACGGCGGTTTCGGCCAAGCACCCAAATTCCCCCACCCCACCCATCTCGAACGCTTGTTCCGCCATTGGGCCGCCATGTCATCGAGCGGCCATGCCGACAGGCCGGCGCTGGAGATGGCGGTCACCACCTTGACCAAGATGGCCGACGGTGGCGTCTACGATCAACTGGGCGGCGGTTTCTACCGCTACAGCGTCGATGAAGAGTGGATGATCCCCCACTTCGAAAAAATGCTCTACGACAACGGCCCGCTGCTGGCGCTCTACGCGCGCGCCTGGCAAATCACCCGCAATCCGCTCTTCTTGCGCATCACCCACGAAACGGCGCAATGGACCCTGCGCGAGATGCAGGCGCCCGCGGGCGGCTACTACGCCACCCTCGACGCCGACTCCGAAGGCCAAGAGGGGAAATATTACGCGTGGACGCCGGACGACGTGCGCGCGGTATTGGACGACGTGGAATATCCCGTGGTTGCGCAACGCTACGGCCTCGACCGTCCGCCCAACTTTGAACACCATTGGCACCTGCATGTGTTCCAGGGGCTGCGCGCCCTGGCGGCAACGTTTGCAAAAACACCGGAAGAGGTGCTCAAGATCGTCGACGACGCCCGGCCGAAATTATTGGCCGCGCGCGAACAACGAATACGGCCCGGCCGCGACGAAAAAATCCTCACCGGCTGGAACGGGCTGATGATCAAAGGCCTGGCCGTCGCCGGGCGGCTGCTAGATCAACCCGCCTATCTCGCCTCGGCGGAACGGGCGCTGGATTTCATCCGCACTCAGCTCTGGCGCGACGGGCGCTTGCTCGCGGCATACAAAGACGGCCGCGCCCGCTTCAACGCCTATCTCGACGACTACGCCTTTCTCATCGACGGCATCTTGGAATTGTTACAGGCGCGCTGGCGCGACGGTGATCTCGATTTCGCGGTGGCGCTGTCCGACACCCTGCTCGCGCATTACCAAGATCACCAACACGGCGGCTTTTTTTTCACTGCCGACGATCACGAGGCGCTCATCCACCGGCCCAAACCCTATAGCGACGAGGCCACGCCGGCCGGCAACGGCGTGGCGGCGCAGGTGCTGGGCCGCTTGGGCCATCTACTGAACGACCAGCGTTATCTCGCCGCCGCCGCAGGCACCCTGCAAGCGGCTTGGACCACCTTGTCCGATCTGCCTTATGCCCACAATTCCCTGCTCGCCGCGCTGGAGGATCAACTCTACCCGCCGCAATTGATCGTGCTGCGCGGTGAAAGCGGGCCTTTGAAAATCTGGCAGGCGCGTGCCGGACGATTCTATGCGCCGCGGCGCTATACCCTCGCCATTCCCAATGACGCGCGCACCCTGCCCGGCGCCCTCGCCGAACGCAGCGCCCGCGGCGCGGTCACTGCGTATGTCTGTACCGGCACCGAGTGTTCCGCGCCGATCAGCGAGCTGAACGCGCTGGAGGCCGAACTCGGCAAAACCGAAGTGGTGGCGTAGCCCATGCTCCGATCAGCGTACCGCGCCGCCATTCGTCATCCGACGCTGCGCATGATCTTGGCCGCCTGTTTGACGATGAGCAGCATGGCCGGCCACGCCGCCACGCAAGTCTGGCAACAAAGCGCGCCGCTGATCACCGCGCGGGCCGGCGCGGGCGTGCTCGCCGTCAACGGCATGTTCTACGCCATCGGCGGCGTAGATGGTGTACATTTCTTAAATTCCAGCGAGTACGCGGTACTACAGGCTGACGGCACGCTCGCCGCTTGGCGTGAGGGCAGCGCACTCAATGAAGCACGCGGTTTCTTCGGCGTGACGGCCCATAACAATTTCATCTACGCGGTAGGCGGCGGCAACGGCCCCAATGGCTCCAACCTATTGCGCAGCGTGGAACGGGCGGCGGTCCTTGCCGATGGGACGCTCGGTTCCTGGCAACGCGAATCACAGCCGCTGCGGTTGCCGCGGCGTTGCGCCAAAGCAGTGGTAATGGGTGATTATCTTTACGCGCTCGGCGGCTACAGCGGCGCCCTGCTCGATAACGTGGAGCGCGCACGCCTACACGAGGACGGCAGCCTCGGCACGTGGGAACTGCTCAAGCAAACCTTGACCCTTCCCCGTTACATCCATGGCGCGGCGCAGACCAGCCGTCACATTTATCTTGCCGGCGGCCACGCCCAGCGGGGCGGTGGCGGTGAAACCGCCGTGGAATGGCGCGCGATCCGCCAAGACGATCATGATGCCGAATGGCTACGCGCGCCGGCCTTGCACCACGGCCGTTACGGCCTGAGCCTGCTCGCGCACGGCGACCGGCTCTACGCCCTCGGCGGTTTGAGCGGCGCCACCTTTCACGACGTCATCGAAACCAGCCGCACCGGCGCGGACGGCGCACCGGAGCCGTGGCGGGAAACTACACCCCTGCCCCTGCCCCTCGCGGATTTCGGCACAGTCGTGGTCGGCGACCGGCTCTACGTGATCGGCGGGACCAATCGAGACGGGTATTTCAACAGCGTGTTCGTCGCCGCCTTCGACACACAGGGCGGCCTGCGTGCGGCGCTGAATTCAGAACAGGACAACGCGCCGCCGGCGCCCGCTCAACGCCTGCAACTCCCCCATGCCGGCGTGATCACCCAGGCGTTGGACGGCGGCACTTACATTTATCTGGAGGTGGACAACGGCGACGGCCGCGAATGGCTGGCCGCCGCCCGCATGGAGTTGCGGGCCGGCGACCGTGTCCGTTACAGCGAAGGAATACTGATGCACGATTTCTTCAGCAAACAATTGCAACGCCGCTTCGACGTCATCCGCTTCGTCGGCAAACTGGAAGCGGTCACAACCGATTAACCCGCGGCACGCGGCGGAAGCCCGCCACGACTCGCCGCCAGCAGCATCGCGTCAATCCCGGAAATTATTGAACTGGAGCGGCATCGCCAGTTTCGCGCCGCGCAATAACGCCATCACTTCCTGCAAATCGTCGCGCTTTTTGCCGGTCACCCTCACCTTTTCACCTTGAATCGCGGCCTGCACTTTGAGCTTGGCGTCTTTGATGAGCTTGACCACCTCCCGGCACAGCGCCGCGTCCAGGCCCTGCCGCAGAATCACCACCTGCCGCGCTTCCTTGCCCGACAACTCGGGGTCTTTTATTTCCAGACAAACGATGTCCACATTGCGGCGCACCAGTTTGTCTTTGAGGATTTCCAGCATCTGCTTGAGCTGAAAATCGCTCTGCGCGTGCAAGGTCACCTCGGCCTCGTTGCGGTCATAACGGGCGTTGCTGCCCTTGAAATCAAAACGGGTGCCCACCTCGCGGTTGGCCTGATCCACCCCGTTGCTCACCTCGTGCATATCCACTTCCGATACCACGTCGAACGACGGCATAACGCGTCTCCCTTAATCATGGTTAACTACACTTTCCGCACAACAGCCCAACGGCCATTCCGTGACTATTCCGTCGCGCGCGGCTCCATCATCCTGTCATATCACCGCCCATTACCCCTCGCGGCAATGGCATCTGAACGCGGCGTCGGGCTTGGGAGTACAATAGCCAGGCTTGCGGCCCGTGGCTCACATCATACTATCGTGACGTTCACTGCGGCACCCTCCATGACAGGCGCCGCGTAGAAAGGTTTTCGCCGTGTCCGAGCGTACCCCCATCCCAGACCCTGTCGTCGAGCGTTCGCTGCGCCACTCGGTGCGCGACGCCGCCGCCTATTCGGTGATGACCGGCGCCGGTGAAACCTATTTCTCCGCCTTCGCGGTCTTCCTCAAGGCCAGCACCGCCCAAGTGGCGCTGTTGTCATCACTGCCGCCGCTGCTGGGTTCCTTCATGCAATTGCTGTCGGCCTGGTGGGGACACCGCCGCGGCATTCGTAAACCGCTCATTCTTGCCGGCGTGTACCTACAGGCCGCGGTCTGGCTGCCGCTGATGTTGCTGCCGTTGCTGTTTCCCGACCATGCCGTACCATTGCTGATCGCCAGCGTCATCGTCTATCACGCCGCGGGGAATCTCACCACGCCGCAGTGGAGCAGCATGATGGGCGATCTGGTACCGGAACAGACCCGCGGGCGCTTCTTCGCGCTGCGCACCCGGGTGGCCAGCGTCATGTCGTTTATCGCTCTCATCGCGGGCGGCCTGATCCTTCATGTATTCGACAACAATGGCCTGACCATCGCCGGTTATCTGGCTATTTTCACTATCGCCGCGCTCGCACGCCTGGTGTCGATACACCATCTGCATCGCATGTACGATCCGCCGCGCACCGGCGCGCTGTTCGACTTGCCGGCGCCGCGGGATTTATTCCGGCGCGCCCGCGACTCGGCCTTCGCGCGTTTCTCCGTGTTCTATGCCTTCATGCAATTCGCGGTCGCCATCGCCGCGCCGTTTTTCACGGTCTACATGCTGCGCGATCTGCATTTCAGTTATTTGATGTTCATGGCCAACACCGCCGCCTCGGTGTTGGCGCAATTCCTCACGCTTAATATGTGGGGACGCATCAGTGACCGCTTCGGCAACCGGCTGATCCTCGCCGCCACCGGGCTGATCATTCCCTTTCTACCCGCCTTGTGGCTATTCTCGGCCGATTACTGGTATCTGCTGGTGGTGCAGGCCTTGGGTGGATTGGTGTGGGCCGGGTTCAGCCTGAGCGCCGGCAATTTCATTTACGATCTGGTCCCCAGTCCTAAACGCGCCACCTATGTGGCCTACCACAACGTCTTAGTGGGCGTCAGCGTGTTTCTCGGCGCGCTGCTCGGCGGTTATTTGGGTATGACTCTGCCCGCCCAGCTTACGCTGGGCGGTGAAACCTACCGCTGGGGCAGCGTCTTATTGGGCGTCTTCCTCATCTCGTCGCTCGCGCGCCTCGTCGTCGCACTCACCTTCATTCCCCAACTGCGCGAGGTGCGCGAGGTTCCACCCATGTCGGTCAGCGGTTTGATTTTCCGCGTCTCGCAGGTCCATGCCCTGGCGGGGGTGATCTTCGATATCGTGTTGCCCAAGCGGCGCAAAGAGGGCATCAATGAACGCAATCGCGCCCGCGGCCCGTCATTCGGCGAATGACACGCGACATCATGTTCCAGTCGTCGCGCGGCGACATTAAATTTCGCTGTCCGTCATACATTTCGCGCTGACAAAGATACAATTTCGCACAACGGAAATCGGGGAGTATACTTCAGCCGGCACAGCATGCTAAAAGGGCATTGGGACACGCCTACGCCACGGCAAATTACCGGCGCGGATAATTTGAATGGAGCTTCTGAGACGCAATGATGGCCATCAGTCAAATTCTTAACGACAATGTTCGTCTGCTGAAAAGTAGAGCCACCCGCCCCGCGATCTACGGTGTCACCATCGCGGCGGGAGCGATTGTCGTTGCGTCCTCACTGGTGAGTTTCATCAACACTGGCGAAATCACCCTAGCCGGCATCGTCAACGCGCAACGCGGCAATGTGGCATTATGGGCATTGGATCTCATGCCGTTCATTTTCGCTTTGTGGGGCCAATATGTCAGTTCGGTGATCGCCTACGAAGCCGGTGCGATGGTGATCGATCAAACGCAGGATTTACGCACCAAGACCACCGCGCTGGAATATCAGGCGATGCACGACGCCACCCACGATGCGCTTACCGATCTACCCAATCGGGTCTTACTGCGCGACCGTCTGCAACAGGCCATTCACAGCGCGCAACGCGAAAAACGCGCGCTGGCGGTGTTATTGCTGGATCTCAACCGTTTTAAAGACATCAATGAAACCCTCGGCCACTACCAAGGCGATCGCCTGCTCAAACACGTGGCGAGCCGGCTCAAACACGTGGTGCGCGAAGCGGACACTCTGGCGCGACTCGGCGGCGATGAATTCGCGATCATCCTCAATCCGCTCTCATCGCTCGATGACGTGCATACCGTGGCAAGCAAGATTCAAAAGGCGCTTGCCCCGCCCTACACCTTGGACAGTTTGAAAATAGACGTTGAGGCCAGTATCGGCGCGGCGCTGTTTCCCGAGCACGGCCTCGACGCCGACACCCTGCTGCAACGAACCGACGTGGCCATGTACGCCGCCAAACTGGAAAAGAAAAACTTCGTGCTTTACTCGGAAAAACTCGACCAACAGAGTCCGCACCGCCTCACCTTGATGAGCGAACTGCGCGAGGCCATCAAAAACGATGAACTGTCATTGCGTTTTCAACCCATCATCTGCAACCGCACCAACGGCGTGCATGAAGTGGAAGCGTTGGTGCGTTGGGATCACAAAATCCACGGCACCATGACGCCGGATGAATTCATCCCCATGGCGGAACGCACCGGGCTCATTTATCCCATCACCCAGTGGGTCATCAAACACGCACTTATCCAATATGTGACCTGGCGGACGATCGGCCTCGACGTGGGCATCGCCGTGAATATTTCAGCGCAGACCCTGCTCGATCCCGAATTTCCCGATCAAGTCACCGGCCTCATCGCCGCTTATGACGTCCCGGCGCACCGGCTCACTCTCGAAATCACCGAATCCAGCATCATGTTCGACCAGGAGTTGGCACTGCATATCCTCAATCGTTTCGCCGAAATGGGCGTGCGGATCGCCATCGATGATTTCGGCACCGGCTATTCCTCACTCTCCTATTTGAAGAAACTGCCGGTGAGTCACTTGAAGATCGACAAGAGTTTCGTGTTGGACATGCTGCAAAACGACAATGACGCCATCATCGTCAAGGCCACCATCGATCTCGGCCACAATCTCGGCCTGCAAGTCATCGCCGAGGGCGTGGAAAACCAACAGACCCTGGATCTCCTCAAGCTGCGCGGCTGCGACGCCATGCAGGGATACCACATCAACTATCCGCTGCGCGGCGAAGACTTCGCCCCCTGGTTTTATGGCGCCTCGCAATGGGGCCAACGGCACGCGGTCAGCCAGACCATCAACTGATTATTTCCTTCGGTCCATCCTTGGTTTGCATGGATCACCATCCTGCCTTGTGTCGCCAACGCGAGGGAGACGATCGGTAGAATCCTTACTCAGAAACAATAGCCGTAGCTGTCTTTAAATCTAAGTTTGAATTCATCGCGGGTGAACTGATAGTTCTGCGTACCGTGGCGTTCAATTTTCATCGCGCCCATCAGCGACGCGATGCGCCCGCTGGTTTCCAAATCCAATTCATTCATGAGACCGTAGAGCAGGCCGGCGCGATAAGCGTCGCCGCAGCCGGTGGGATCGACCACCTTGCTCGGCGTGGCGGCGGGGATATCGATACGACGGCCCCTGGTGTAGATATGCGAGCCTCCCGCGCCCAGTGTGACCACCAAGGCATCCACCCGTTCGCCGATTTCATGGGGCGACAATCGGGTCCGTTCCTGCAGTAACTGCGCCTCGTAATCATTCACGGTCACCCAGCTGGCCTGCTCGATGAAACGCAACAGATCATCACCGTCGAACATCGGCATGCCCTGGCCGGGATCGAAGATAAACGGAATGCCGGCTTCGGCGAATTGCGCGGCGTGTTCCACCATGCCCTGCCGGCCGTCGGGTGAAATGATCCCCAGCTTCACACCCGCGGCATCCGCCACGCGATTCTCGTGAGCGAAACCCATAGCGCCGGGATGAAAGGCGGTGATCTGATTGGCATCCAGGTCGGTGGTGATGAAAGCCTGGGCGGTATAGGCCGACTCGATGGTCTTGATATGATCGAGGCGGATACCGCTATCACTCAGCCACTGCGCGTAGGCACCGAAATCCTTGCCGACCGTGCCCATCGGCAACGGATCGCCGCCCAGCATCTTCAAACCGTAAGCGATATTCCCGGCACACCCGCCGAACTCACGACGCAACTCCGGCACCATGAACGACACATTGAGGATATGCACCTTGTCGGGCAGGATGTGATTTTTGAACTGATCGTGAAACACCATGATGGTGTCGAAGGCGAAGGAACCACAGATGAGTGCGGACATGCAAATCTCCAGTAAGTTGTGAATCTGTCGCGGCACCACTGACCTTCGACAAACCCTATCGGGCCGCCAAGTGGCGATTAATGGAAGGCGGGATTCCACGGCCGCCTTCAAAATCATGACAGGCTGGGTTAGCCGCGTCATCGGCGCAATCCACCCCGTCGTCGCTCAGCGACTCATATAACAATTTCCAAGAAGCGCATGACGGCGCAAGTTGGTGGGTTACGCTACGCTAAACGACCCTACCTTTATTTTTCGCGAAGACCTGACAGCTGACCGAATAACGCGCCCTATCCTACTTCGCCGTCATACAGATTCATCCCGCCAACACCAGCGCCCACACCACCGTCACGTTTGCCATGGCGACGAATACCGCCGCCGAACCTACATCCTTGGCCGCCTTGGAAAACTCATGCGGCTCGTCGCCGTAACGATCCACCACCGCCTCCAGCGCCGTATTGATCAGCTCCGCCACCAACACCACCAACAAAACTCCCACCAACAGCGCCCGTTCGACGCCGTTTTCGCCGACATAACAACCGAGCGGCGCCAACAGCATTACCAGCATCAGCTCCTGACGAAAGGCGGCCTCTTTGCGCCAGGCCCAGGCCAAACCGGCGAAGGAATACGTCGCCGCGCAGGCGATACGCTTGAGTCCCGTCTTCCCCGGTTTGTTCATAACGGTTTAACCGCCGACCGGCCGCCAAGTGAGATCCAACTCGCGTGCAGCACGTACATCGTCCAGGCGCCGTACCGGAAGAGTATAAGGCGCCCCTCTCACCTTCTCAGGCTCCACTTCCGCCTCGTGGAGTATCTGGCTCATCGCCTCGACAAATCCATCCAAAGTTTCCTTGGCTTCGGTCTCGGTGGGCTCGATGAGCAGACACTCGGGCACCAGCAACGGGAAATAGGTGGTGGGCGCGTGATAACCGTAATCGAGCAGACGCTTGGCGAAATCCATCGCGTTCACATCCAGTTCTTTCGCCTGGGCCTTCATGGTGAGGATGAACTCGTGGGTGGCGCGCCGCGCGGGAAAAGCCGGCGTGAAACCGCGTTTCGCGAATTGGGCCAGCAGATAATTGGCATTCAAGGTGGCGTATTCCGCCACGCGGTGCATGCCCTCGCGGCCCAGCAGGCGTGCGTAGACGTAGGCGCGGATCAGCACGCCGGCGTTGCCCATGAAAGCCGACAGGCGGCCGATGCTGTGCGGACTGTCTTGCTCGGTCAGCCAGCGATAGGTGTTGCCGTCATAGCCGACCCGCGGTAAGGGCAGGAAGGGGATCAGGCGTTCACTCACCCCCACCGGTCCCGCACCGGGTCCGCCGCCGCCGTGGGGCGTGGAAAAAGTCTTATGCAGATTCAGATGTACCACATCGAAACCCATGTCGCCCGGCTTGACCTTGCCGAGAATGGCGTTGAGATTGGCGCCGTCGTAATACAGCAGGCCGCCGGCCTGATGGACGATGCGCGCGATCTCGGCGATGCGCCGCTCGAACACGCCGAGGGTGGAAGGATTAGTGAGCATGATGCCCGCGGTATGCGGACCCACCGCGGCCTTAAGGGCGGCGAGATCGACATCGCCATTACGGTCGGTGGAAATCTCGCGCACCGTGTAGCCGCACATCACCGCGGTGGCGGGATTGGTGCCGTGAGCTGCGTCGGCCACCAGGATTTCGCTGCGGGCGGTGTCGCCGCGGGCGGCGTGATAGGCGCGGATCATGGCCACCCCGGCGAACTCGCCTTGCGAACCGGCCATCGGCGTGAGTGACACGCCGCGCATGCCGGTAACGTCTTTCAGCATTTCTTGCAGTTCGTACAGGCAGGCGAGATAACCCTGGCCCATGGATTCCGGCGCTAACGGATGCCGGTTGCGAAAACCCGGCAGCAGGGCCGCACTGTTGCAGGCCCGCGGGTTGTACTTCATGGTGCACGAACCCAGGGGATAAAAATGGGTGTCGATGGAGAAATTCTTCTGCGACAGACGAGTGTAATGCCGCACCACTTGCAGTTCGGAAACCTCGGGCAACAGCGGCCTTTGCTTACGACGCAGATGCGCGGGTATGGTCGGCGCGGCCTCGGCGGTCGCCGGCGCTTGCGCGTAAGCCCGGCGTCCGGGACGGGAATGTTCGAAGATCAACATTACGGTTCAACCTTTAATTAAAAATTCTTGCCGCCAAGGCGCCAGAAACCTCTAAGACTTTTAAAGCCGATTCATCACTCTTTAAGCAAGCTTTGCGTACTTGGCGTCTTGGCGGCTCGGTTCGTTTTCATGCTACACCGCCGCCAGCGCCTTATCGTAATTGGGTTCCTGAGCGATTTCCGGCACCAGCTCGGTGTAGACCACCCGGTCCTGTTCGTCGAGCACCACGATGGCGCGCGCGGTGATGCCGGCCAGCGGCCCGTCCTGGATCAGCACGCCGTAATCCTTGGCGAAATTGCGCGAGCGCATCATCGACAAGGTCACCACATTGCTGAGGCCTTCGCTCTGACAAAAACGGCCTTGGGCGAAGGGCAGGTCGGCGGAGACGGTCAGCACCACCAAATCGCTCCGCCCTTTTATATATTCATTGAACTTGCGCGCCGAGGTGGCGCACACCGAGGTGTCGAGACTCGGCACGATGTTCAGCAATTTCTTTTTGCCCTTGAAATCGCCGAGCCGGACATCGTTGAGGTCTTTATCGACCAGATGAAAATCCGGGGCCGTGCTGCCCACCGCCGGCAATTCGCCGTTGGTGTGTATCGTATTACTCTTCAAAGTGATCGTCGCCATGGCTAACTCCTTGCTGTCGCACTTGAGATCGAAACATTACCGGCCGAGTATAGCCCCCAGCACGGCGGCGTACTCATCCAAATCGGCTTCGCTCTTGGTTTCGGTGGCGCACACCAGCACGGCATCGCCCAGTTCCGGATAGGTTTCGCTGAGATTGAAACCGCCGGCGATGCTGCGCGCGGCCAGGGCCGCCAGCACTTCCTCCACCGGCCGCGGCAGGCGCAGCACGGTTTCGTGAAATACCGGTCGGTCGAATACCCGTTCGACGCCGGGCACACCGCAGAGCTTGTCCGCCAAGCGCAGGGTATTGGCATGACTGGCCGCCGCCACCCGTTCCAAACCTTCGGCGCCCAGCAGCGCGGTGTAGATCGTCGCGGCGGTCACCACCAGACCCTGATTGGTGCAGATGTTCGAGGTGGCCTTGGAGCGACGGATATGTTGCTCACGGGCCTGCAAGGTGAGAGTGAAGCCGGGCTTGCCGTCGCGATCGACGGTGCGGCCGACGATGCGGCCCGGCATCTGCCGCACCCATTCTTGGCGGCAACACATGAAACCGAAATACGGCCCGCCCGACGACAGAGGCGCACCCAAAGGTTGGCCTTCGCCGCAGGCGATGTCGGCGCCTTTAGCGCCCCATGCTCCCGGTGGCGTGAGTAAGGCCAAAGCGGTGGGATTGACCACGCCGATCACCAGCGCGCCCTGGCTGTGGGCCCAATCGGTGAGGGCGTCCACCTCTTCCAGCACGCCGAAGAAATTGGGTTGCGGGATCACCAGCGCGGCGAAATCTTCACCGGCATGCCGTTCCAAACTCGCGGGCACGATGTGACCGCCCTCGGTGCAATAAGCCAGCTCCACCAGCTCGACGCCTTGATTGCGGACGATGGCGTGCACCACCTGGCGGTAATGCGGGTGTACCGTCGCCGGCATAAGGATGCGTTTGGATTTGGAATGACGATTGGCGCGCACCGCCATCAACACCGCCTCGGCCATGGCCGAGGCGCCGTCGTACAACGAGGCGTTGGAGACGTCGAGGCCGGTCAGGCCCGCCATCATGGTCTGGTATTCGTAGAGCAGCTGCAAGGTGCCCTGGCTGGCCTCGGCCTGATAGGGCGTGTAAGCGGTGTAGTATTCACCGCGGGTGGTGATCTCCCACACCGCCGCGGGGATGTGATGCTCATAGGCGCCGGCGCCGATGAAACACAGGTCGCAGTGATCCTGCAACGCGCGCGCGCTCATCAGCCGCATCACCGCCATCTCGGACAAGCCGGGCGGCACTTCCTTCAGTTCCGTGCGCAAGTCGGCGGGGATTTCGTCGAAGAGTTCGTCGATGCTGCGGGCGCCGATGGCCTCCAGCATCTCGCGGACTTCCAACTCAGTATGTGGGATGAACGGCATAATACACTCCAAAAATAATCAGCATGGAGGCTGCGGGGTACACGAAGGAAAGAAATGGCTGGATGGCTGTGTTGCCGGTGGCGCGCAGCAGCACTGATTCATCCGCGTTGTTTTTTTTCGCCGTGTTCTCCGCGCCCTCCGTGATTCAGGTTCACTCCCCAAATCACTCCGTCTCGCTCTCGATCTGCGCCTGATAGGCGGCGGCGTCCAGCAAGTCGTCGATGTCCGCGGCGGCGGCGGGTTTGATGCGCATCAGCCAACCTTCACCGTAAGGCGCTTTGTTGACGAGTTCCGGGCTGTCGCTCAAGACTTCGTTCACCGCCACCACCTCGCCCGCCAGCGGGCTGTACACGTCGGATGCGGCCTTCACCGATTCCACCACCGCGCACTCTTGGCCCGCCTTCAAGGCGCGGCCGGTTTCCGGCAATTCGACGAATACCATATCGCCCAGCAAATCCTGAGCATGGTCGGTAATACCCACCGTGACGGTGCCATCCGCCTCGCGGCGTACCCACTCGTGGGACTTGGTGTAGTTGAGATCAACGGGAATCGTGCTCATGAGTCCATCCTCATCGTTTGAATTTGAATATCGTTAACATTCATTCGGTCAGCGCGACGCATACCTTGCCGTTGCGCGCGAACGGCGGCTTGACTACTTTCACATCCAGCAGTTTGCCGCGTATCTCGACCTGACAAGCACCGCTCGCGGAACCGTACAACCGCGCCAACGCGATCGCCCGGCCCAAGGTCGGCGAAAAACCGCCGCTGGTGATCTCCCCGATTTTCTCGCCGTTTTGCAGCAGTGCTTCATGATTGCGCAACACCCCTTTGTCGAGCAACACCAGTCCGACGAATTGCCCAAGCGAACCGCGCTGACGCTGCGCCTCCAAGGCGGCGCGGCCGATGAAGTTGCGCTCCGCCGGTTCGAAGGCGACGGTCCAGGCCAGCCCCGATTCGAGGGGCGAGGTGGTCTCGTCCATGTCGTTGCCGTAGAGATTCATACCCGCTTCGAGACGCAAGGTGTCGCGGGCGCCGAGACCGGCGGGCGCTACGCCGGCGGCCGCCAGCTTTTGCCAGATCGCGGCGGATTGTGTCGCCGGCAGCATGATCTCGTAACCGTCTTCGCCGGTATAACCGGTGCGGGCGATGAACAAGTCGCCCACCACCACGAAGGTAAAGGGTTTCTGCAGCGCGGTGGCGGCGCGCACGATATCGCCGAGCGCGCGCTGCGTCTTATCGCGCGCTTGCGGGCCTTGAATCGCGATCATCGCCAGCTCGGCGCGTTCGCGCACCTCGACGGCGTAAGGCTTGGCCTGTTGGGTGATCCATGCCAGGTCCTTGTCGCGGGTGGCGGCGTTCACCACCAGGCGATACCAGCGCGGCTCGACGAAATAGACGATCAAATCGTCGATGACGCCGCCCTCAGCGTTGAGCATGCAGGTGTAGAGCGCGCCGCCGGGAAGTTTAAGCTTGTCGATGTTATTGGCGACCAGATAACGCAGAAAATCCTGCACGCGTTCGCCGCGCAAATCGACGATGGTCATATGCGACACGTCGAACATGCCGGCATCGCGGCGCACCTGATGATGTTCCTCGATCTGCGAGCCGTAGTGCAGCGGCATGTCCCAGCCGCCGAAGTCCACCAACTTGGCGCCGGCGGCCAGGTGGGTGTCATAAAGAGGTGTGCGTTTACCCATGGTCTCTCCCGCTCAAGCGACAGCCTGTTGTTCTTCCGCATGATAGGACGAGCGCACCAACGCGCCCGCCTTCACCCAAGCAAATCCCAGCGCGCGCGCTTCGGCGTGATACTCGTCGAATTGCGCGGGGGTAATGTATTCCTTCACCGGCAGATGATAACGGGTCGGCCGCAGGTACTGGCCCAAGGAAATCCGCTGAACCCCGACAGCGCGCAGATCGCGCAGCACCGCCGTTACTTCGTCGCGGCTCTCGCCCAAACCCAGCATCAGCGCCGACTTGGCCTCCACGCCGGCCAGCTGTGTCGCCAGCGCCAGCAAGTCCAATGAGCGCCGGTAATCCGACCCCTTGCGCACGCTTTTATAAAGCGCCGGGACGGTCTCCACGTTGTGCCCCCACACCAAGCGGGTGTCCGCCGCGCGGATCGCCTGATGGATCACCGCCACGGCCTGTGCTTGGCAACCGTGAAAATCCGGGGTGAGCATTTCGAGGCCGATGCCCGGCTTACGGCGCGCCAGCTCGCTCAAGGTGGCGGCGAAAATACTGGCGCCGCCGTCGGCAAGGTCGTCGCGATTCACCGAGGTGAGCACCACGTAATCCAGTCCCATCGCCAATACCGCATCCGCCACCCGTGCAGGCTCGCCGTCGTCGAACCAGACCGGCTTGCCGGTCTTCACCGCGCAGAAACCGCAGGCGCGGGTACAGGTATCGCCCAGCAACATGAAAGTGGCGGTGCCCTGGCTCCAGCATTCGGCGCGATTGGGACACCGCGCCTCTTCACACACGGTGTTCAAGGCGTATTGACGCACGGCGTCGGCGGTGACGGCATACTGGGTGTCGCCGCCCAGACGCTGGCGTATCCACATCGGCATGCGGCCCACGTTGGGGGTGGCGGAGTGGTCGAACACCGGGCGGTTCTTGTCGGATTGCTGGGCCATCACCGTTCTCGTTACTGAAGCAAACGTCGGTTGCGTTTGCCGGTCCCGTCCTGAAAACAAAAAGGGGCAACGCCGTGCGCACTGCGCAAGCGTTGCCCCTCTGTCCGGGTACCTGAGAGCGTTTAGCCCCTTCGGTGGATCGCATTCGCGACCGCTCTCCAGAGTCAACGTCCCACTGCGGTCCTTTTGCCTGAGCGATTCCGGGCTGGTTGCGCCTTCGGCGCCCCGAATCAACGGGGCCTCTCCCACGGGGGACAATGTTGAGGCGCCACTATACCGAGGGCGGCGGCGGAAACCAAGCTCCCCCCGCCGGCTTTTAACGGCCTTTTTTGCCGCGCATCAGGATCCACAAGGCGGGCAGGGAAGCCACCACCAGCATCAACGCGGCGGGGGCCGCCAGCTCCAGCATTTCCTCGCTGGCTTCGATCCAAATTCGTACCGGCAGGGTATCGAAACCGATCGGCCGCAGAATCAGCGTGGCGGGCAATTCCTTCAGCACATCGATGAACACCAGCACCCACGCCACCCCCAGGCCGCCGCGGATCATCGGCAGGGTCACCCGCCACAGATTCTCCAGCGGACCCGCGCCGTGGACACGGCCCGCCTGTTCGACCGACGGCGTGAGTTGCTGCATGGCCGCTTCTTCCGCCTGCACCGCCAGCGGTAGGAAACGCACCATCAGCGCCGCGACCAAGGCGGCGAGACCACCATACAACACCGGCAACACCGCCAGCATGAAGGTGATGATACCCAAGGCGATCACCGGGCCGGGCAGCACGAAACCCACGCTGGACAAATTCATGAAACCGCCGCTGAGCCAGGTGGGACGGCGCACGTGAAACAGGCCGATCGGCAAAGCGACCAGCATCGCCGCGCTGGCCGCGCAAAATGCCACCAGCAGCGAATTGAACACATAACCCCAGAACCGCTCGCCCAAGGCGCCGGCTTGCCAGGCCGTCCAGGTCATATCCAGCATCCACAGCAGCGGCAGGGCAAAAGCGAACAGGACGATGTGACTCAGCCATAAGCCTATCCACACACACTCCCAGGGCCGCGCCGGTTTGGGTTTGATGATGGCGCCCTGCGCCCCTGCATAATAACGTTGACGGGTGCGGAAGAAACGCTCCATCGCCAAGAAGGTGAGCGACAACAAGACCAGCACCAGACTCAAACCGGCGGCGCCCTGATAATCGAAGCGCCCGCTCATCTGCAGATAAATGCTCAAAGTGAAGGTCTGATAACGCAACATGCTCACCGCGCCGAAATCCGACAGCACGTGCAACACCACCACCGCCAGCCCGGCGGCGATGGCCGGCCGCAGCAGCGGCAGGGTGACGCGCCAAAACACCTGCCACGGCGCGGCGCCTTGAATACGCGCCGCCTCTTCCAAGGCGCGACTGGAATGGCTCAGCGCCGCATGGGCCAGCAAAAACACGTAGGAAAAACTGGCCAACGACAATATCCACGCCGCGCCGAACACATTATATAAATCGGGAATGGCCACGGCCTCGCCGAACAGCCCACGCCACAACCGGCCCAGCCAACCCTGCTCTTCGAACAGGGTGGTATAGATGTGAGCGAACACATAAGTAGGGATGGTCAACGGCAACACCATCAACCACAGGGCGAACCGGCGGCCGGGGAAGTCGCGGCGCGCGATCAACCAAGCCGACGAGAGACCCAGCACCAGCGAGCCGATACCGACCAGCGCCGCCAAGGACAGCGTGTTGCCCAATAACATCGGCAAGCGGCTGCTCCACAGCCCGGCCCACTGCGCCGCACTGAGTTGCCCGCTGCTGTAAATCACAAACAACAAGGGGATGGCCGCCGTCAGCACGACCATCCCCGCCACCGTTCCGAGTGGACCGAATCTGCTTTTGATCATTCCGCTCCCAATCTCGGGATCAGCCCATTTACGGCATTCCCACCGCATCGATCAAGTCGAGGGTGGCGTCGCGCTCCGGCCCCAATTTAGACAAGGGCACGTTGGCCACTTTCACGCTGGCCGGGGTCGGCAGGCGCGCGGCGACGGGCACACCAGCGCGGGTCGGGTATTCTTCGTTCACCTCGGCGAAGATCTTCTGCCCCTCTTCCGAGACCAGGAAGGCCACGAATTTTTCCGCCAATTCTTTTTTCTGAGTGTATTTACTGACCGCCACACCGGCGACATTCCACGCCACGCCCATGCCTTGCTCGCCTTGATCGGGCAACACGATGCGGATCGGCGCGTTGGGTTGTTCATTCAGGTGGCGGTAAATGTAATAATGATTCACCAAACCCACATCGAGCTTGCCTTCGGCCACCGCGCTGACGATTTTGCCGTGTTTATCGAACACGGTCTTGCCTGCATTGTCTTTCAGACCCTGCAACCAGTTGCGGGTCTTCTCCTTGCCGGCGGCCAGCATATACACGGTGGTGCCCGCCACGAAACTCTCATTGGCGGCGTTGGTGATACCGAGCCGCCCCTTCAAACGCGGGTCGGCGAGATCGAACACGGACTTGATGAAATCCAGATCCTTGACCTTGGTATTCACCACCAACACCCGTGCCCGCGCCGACAGGCCCAGCCAGGTATTGTCCGGCGCACGCCAGCGCGCATCCACCAGTTTGGTCGAGGCTTCCGGCAGAGGCTGAAACAGCCCCAACTCACTGCCCAATTGCAAATTACCCGCATCATTGCTTAAGTAAAGATCGGCCTCGGTACGCTCGCCTTCGACACGCAGCTTGTTCAACAACTCGGTGGAACTGGCGTTGTGCAAGATCACCTGAATGCCGGTCTGTTTAGTGAATGCCTCCACCACCGGCTTGACGAAGCTATCGCTGCGCCCCGAGTACACTACCAGTTCGTCCTTACCCGCCGCGAAGCTTCCGGCGCTGACCAACCCCATGACCGCCGAGATCAAAACCAGCCCTACTCGCTTAACCATTTCACACTCCTCTTGCCAAATCCGGATGATGAATCGAAACTTTAATAATGATAATCATTATCATTATTAATCGCAAGCGCCCACGAAACCGCCGGCGGCGATGGCTCTCTCGGCCAAGCAACCCTAGTTGGATCGATAAAATAGCCGCGACGAGACCTCATCTCGTGGCATTACTTTTAATATTATAGAGTTCGCCACTCGCCACTCAGCCAAGCCCCGCTTTTTTAAGCCCTCCGCAGCAAGCGCGCTATACTGAGGCCCTGCACAATGATGGAAAAGGCCACCACCGCGTAGGTGACCGGCAGAATGACACTTCTCTCGGGACCCGCCGGCAATGCCAACGCCAGGGCCACTGAAACCCCGCCCCGCAAACCACCCCAGGTGAGAATTTTCACGGTGTTGGGTGCAAAGACCTGCACACTGCGCAGCAAACCCACCGGTACGCCGACACTGATGAAGCGCGCCAACAACACGATAGGAATGGCCACCAGGCTGGCGAGCAGATAATCCCAGGTATACACCAGCACCAACACCTCCAAGCCGACCAAGACGAACAACACGGCGTTGAAGATTTCGTCGATCAACTCCCAGAACGTGTCCAAGTGCTGGCGGGTTTGTGCCGCTATGGCGAAACGGTGGCCATGATTGCCAACCAACAAACCCGCCACCACGATGGCGAGCGGCGCCGATAACTGCCAGGCTTCGGCCAGGGCATAACCGCCCATCACCAAGGCCAGAGTGATTAAAACCTCAACTTGATAATTATCAACACGCATCAACAACCAGCAGGCTATCGCCCCGCTGACCAGACCAAACACCACGCCGCCCAGCCATTCCTTCACGAACAGCCAGCCGATGTCGGCCACCGTGATAGGGCCATGGCCGGTCGCGATCCCGACCAAAACCAAAAACAGCACCACACCCACCCCGTCATTGAACAAGGCCTCACCTGCGATCTTCATCTCCAAACCTTTGGGCGCGTCCAGCCCCTTGAGTATCGCCAAGACCGCGATCGGATCGGTCGGAGAGATCAATGCGCCGAAAATCAAACAGTAGAGAAACGACAGGGGAATGCTCAGCCAGCCTAACACCCACCACAACAAGACGCCGATGATCATGGTGGACAACACCACCCCGAACGTCGCCAGCAGGATCACCGCCCAGCGCTGTTGCGCCAACTCCTCGAAATTGACATGCAAGGCCCCGGCGAACAGCAGAAAACCCAACATCCCATGCAGGACGGTTTGATTGAAGTCGATGCGCGCCAGGAAATGTGCGGCACGCTCTTCCATCCCGAATCCCCATGCACCCAGTCCTTCCAGAACAAATGACAAGATCAAGGCCATCACCATCAACCCGACGGTGGATGGCAAACCGATGTGGCGGTAATTGAGATAACTGAACAGCGCCGCGAGCGCCACCAACACCGCGATAATCTGAAATAAGCTCATGGGAAGGGCCTTTGCAGGGGCATGGACGGAAGGCGGGAGTCGCGGCCATCGCCGAATCAGCGATCACGCCGAGTGAATGAAAGCGCATTCACTCGTGCAGCTTATAAGGCCCCGCTGAATTCACGCTGAACCGTCCCGAAGTTTTCACGCCTTCGCCAGGACGGCGCGCGCCATTTGGCAGGGCTGACTCAAGCTACTGACAACGGTACGCGCTAAAGAGTCGCGGCCCGCGCCAAGCGCGGCAGATCACCGCCGCGGCCCATGGCCTGCGCCATGATGAGATGTTTGACCGGGCTCAGCCGGTCGGTAAGAGTGAGCCCCGCATTGCGCGCGGCCCGCAGCGGCCACCAGTCACTGCCGAACAAACGTTTGAAGCCATCCATGCTGGCCATCATCAGCAGATTGTGGCCCTTACGCCAGCGTTCATAGCGGCGCAGCACCGCGAGACTCGCGTGGTCTTTGCCGGCGGCGCGGGCATCGAGCAAGACTTCCGCCAAAGCCGCCGCGTCGAGTATGCCCAGATTGACGCCCTGCCCCGCCAGCGGGTGCACGGTGTGCGCCGCGTCGCCGATCAAGGCCAGACCCACCGTCACATAACGTTCCGCATGTTGCAAGTGCAGCGGAAAGGCGGCGCGTTCACTGGTGGCTGCAATCCGACCCAGTGTTGCAGCGAAGGCACGGGTGAGCTCTTCGCAAAACACTGCGTCTTCCATGGCCAACAAAGTCGCCGCATGTCCCGGCGAGGTGGACCAGACGATGGAACAGCGGCCGTCATGCAGCGGCAAAAACGCCAGCGGGCCGTCGGGTAAAAAACGTTGCCATGCCGTCTCGCGATGACTGCGTTCGGTACGCACTGTCGCCACCACGCCGTGTTGATCGTATTGCCAGCCGTGCACCGGGATACGGGCGAAGCGCCGCACCCGCGACTGCGCGCCGTCCGCACCCACCACTAGCCGCGCGCTGAGCAGCCGGCCGTCTTCTAGTCGCACGCTGATATGGCCGGCCTCGCGCCGCAACTCGGCGCAGGCGGCGGGACAATAGAGACTGACATTGTCCGCGCGCTGCAACCGGTCCCACAAAGCGATTTGCACCACGCGATTCTCGACGATGTGCCCCAATTCCGCCTCACCCACGTCGGCGCTGTCGAAATGAATCACGCCGTCGCCGCCGGCGTCCCACACGTGCATCTCGCGGTAGGGACTCACCCGTCGCGCCAGCATGCCCTCCCAGGCATCCAGTGCGGTGAAAATGTTTCGCGAAGCGCGGGTAATGGCGGAGACCCGCAGATCGACAGGATCGGCGGCGCGCACATCCCGCGGCGCGATGCCTTCCAGAACTGCGACCCGTAGCGACGAGCCGGCCAAAGCGCAAGCGAGGGTGGCGCCCACCATGCCAGCACCGACGATCAACACATCATAGTGTTCAGACCGGTTCATTGCGTGTCCCTTGCAACGGTAAACCCCGCGCCAGCCGTGGCAGCTTGCCGGCCAGACCCATGGTGTGGCGGGTCAATACCTCTTTCAACGGCGGCAACAGATCCACCAGCACCATGCTCATATTGCGCACGACGCGCACCGGCCACAGCGGATTGGCGAACACCCGCGCCAAACCGTCGGTGAAGGCGATCATTTTGAGATGATCGCGCTGCCGCCAGCCGGCATAACGCTGCAATACATCCATCGTGCCGATGTCCTGACCCGCGAGCACGGCTTCGTTCAACACCTCGGCCAACACCGCCACGTCACGCACACCGAGATTGAAACCCTGGCCGGCCACCGGATGCAAGGTGTGGGCGGCATTGCCGATCAAGGCCAGCCGCGGACGCACATGTTCGCGCGCCCGCACCATGGCCAAAGGATAATCGCGGCGCCGCCCCACTTTGATCAACGTACCGACCCGCCGCCCGACCCGCGCCTGCAAAGCGGCAAGAAAAGTCACGTCGTCCATGGTTAACACGCTAGTCGCGTAATCGGCGCGCACCGTCCACACCACGGAATAGCGATTGTCCGACATGGGCAACAGCGCCAGCGGCCCGCTGTCGGTGAAGCGTTCGTAGGCGCGATTGCCGTGCGGCCGGTCGGGCGTGACATTGGTGATGATCGCGGTCTGACCGTATTCCCAACGCTGCATGGCGATGCCCAACAACTCGCGCACGGTGGAGGTGGCGCCATCGGCGGCCACCACTAAACGGCAGGTCAAACGCCGCTGCATCTCGCCCTCCTTCACCACCACCTCGGCGACACCGCTGCCCAGCACCACATCACTGAGTGTGGCGGGACAATACACGGTGAGATTGGCAAGTTGCTGCAAACGTTCGGCCACCACTGCGCCGACGATCCGACTCTCGGCCACATAACCCAGCGCCTCCACCGCGGCATCGCGGCGATCCAAACGCGTGGCGCCGAAATGACCGCGATCGGAAATATGGATGTGTTCGATGGGAGTCACCTGCGGCGCCAATGCCGGCCACACGCCCATGCCGCTGAAAATGCGGCGCGTGCCATAAGCGAGGGCGAGGGCGCGATCGTCGTAACTCGGCTGGCTCTGCGAACGAAAAGGCACCGCTTCCAACAGCGCGACTTTGAGCGGCGTGGCGCTCAACGCGATGGCGAGGCTGGCCCCCACCATGCCGCCGCCGACGATCACCACATCGTGATCGACCGGCTCAAGCATGCCGGGCCCGCGCCGCGGACCCGGCCACCGCGCCATCGGCCATGAGAGATTCGATCTCGGCGACGGTCTTGGGCGCCGCTTTCGTCAACACCTCGTGACCGTGCTTGGTGACCAATACATCGTCTTCGATACGGATGCCGATATCCCACCATTTTTTCGCCACGCCCTTGCTACCGGCGGGAATGTACAGACCCGGCTCCACGGTGAGCACCATGCCCGGCTCCAGCACCCGCCACTGGCCGCCGACTTTGTAATCGCCGACGTCATGGACATCCATGCCCAGCCAGTGGCCGGTGCGGTGCATGTAAAACCGTCGGTAGGCCTCGCTGGCGATCAGCTCGTTGACCTTGCCCTTGAGCAAACCCAGCTCGACCAAGCCTTCGGTGAGCGTGCGCACCGCCGCGTCGTGCGGTACATTCCAATGACTGCCCGGCTTCACGCAATCGAAGGCGGCCTGCTGCGCCGCCAACACCACCTCGTACAACGCCCGCTGGGCAGGGCTGAAACGGCCGTTGATGGGAAAGGTACGGGTGATGTCGGAGGCATAACCGTGCAACTCGGCGCCGGCGTCGATCAACAGCAGATCGCCGTCGCGCAGCGGCGCGTTGTTCTCGGTGTAATGCAGGATGCAGGCATTGCCGCCGCCGGCGACGATGGGATTGTAGGACACCCAGGCCCCGGCGCGGCGGAACTCGTGGAGAAACTCCGCCTCGACTTCGTACTCCATCATGTCCGGACGGCACATGCGCATGGCACGTTGATGAGCTGCGGCGGCGATGCTCGCCGACTGGCGCATCACTTTAATCTCCGCCGGACTCTTATAGAGACGCATGTCGTGCAGGACATGTTCGAGGGCCACGAACTCCACCGGCGCGTGACTGCCGCCGCGCGAGCGGGCCCGCACCCGGTTGACCCAGGCCATCAGCCGCTGATCGAATTCGGGGCTGTAACCCATGCTGTAATAAACCCGCTCGCGGTTTTCCAACAGGCCGGGCAGGATGTCGTCGATATCACCGATAGGATAAGCATCGTCGGCGCCGTAACGCTCGCGGGCCCCGGCCGGTCCGGCGCGGCGGCCGTGCCAGGTTTCCATCAGCGGGTCGCGGTCGCGGCAGAACAACACGTATTCGCCCTGCTCACGATGCGGCACCAGCACCGCCACCGCCTCCGGCTCGCCGAATCCGGTGAGATAGAAAAAATCGCTGTCCTGCCGGTACGGGTATTCGCTGTCGCGATTGCGGTGACGCTGCGGCGCGGCGGGCAGAATGGCCATGGCGCCCTCACCCATCATGCGCATCAGTTGTTTGCGGCGTTTCACGAATTCTTTGCTATCCAACACCCGACGAGCCCTCGATTAGTGCACAACATCCCCGTCGGGCCGCGCCACCCGCAGCGGGCGTAATTCTTCATACACCAGCAAGGCCGCCATGCGCACATATTCCACGATCTCGGCATAGGCGGTTTCATCGTCGTTGCCACCGCCCTGGTCGGCGAAGCGCAGGCGCGAGATCTCCGACATATCCCGCATCACCTCATTCACATCGCCGGGCATCTTGGCTTCATCTTGAATACCGCCCAGGCCCAGGCCCCATAAGAAACCCTGACACCACTGGGACAAGGCCTCGGTCCGCTCGGCCAGGGGATGAGTATCGGCGGGCAATAATAAGGTGAAACCATAATCCGGATCTTCCAGCCGATCGGTGGTAATTTCATACAGACGCCGCAACGTCGGGGTATCGTCATCCGCACCGGCCACGCCATCGTCGGCCAACATGATGGTCGGCTTACCGGCCATCAACTCGGCGATCCACTGCTCGGCGGCGACAGTATCGGTAGCGCACAGCAAACCCGTCAAACCGCCATGGCATTCCGCCGGCGTCAATTCCAAAGCCAAGCCCTCGAACAGGGCGACATAGGCGTCGTAATCAAGGGGCAGGGGCGCTGAACTCAAGACATTCTCCATCGATCGATAAAATCAAGCGGCAAATCCACTGATTGAGGATAGACCCTTTACTGAGCACGCGTTAATGCCGGACACAATAGAAGACTGGAGGTTATGCTATCATGCCTGCCCAAACGGCCACTACCACAGCCGGTGATTGACCCCATTTCGCCGCCACTCTATATTGATGTCCCATGAACACCGACAAACCCAATCGCATCACTGAAGCCGACATCCGCGGCCTCGACCATCGTCTCGACGAACTCATACGCACCTGCCAGCGCCTCAAGGAAGAAAACCGCCTGCTCCGCCAGCAACAAACCATGCTGGTCACCGAGCGCGCCAAGCTGCAACATAAAACCGACTTGGCCCGCACGCAGACGGAAATGCTGTTACTGCGCCTTAAATCGCTGGAAACCGAAGCATGAGCGACTCTACCACGCCGATTACCATCCACATCCTGGAAAAGGAATACCGGATCGCCTGCCCGGACCAGGAACGCGACGCGCTGTTGTCCGCCGCCAGCTACCTCGGTAAGAAAATGAAGGAAATCCGCGACAGCGGCAAAGTGGTCGGCGCCGACCGCATCGCGGTCATGGCCGCGCTCAACATCACCCACGAATTGCTCAAGGCACGCAACGAGATCGACTCCCAATCCGACAATCTCGGCCACCGCATCCGCAGTCTGCAAAACAAAATTGACGCCGCTCTCCACGACTCCCGGCAGATCGACCTGTAAGCCGGTCACGGTAGTTTCGCTTATTCGAGTTTCACGATAGAATCAAAGACGCATCCTCTGCGGTTCCCGTTAGCGGGCCAGGTTACTCCTTGACCCTATTTCATTACCCTTGGGGGCCCTGCCAGTGTTGGTGTGCATGTCCGCTCCGCCGGAAAGCCTAAAAACACTGATTGGGTTCCCACCTGAACCGAATGGTTCAAGGGCGATGGTCCGCGACGGTTCACGCGGAGGGTGCTTTTATCACCGCGGACCCACCCCGGAATGAACAGCAACCCACCGTTCCCTCCCCCAACCACGGCTTCATCCAGCGACATACACGACAGGACTCTCACCGGCGCGGATCGTTCGGCATTACGCCGCCGGCTGCGGCAACAGCGGCAACAACTGAGCAAGGTGCAACAACGTCATGCCGCGTCCAAACTGGCTCGCCTGGTCTGGTGCTCATCGCTCTTCCGCCGCAGCCGGCACATTGGCTTTTATCTCGCCAACGACGGCGAGTTGGATCTCACTCCGCTGCTTCAACACGCCTGGGCCATGCGCAAAACATGTTACCTGCCGGTCATCAGCGCGGATCGTCGCTTGCGTTTCACGCCCTACTACCCCGGTGATCCGCTCGCGCCCAACATCTTCGGCATTCCCGAACCCAGCGGTGCGGGACTCCGTCTCGTCGACGCGCGACTACTGGATCTGCTGTTGTTGCCGCTGGTCGGCTTCGACATTCAAGGCAACCGACTCGGCATGGGCGGCGGATTCTACGATCGCAGCCTCGCGGGCCTGCGCCATCGCCACCATTGGCGCAAACCGCGCCTGCTCGGCATCGCTCACGCCCTGCAACGCGTCGACGCCCTCGACCCCCAGTGGTGGGATATACCACTCGATGGTATCGCCACCGACCAACAACTCCATCTAATCTAGGCCCGGTTCACACTCACCGCGCCGTTCATCATGCGTATTCTTAGGAGCATTCATGCATTACTGGTTGATGAAATCAGAACCGGACGCCTTCGGCATCGACGACCTCCAAGCCCGCCCCAAACAGACCGAACACTGGGATGGCGTGCGCAATTACCAAGCACGAAACATGCTTCGTGACCAGATGAAAAAGGGCGACCTCGCCTTCTTCTACCACTCCAATTGCAAAGAACCGGGCATCGTCGGTATCGTCGAGATAGTGCGGCAAGCTTACCCCGACTTCACCGCCCTCGACCCCGAAAACCCACACTTCGACCCTAAGAGCACACCCGAGGCGCCTCGTTGGTACATGGTCGACGTTCGTTTTCGTAAGCGTTTCAAACGCACCATCACCCTTACTGAACTCAAAAATCACCACGCTCTCACCGAGTTGCTGCTGCTCCGCAAAGGCAACCGGCTCTCCATCATGCCGATCAGCGCTGAAGCGTGGAACTACATCCTGGAATTGGAGTAAGCGGCACATTAGAAAACCGCGTTTTCCCCGAGAAAAACGCGCAATACGGCCCGCACCCACCACAGTGTTCGCCTTCCGTTTCGCACGCCTTTTATCACCTCACTCAAGCATGTTTCGTTGGCGTTTTTAGATGGCGGCGATGGTAAAAAACCACCATCGCGTCGCCTCTCTCTCATGCGAATTCATCACACACACCGCCGGGCCCTAAAGGAATGTTCAAAATCGTTCGATAGTCTTTTGGAATAAACGCTCTTTGTTTTTTAAAGAAGTTGTTTATACTTAGTAGCGAACGCTACGTTCACAACGGAGGAATCACAATGGCAACAAAGAAAGCCACGAAGAAGAAAGTGACTTCAAAGAAGAAGTCAGCTGCGAAGAAAACCACCACCAAGAAGGTGGTAGCCAAGAAGGCCACCGCCAAAAAGGCAACCCGGAAAAAGGCTGGCAAGAAAAAAGCCGCTAAGAAAAAGGTTGCCAAGAAAAAGGTTGGTAAAAAGAAAGCCGGCAAGAAAAAGGCCGGTAAAAAGAAGGCTGGCAAGAAAAAGGCCGGTAAAAAGAAAGCGGCTTCAAAGAAGCGAGCCTCCAAGAAAAAGGCCGTTCCCGCGATGCCAGCTTAAGCAATCCGCCGAAAACCGCCGCGGTTTTCGGCTTTTTGCAGTGCTGTACGGAGGGCTCGCGATGGCGGGCCCTTCGTGTATTTGAAGGTCTCATCCCCGCCTCAGACACTTGATGCACGACAGTGCGCCACCCGACCACTTCCGCGGCAGCGGGCTCGGCAACCTCAACGCAAAAACAGTCCGTAGACCGGATTGGCGGTCTCTTCCTGGTAGGCATAACCCAAGTCGGTGAGGAAATGTTGCAGACGTTGGCGATCATTGGCCGGCACTTGAATACCCACCAGCACCCGACCGTAGGCGGCACCGTGATTACGGTAGTGGAACAAACTGATGTTCCAACGCTGCCCCATATTGGTCAGGAAACGCAAGAGGGCGCCCGGCCGCTCGGGGAACTCGAAACGGTATAACACCTCGTCTTCGATACCGGCCGCATGGCCGCCCACCATATGGCGGATGTGTAGCTTGGCCATTTCATTGTCGGTCAGGTCCAGCACCGGATATCCATCGGCGCGCAGCCGCTGCACGATCTCCAGCCGCTCCGCGTCGCCGCCCCGCAATTGAATGCCGGCGAACACGTGGGCCGCCGTGGTATCGGAATAACGGTAATTGAACTCGGTGACACTGCGCGCGCCGAGCGCCTCGCAAAAGGTGCGGAAACTGCCGGCACGCTCGGGAATGGTCACCGCCAGGATCGCCTCGTTACGCTCGCCCACCTCGGCGCGTTCCGCAACATGACGCAGCCGGTCGAAATTCATATTGGCGCCGCTATCGATCGCCACCAGGTGCTGGCCACTGAGTTTGCTGCGTTCCACATAACGCTTCATACCCGCCACCGCCAACGCCCCCGCCGGTTCGGCGATGGAGCGGGTGTCGTCGAAGATGTCTTTTATGGCGGCGCAGATCTCGTCGGTGCTGACCAGGATCACCTCATCCACGCACTGGCGGGCGATGCGGAACGGCTCCGCGCCGATCTGGCGCACCGCCACCCCGTCGGCGAAGATACCCACTTGCTCCAACACCACCCGTTTCTTTTTCTGCAAGGCGCGCTGCAAGGTCGGCGCGTCGTCCGGCTCGACGCCGATCACCTTCACCGCGGGGTAAAGCGCCTTCACGTAACTGGACACCCCGGCGATCAAGCCGCCGCCGCCCACCGGCACGAAGATGGCGTGAGGCGGCGCCTCGTGCTGCCGCAGTATCTCCATCGCCACCGTACCCTGACCGGCAATCACCTCGGGGTCATCGTAAGGATGGACGAACACCATGCCTTTTTCGTCCGCCAATTTGACCGCGCGGACATAGGCCTCGTCGTAGGTATCGCCATGCAACACTGTCTTGGCGCCCAATTTACGCACTGATTGCACTTTAATATCCGGCGTAGTACGCGGCATTACGATCAGCGCCTGTATTCCCAGCCGGCTGGCGGCCAAGGCCACGCCTTGCGCGTGATTGCCCGCCGAGGCGGTAATGACGCCTCGGGCGCGCTGCTCGGCATCGAGATGCACGATCTTGTTATAGGCGCCGCGCAGCTTGAACGAGAACACCGGCTGTAAATCTTCCCGCTTCAACCACACTTGGTTATTCAGCCGTTCGGAAAGGGCGCGCATGAGATCGAGCGGCGTCTCGATCGCCACATCGTAAACCCGCGCCTTGAGAATTTTTTCCAGATATTTCTTTGGCATCGGACTACATTAACAGCTTCCCCCCTTGACTGCCTAGCTGAGGCGCCAGGTATGACTTTACCGGATAAGATCGGGTATGATCGTGCCCATAACGCACTTATCATGGAGAAGCATCATGTCTCAGGACGCACTCAAAAAAGCGGCGGCGGAAGCGGCCTTGGACTACGTGCAAGCGGGCACCATCATCGGCATCGGCACCGGCTCCACCGCCAATCACTTCATCGACGCCCTGGTGACCATCAAACATAAAATCGAAGGCACCGTGGCCAGCTCGGTCGCCTCCGCCGAGCGTTTGAAGAAACACGGTATTCCGGTGCTCAGCCTCAATAACGTCGACGACATGGCCCTCTACGTCGACGGCGCCGACGAAGCCAACCGCCATCTGCAACTCATCAAAGGCGGCGGCGGCGCGCTGACTCGCGAAAAGATCGTGGCCGCGGTGGCCAAAAAATTCGTCTGCATCGCCGATGAATCCAAACTGGTCGACATGCTCGGCACCTTTCCGCTGCCCATCGAAGTGATTCCCATGGCCCGCAGCTACGTCGCGCGCCAAATCGTCAAAATGGGCGGCCAACCGCTCTTCCGCGAAGGTTTCATCACCGACAACGGCAACATCATCCTCGACGTGCGCAATCTGAAAATCATGGAAGCGGCGAAACTGGAAAGCGAGCTCAACAACATCCCCGGCGTGGTCACCAACGGCATCTTCGCGCTGCGCCCCGCCGATGTGTTGCTCCTCGGCACCGCGCAAGGCGTGCGCACTATCACGTGAGTTGGGACCGCGGGTCGGAAAGGGCGTCGCCGTTTCCGACAGGTGAGCAGATCTACCCGGGTGGAGCCAACCCGTCACGATCACGGCATCCGCTCGCTGGCGGCGGGAGCGGGTTTGCAAAACCCCGATGAGCTGCCGCTGACCACCCAGCATAGGATGACCGCCGGGCAATGAAGGGCACCTCCATGGCCAAGCTGCTTATCATCATCGGGATCATTCTGGTCGCGCTCGGCCTGCTCTGGCCGCTGCTTCAAAAGCTGGGGCTGGGCCGCTTGCCGGGCGACATCGTGGTGGAAAAGGAAAACTTCTCCTTCTACTTCCCCATCGTCACATCCATCGTCATCAGCCTGATACTCACCTTGTTGTTCTGGTTGTTCCGGCGCTAGCAGCGGTGTTTCCGGTGTGGGATCGTTCCTGGGCGAGGTACTCGACAGAGGGTGACTCACCGGGCAAGCGGGCCAGCAGCCGCTCGCGGACCTGCTCGACCAAGCGGGTCAATGACACGGCGTCCGGTGGCGACTTCGCCGCATCGATCCGGACACCCAGCACTGTGACATCCGCCGCCACCTGCCCCACCGCAGCAGGCCAGGCCTGCGCATCACCGACGCCCAGCGCATGACTGGACAAGGCTCGCCCGGCGTCCGCCAATGCCGCGCCGTCGATGATGCGCAGACCATCGGCCGCCGCCGCCCGCAAGGCATCGATGATGAACACACTATCACCCTCACGCACGCAGCGCGGCCAATCCAGCATGGGCTGGCGGCAGGCATGCAGCATCAAACGACCGCGCGCGAGGTACGGCGCGAGTGCGGCGTCATCACGCAGCCGTTCAATCAGGCGCAGGCCGACGTCGTCACCCGCGTGTTCCGTACCCACGCCCAATACCACCACCCGCCGCGCAAGCGCGGGTGAGCGGGTCGTTTGCCCGGTCGCATCGCGCGCGACACGCAGCTTCAGAAAATGGGTGGCGCAGGAGATACAGGGGTCGTAGTTGCGGATCACCATCTCGGCGCGGAGGCGAATCGCCTGTTCCGGCCGATCGAGACCGAAGCGCGTCAAGCTCGCGCGCAGGTCCGCCTCGATGCGCGCCTGATTCTGGCTGGTGGGCGGCACGATGCGCGCGCGCGTGATCGCGCCGTGTCCGTCCATTTCATATCGGTGCCACAACATCCCGCGCGGCGCCTCGGTACAACCGGCGGCAGTACCCGCGCGCGGCAGCGGCGTCGGACACACGGGCGCCTCGGCTTCGCTATCCCACGCCAGCAGCCGCGCCGCCTCGTGCAGCGCCAGCCAGATCTCCGCGGCGCGGGCGACGATGCTGTGAAACATATTGCGGCTCGGAAAGCGGACGCCGAGGTCAGCCAAGATCGCGCGCAACGCGGGCGGCAGGCGATCGCCGTTGAGATTGAGCCGCGCCAGCGGCCCCAGCAGATAAGGCTCGCCGTGCAGCAGGGCGTGCAGCGCGGTGGAATGCGGCACTTGCTGTTCGATGATGTGCTGCTCGAACTCCTCGATATCGATATCCAAGCCGCTGGTGGAGACCAAGCGGTCACCTTGCATGGGGTAGTCGCTGCCGTGCCGCAAAGCCAAGCAGACGAAATCCTGATCGTCGTCCGGCAGCGGCAGCGTCGCCGTCCAGCGCAGCAGCGCCGCGGCCTGCGGCAAGGCGGCGAGCAGGCGCCGGCGCAGCGCCTCGCGCTCTTCGTAGCTCGGGAGACGATGAAAGCCGCCGACCTTCACCCCCACCGGGTGCACCGAGCGCGCGCCGAGCAATTCGATCAATGCATTGCCCAGTCCTTGCAGCAGGAGGCCGCGGCGAACCTCGTTACCGTACTGCGTGGCCATCGCCGTGATGCTGTCGAAGCCCAGCAGGTCCGGTGCCGCCAGCATGTGGATGTGCAGGCTGTGGCTTTGTATCCACTCGCCGCAATACATCACCCGCCGCAGCGCCTGCAGCCAGGGCGGCGGCGTGTAACCGATGATCTTTTCCAACGCCTGCACCGCGCTCATCTGATAGGCGACGGGACAGATGCCGCAGATGCGCGCCACCAGATCGGGCACCTCGGTGTAGTCGCGCCCGACCAGCAATTGCTCGAAATAACGCGGCGGCTCGTAGATGCGCAGTTGCAACGCCGCGATCGCGCCGTCGTGGATGTGGAGATCGAGCGCGCCCTCGCCCTCCACCCGCGCCAGCGCCGGCACGTGGATCTTGATCTCGCGTTTATCCATCATGCGGCTCCGCCTTTTGCCAGGCGCGGCCGACGGCATTGAACTCGGGCGCGGCGTTGTTGATGGAAAGGAAACGCCGCGCCACCTCCGCCGGCGCCAGCCCCAGCCCGATGAAACGGTTGGCGAGTGCGGCGCCGTTGACGTTTTCCGCCGGCCCATAACAGGCATAACAATCGCGGCCGAAACTCGGACACAAGGCGCCGCAGCCGGTGCGCGTCACCGGCCCCATACACGGCTCGCCGCGCGCCACCAGCACACAGACGTTACCGCGGCGCTTGCATTCCATGCAGACCTTGTCGTTCTCCGTCACCGGCGCCACGCCGAACAACAGCGCGCGGATCGCCGCGATCACCTGACGACTATTGACCGGGCAGCCCCACAACTCGAGATCGACCTTGACCTGGGCGCGGATCGGTGTCGAGGTGGCGAGGCTGTGTATGAATTCGGGACTCGCGTACACCGCCGCGGTCCACGCGGCGGCGTCGGCGAGATTGCGCAGCGCCTGCACGCCGCCGGCGGTGGCGCAGGCGCCGATGGTGATCAGATACCGGCTGTTGGCGCGGATGGCCAGCAGGCGCGCGGCGTCATCCGGCGTCGAGACGCTGCCTTCGATGAAGGCGATATCGACTTGCGCCGCCGCGTCAACGAAACCCGCCTCCAGGAAATGCGCGAAGTCGACCAATTCGGCCAGCTCCAGCAAGGCTTCGCCGAGATTGAGAAAGGCGAGCTGGCAGCCGTCGCAGGAGCTGAACTTGTGCACGGCGACCCGCGGTTTGTTATTCATGCTCAAAACCCCGGCACGTCGAACAGCGCCGCGACCTGATCGAAACTGAACACCGGCCCGTCGCGGCAGATGAACTTGTCGCCGTATTGGCAATGGCCGCAGTGACCGAGCGCGCATTGCATATTGCGCTCCATGCTGAGCCAGATATCGGTATCGGCCACCCCCGCCGCCCGCATGTGGTTGACCACCGCGCGCATCATGCCCTCCGGCCCGCACATCATCACGCTGGCGCGCTGCGGATCGAACTGCAAGCGATCGAAAAGATCGGTGACGCGACCGATATGCCAGGGCCACAGGGGTTCGCCGGCGTCGGTGGCGAGCAGCACTAGCGTGTCGGGCAGCGCGCGCCACTCTGCATAGCGTTCGCGCCAGATCAAATCGCTGCTGTGTTTCACGCCCTGCACGATATTGAGATGGCCGAAACGCGCGCGGCGGCGCGCGATGTAATTGATTACCGACACCACCGGGGCACAGCCGAGGCCGCCAGTGACCACCACCACATCACGACCCTCGGCCGCACTGAGCGGCCAGCCGCGCCCATACGGCCCGCGCAGGCCGATACGCTCACCCGCCTTGAGTTGTTCCAGTCCGCGGGTGACGCGGCCCACGGCGCGGATGGTGTGGTCGATAAGGTGTTCATCGCTGGGATCGGAGACGATGGAGATCGCGACTTCGCCGACGCCGTGCAGATAAAGCATATTGAACTGACCCGGCGCAAAGCGGTAATCACCTTGCATGGCTGAGTCGGTGAGTTGCAGACGCAGCGTGAACAGGCCGGACGATTCCTGGATACGCTCGACGATGCGGGCCTCGCGCGGCGGATAGGGATTGCTCATGCCGGCGCGACCTCGCCGCAGATCGCCGCCGCCTCTTCGGTGAGGTCGATGCCGACCGGGCACCAGGCGATACAGCGGCCGCAACCTACGCAGCCGGAACGGCCGTATTGCGCGTGCCAGCTGCCGAGCTTGTGGGTGAGCCACTGGCGGTAACGCGGCGCGGTCTCGGCGCGGAGGGTGATGCCGTGGATGTAGCTGTGGCCCTGGGTGAAACAGGAATCCCACTCGCGATAATGTTCGACCAGGTCGCCGGCCAGGGTCGGCTGGTCGTGGGCGCTGTAACAAAAACAAGTGGGACACACCGAGGTGCAGTTGCCGCAACTCAAGCAGCGTTCCGCCACCTCGTCCCAGCGCGGATGGTTCAAATTGGCGAACAGCGGCGCTTGCAGATGCGTGCCGGGCAGACGGCGCGTCTGACTGTCGGCGGCCTGCTGCAGCGCAACATCGGCCGCCGCGACCTGCGCCTCCTCCTCCGCTGCCAGCGGCAATACCGCGGCGATGGCGCGGCCGCGCTCGCTGTGCGCTTCCACGAGATAGCCGTCATCGAGCTCGGTGAGGGCGAGGTCGTAACCGTAGGTCGCGCGCGGCCCGTCGCCGGTGGAGACGCAGAAACAGGTGGCGGCGGGATGGGTGCAATTCACCGCCACCAGAAACAGCGCTTCGCGGCGCCGCGCGTAATAGGGATCGGACACCGCTTGCCGCAAGAAGTGTTGATCGTGCAGGGCGAGGGCGGCGAGGTCACAGGGCCGCACGCCGATCACGGCCAGCGGCATCGCCTCGGGCAGGGTCTCATCGCAGTGCAGCCCGCCATCCGCCTCGCGCCGTGAAGTCCATAAATTTTCCCGCGGGGCGAACAGAAACGGCTTCAACGCCTGCGGGCCATTGGCCCAGGCGAAACAACGCGGTGTATCGGAATCGGACAGACGGTAGTGGCCCGGCGCCTGCATCTCCGTCACGCCCCACGGCAATTGCGCCGCATCATCCAACGCGCCATAACCGATCGCGCCGTCGACCACCCGCGGACCGACGCAGTGAAATCCCGCCGCCTGCAAGGTCTCGATCAACACCTGTAAGTCTGGGCGCGGCAGATAGCTCAATACCTGGTTCATCGCTTTCTCCTGGCAGCCTCCTTATCGTCCACCCGCGCGCCGCCACTGTCCAGCATGACGATACTTCCGTACCGACTCTATGCACGCGCCACATCCGCTATATACTCTACCGGTACACCCGACGCCGGATACCCTATGTGCCTCGGCATTCCCATGCAGATCATCGCCATCGACGGCCACCGCGCCCGCTGCCAGACCGGCGGCGTGGAGCGCGAAGTGAGTCTGTTCCTGTTGCAGGATGGCGCGATCGAGCCGGGCGACTATGTATTGGTACACGTGGGTTACGCCATCCAGAAAATCGACCGCGCCTACGCCCGTGATGTCCTCGACCTGGTGGGCACCTTATTGAAAGACGAGACCCGCCCTCATGCATGAGCTCTCGCTCTGCCGCGCCCTCCTCGACCAGGTGAGCCGGCTGGCGGCGCAACATCAGGCACGCGGCGTCAGCCGCATCCGTCTCACCATCGGCCCGCTCGCGGGGGTGGAGATCGCCTTATTACGCACGGCCTTTCCGCTCAGCAGCCGCGACAGCTTCGCCGCCGGCGCCATCCTCGACATCGAAGAGACTCCGCTGCGAGTACGCTGCCAGGGCTGCGGCGCGATCAGCGAGGTCAGCCTTAATCAGTTGCGCTGCCGCCAGTGCGACGATTGGCGCACCCAACTCATCAGCGGCGACGAACTGCTGCTGCGGGACGTGGAATTCATCATGGCGGCGCCAGCCGCCGAGGAACGCGCCCATGTGCGGTGACTGCGGCTGCCAACTCGCTCCCGCCATAACCAGTGATGTCGCGCCTCCGCTACCTGGCCGGGCGACCACGATCTTGCGCGGCCTGCTCGCCGACAACGACCAACAGGCGCAGCGCAATCGCCGCCACTTCGACACACTAGGCGTGCTCGTCCTCAACCTGATGTCCTCGCCCGGCGCGGGCAAAACCGCGCTGCTGGCCACAAGCGCCGACATGCTGCGCGGTGAATTCACCATGGCGGTGATCGAGGGCGACCTCGCCACCGACCACGACGCGCGGCGTCTGCGCGCTCACGGAATACCCGCGGTGCAAATCACCACCGGCAACGCCTGCCATCTCGACGCCCGCATGGTACACACCGCCCTGCGACAGCTGGATCTCACCGGTGTCGACCTGCTGTTCATCGAAAACGTCGGCAACCTGGTGTGCCCGGCGAGTTTCGATTTGGGCCAGCATCGCAATGTCGTGTTGTTGTCCACGCCCGAGGGCGACGACAAACCCGCCAAATACCCGGTGATGTTCCGCGCCGCCGACCTCCTGCTGCTCAGCAAGTCTGATCTGCTGCCGCTGCTCGACGATTTCGACCCCGCGCGCGCCGAAGGCTGTTTACGCGAGCTCGCCAATCCGGCACCGGTGTTCAGCCTCTCCGCCAAAAGCGGTGCGGGCATGCAGGATTGGTGCGGCTGGTTGCGCGCCAGCCTTATAGAATCATCGCGGTATCGGCATGACAACGTCCATGCGCCGCGGCGCACTTGAGATGCAGGGCAGCGCGCAAGACTGGCTGCGGCGCCTGCACGCCCTGCCGCCGCGCGGACGCTTCCGGATCATGAACGTCTGCGGCGGTCACGAACGCAGCATCAGCCACAGCGGCCTGCGCGCCGCGCTGCCAGAGTACATCGAACTCATCCCCGGCCCCGGCTGCCCGGTGTGCATCTGCCCCGAGGAAGATATCTACACCGCCATGCAGATGGCCTTGCGTCACCCCATCCTCCTCGTCTGTTTCGGCGACCTGCTGCGCGTACCGGTGAACACCTCCAAACCGGAGCCACGCTCGCTGGAGCAGGCGCGCACCGCGGGCGCCGACATCCGCGCCATCGCCTCGCCGCTGGAGGCGCACGCCATCGCGCGGCGCCATCCCGACAAAACAGTCGTGTTCTTCGCCGCCGGTTTCGAGACGACCATGGCGCCGGTCGCGGCGATGATCGCCGAAAACCTGCCCGCTAATTTACTGCTGCTGATCTCCGGCCGCCTCACCTGGCCGGCGGTGGCGATGCTGCTCGCCGCCGGCGGCGCGGCCTTCGACGCGCTGGTCGCGCCCGGCCACGTCGCCACCATCATGGGCAGCGAGCAATGGCGCTTCGTTGCGGAACGGCACGGCCTGCCCACCGCGGTCGCCGGTTTCAGCGCCGAGAGTCTGCTCGCCGCGTTTTACGCCACCTTGCAACAAGCCGCCGAACACACGGCGCGCCTCGACAATTGTTATCCCGAACTCGTCAATATCCACGGCAACCTCACCGCGCAGCGTCTGCTGCGGCAGGTGTTCGACGTCAGCGACAGCCACTGGCGCGGCATCGGCGTGATCCCGCGCTCCGGTTTCAGTTTGAACGAACAATACCGGCACCTCGACGCGGAACAGCATTTCCCCATCGATGAACAGGCGCGCCGCCGCGCCGGCGAAATGCCGCCCGGCTGCGACTGCGCCGCGGTGGTATTGGGCCGCATCTACCCCGACGCCTGCCGGCTGTACGGCAAAGCCTGCACACCGCAACAACCAGTGGGACCGTGTATGGTGTCGGACGAAGGGGCCTGCCGCATCTGGTGGCGCGGCGGCGTGCGCGCGACACAGGCACGGGGCCGCACATGAGCGACGCGCAACCCGAGCCGCCAGTCCACGCGCGGCTATTGCATGTGCACGGCCGGGTGCAAGGCGTGGGTTTCCGGCCCTACGTGTTCCGCCTCGCGCAGCGTCATGGTTTGCAGGGCTGGGTGATTAATCGGCGTGGTACGGTGAACGTGCATGTACAAGGCGAGCCGCGTGCGCTCGATAGCTTTCAAGCTGCACTGATAGCTGAGGCACCGGCGCCGGCGGAACCGCTGATCGCCGAGGTCCGCGAGGTTGCGTTAGAAAATCTCTGCGATTTCACCATCCGCCTCAGCGAAGCATTAGAACACGCCGACATCCACCTGCCGCCCGACCTCGCGACCTGCGCGGCGTGTCTGTATGAATTGCGCGATGTCAGCGACCGCCGCCACAGCTATCCCTTCATCAATTGCGCGCAGTGCGGACCGCGTTACACCCTGATCCGCGCCCTGCCTTACGACCGCGCCAATACCACCATGGCGGGATTCGAGTTGTGCCCCGCTTGCCGCCGCGAATATCTCGATCCCGCCGATCGCCGCTTTCACGCCGAGCCCATCGCCTGCCCGCGCTGCGGCCCGCGCTGGTCTTTCCATCACGGTACGGAACGGATCACCGGCAACGCCGCGGCGCTGGCCGCCTGTCTCGCCCTGCTGCGCGAAGGCGGCCTCGTCGCCATCAAAGGTATCGGCGGTTATCATCTGATGGGCGACGCCCGCAACGAAAAGGCCATCGCGCGTCTGCGCTTACGCAAACCACGACCGCACAAACCGCTGGCGGTGATGTTCGCCGATGACGACGATGCGACGCGCGCAACGCTCGCACGCTACGTGCGTATCGATGCCGAACAACTCGCCTTGTTGCGCGGTAGCGCGCGGCCCATCGTCCTGCTGCCGCGCGGCGCGGCGTGTCCGCTGCCCGACACTATCGCGCCGGGTCTGGATGAGATCGGCGTCCTGCTGCCTTACAGTCCGCTGCATCACTTGCTGCTCGATGCCTTCGGCGCGCCGCTGGTCGCCACCTCCGGCAACCTCAGCGGCGAACCGGTGATCGGCGACAACGACGAGGCGGAATCGCGGCTCGCCGGAATCGCCGACGCCTTCCTGCATCACGACCGACCCATCGCGCGTCCCGTTGATGATGCCGTCTATCGCTGCATCGCCGGCGCCGCGCGGCCGCTGCGCCTCGGCCGCGGCGATGCGCCGCTGGAACTCACGCTGCCGTTCACGCTCGCCGCACCGCTGCTGGCGGTCGGAGGACATATGAAAAACACCGTCGCACTCGCTTGGCGTGATCGCGTGGTGATCTCGCCGCACATCGGTGAACTCGACAGCCCGCGCAGCCTGCGCGTATTCGCGCGAACGATAGCGGACTTGCAAGCCTTGTATGCGGTGGAAGCGGCGGCCGTTATCTGCGATGCGCATCCACGCTACGCCAGCCGCCATTGGGCGCAACAATGCGGCCTGCCCGTCACCACCGTGTTGCACCATCACGCCCACGCCGGCGTGCTCGCCGGTGAATATCCGCATGAAGCGCGCTGGCTGGTCTTCACCTGGGACGGCGTCGGCCTCGGCGAGGACGGCACGTTGTGGGGCGGCGAGGCCTTGCTCGGCCGGCCCGGCGCATGGCGGCGCGTCGCCAGTCTGCGCCGCTATCGTCTGCCCGGCGGCGAACCTGCGGCGCGCGAACCATGGCGCAGCGCCGCCGCGTTGTGCTGGCAAACGGATCGCGCCGTTCCCTACGCACCCGACGGCATGGCCTTGCTGCACCGTGCCTGGCGACTAGACATCAACAGCCCGTGGACCAGCGCGGCGGGCCGTCTGTTCGACGCCGCCGCGAGCCTGCTCGGCGTGATACAGCACGCGAGTTATGAAGGCCAGGCCGCGATGGTGCTGGAGGCGCTGGCGGCGACTTGCGAAACCTCGGTTGACGACACTCCGTCACTGGCATTGCAGCCGGATGAAGACGGCGTGTTGCGCGGCGATTGGCAAGATTTGTTGCCGATGCTGCTGGACGGGACGCAGACCACGGCGATGCGCGCGGCGCGTTTTCATGAGGCGCTGGCGCGGCTCATCGTCGATCAGGCCAACGCGGTGCGGGTGCGGCACGGCGATTTCGCGGTGGGCTTGAGTGGCGGTGTCTTCCAAAACAGACGGCTCAGTGCACGCGCCAGTGCCCTGCTCATGCAGCAAGGTTTTCGCGTCTATCTGCCGCGGACGATGCCGATGAATGACGGCGGCCTCAGTTACGGCCAGATCATCGAAGCCGCCGCGGTGTGCCCGCTGCACGACGCATGAGCGAACGCATCAGCCTCGCCCACGGCAACGGCGGCCCGCGCATGCGCCGCCTGATCGAAGAGGTCTTCGCCCATCATCTCGGCGACCGTCTGTTCAATTGCCGCGACGACGCGGTCGTGCTGCCCATCGCGCGCGGCGCGGGTGAACTGGTCTTCACCACCGACGGCTACACCGTGCAGCCGTTGGAATTTCCGGGCGGCAACATCGGCTCGCTGGCGGTGCACGGCACGGTCAACGACCTCGCGGTGTGCGGCGCCACACCGCTGTATCTCAGCCTCAACGTGTTTCTGGAAGAGGGGCTGGAGCTTGCTCAATTGGAACGCATCGTCCAGGGCATACACCGCGCCGCACTCGCCTGCGAGGTGCGTATCGCCGCCGGCGACACCAAAGTCGTGCGGCGCGGCGAGGCCAGCGGCCTCTATCTCGCGACCTCCGGCATCGGTCTGCGTGACAGCGCAACGCGATTGGGTTTGGAAGAAATCCGCGCGGGCGATACCATCCTGGTGAGCGGCCCGGTCGGCGACCACGGCGCGGCGGTGATGCTGGCGCGCGAGGAATTCGGCCTGCGCGGCGATCTGCTCTCCGACGCCGCCAGTATCCTACCCCTCACCCGCGCGTTATTGCCTCTGCCCGGCTTGCGTTTCATGCGCGATCCGACCCGCGGCGGTCTCACCGCGGTGCTGCATGAAATCCACACGGCCACCGGCCTCACGCCGCGGGTGCGCGAGGCGGACATCCCGATCCGCGCCGCGGTGCGCACAGTGTGCGACATCTTAGGTTTCGATCCCTATACACTCGCCTGCGAAGGCCGCCTCGTCGCCGTCGTCGAGGCCGCGGCGGCGGAACAGGCGCTGCGGGCCTTGCGCGCAACACCCGGCGGCGAACAGGCGGCGCTGATCGGCAGGCTGACCGAAGAAACCTCCGCGGTGGTATTGGAAACCCGTATCGGCGGCGAACGTTTGATCGAGCCGCTGGACGAGGAAGCGCTGCCGCGCATTTGCTGACGCGGCCATGTAGCCGCTTCCGCAAAAGGATACACACGCAGGCGCGCGATCGTCGCGCCGCCGGTCGGCGAAATCCGGGCTTTTATGGGACGCTCGCCGAGTGAACGTAACGGCATCAGCAAACCGCGCGCATTTTCGTATTTACCGATGCCGCCAAAGCCGGCGATTCACATGATAATCCTGCGACGACGACCCCCACCGCGCTTCAAACTTCATCCGCGGAAACCGCCACGGCGAATGAGACGCCCAAGGCCTCGAAGTGGCGCTGGCCGCAGCGGATCTTGTCGGCCTCGCCGGTGCGAAGTTTCAGGAAATCGCGAGTGCCCTTGGTCTCGCGGACCAGATAGACCGTTTGATCCTCATGCTTGACGACGGCCCAGTCCGGGTTGTATTTGCCGACCGGCGTATCCACCAGAAACCAGCCCGGCAGTTTCACGAAGAGTTTGATATCCGGCCGCTGATCCAACTTGCGCGCGAAGGCCCGCTCGACATCCGACTCATAGACCACATATTCATAGACCGATTTGTCGACCTGGAGCGCGGCCAGATAATTGATCAGCTCCTCATTTTTGAAGAGCGCCTGCTCCCATTCCGTCTCCGGCCCGGCGCCCGGCAGGCGTTCGTATTTGATGCCGTCCACCAGCAGGCGATGCAATTCATATTTGAGGACGGCCGCGACCGCATCCATGAACCGCTGGGGGTTGACGAAAAACTCGCCGAGACGCCCCGAGCCTTTGAGGATGCGCACTAAAGTCGAGCGCGTCAGCTCGGTTTCGTTTTGCAGATAGGCGAGCACGTCCGGCAACGGGTTACCGCCATAGGCCACCCGCTCCTCGGCCGCGCCGAGCGCGGTGGTCGTCACCCCCGCCTTGGTCACGCCGATCCGGCCCGTCGTGACGTTGATTTTCGCGGCCTCGATTTTTTCCATGCGCCGCAGGCCCGCCACCGCGCGCATCACCAACTCCTCGGTGGCGAATTCCACCCGATACGTCGTCTTGGGTTTGATGCGATCCCACAGCGCCTGGAACTCGGGATTCAGCCGTAGCTCCTTGCGCAGACGGTTGGGACCTTCGTCTTTCTCGCGGCGGATGTGCCGCTCGATCCGATACGCCGACAGCAGATCGATCACCGCCGGCGCGAGCTCGCGATAGGCTGCCGGCAGGTCGAGCGCGAAGTCCCGGCGCCTGGGGTCGAATGCGGACTGGATGCGGCCTTCGCCGTCGAGCATCTTTTGCTCGACCAAGGCCGCGCGGATCGACTCGGCCGCCGCCCGGCCGATGGGCCGCTCTTCGCCATCGACCACCCGGATCAATTTGGCCAGCGCCGTCACCGGCACCCGGCCGAAGGCCACGCCGCAATCTTCTTCGTATTCGCTTTGCAGGGCGCGTGCGAAATCCTCGTAACTCTCGTTCGCCACTACCAGCAGCTTGTTCAGCGACTCGTCGAACACGCGCAGACCGTTCTGGTCCACCGGCAGACGCAGACCCCGGCCGATCTCCTGGCGTTTTTTCACGGCGCTGCGCGATTCGTTGAGCGTGCAGATCTGAAAGACATTGGGATTGTCCCAGCCCTCGCGCAGCGCCGAGTGGCTGAAGATGAAGCGCAAGGGTTCGTCCAGCGACAACAGGCGTTCCTTGTCCTTCATGATGAGGTTGTACACCTCGTCGTCGGCCTGCGTGTCGCCGCGGGTGTCCTTGAGCAGGCCTTTTTTATCTTGCGCGAAATAGCCGTTATGCAGCCGGTCGACGGGATGCCGCAGGCACTCCAAGCCCTGGTAACGCGCGTCGCGAGCCAACTCCGTCAACACCGCCTCGAAGGTCTCGGCGAACTTGCCGTTGATCCGCCGCCCGTCCTCGCCGTGGTCGCGGTAATTAGTCACGCGGTCGACGAAGAACAGACTCAACACCTTGATCCCGCGGCCGCGGACTTGCAGTTCCTTCTCCAAATGTTTCTTCACGGTGTGGCGTATCTGCACCCGCCAGATGTCGCCGCGCAGACCGCCGGTCTCCTCGCCCAGCCGCAGCACCCGGCCGCTGTTGAAGCGCACGAACTCGTTGCCGGGTTCGGCGTTGATCTCCGCCACCGAATAACCATCCCGGTAACAGGCGCGCTCGTTTGAAAGCACATACAGGTCGGCGCCGCTCTTGACGGACACCGACTTTTCCTTGGGGCCGTCCTTGCCCTGCACATGCAGCCGCAGCCGGGCCTTGATGCCCTTGGTGTGGTCGATCTTTTCCACGCGCACGTAGGCGTCGTTGGCGCCGCCTTCGGCGGCGGCGCTCGCCACCACGATCTGCTTTACCAGCTTCAATTCAAAGGCGCGCACCGGATCGAGCCGGTACACCAGGTTGTACGGGTTGCGATGGGTCGCGGAGTAGCGCAGCGTGCAGAGCGGATTGAGCTCCTTCAGCGCCGCGATGCCCGCGCCTTCTTCGCCACCCTCGACGCTCTGCGGCTCGTCAATGATGACGATGGGCCGCGCCGCCTGGATGAACTCGATCGGCTGGCGGCCGGAGAGCCGGTCGCTCTCCTTATAGATGACGGCCTTGTCCTTCTTGTTGAAGGCCTGGATATTGATCACGCAGATTTGCAAGGTGTTGCCGGTGGCGAACTGCCGCAGGCGGTTGACCTTCTTCGCGTCGTAGACGAAGGATTCGAACGGCGGATTGTTGTAGAGCGCGCGGAAGTGCTCGCGGGTGATCTCGATGTTCTTCAGCACGCCCTCGCGGATCGCCACGCTCGGCACCACGACGATGAACTTCTGGAAGCCGTAACGCCGCGACAGCTCGAAGATCGTCCGCAGATAGACATAGGTCTTGCCCGTGCCGGTCTCCATCTCCACCGAGAAGTGCGGGCAGTGGCGCGAGGCATTGGCCGCCGCGTCGAGCAACTCCCACGCCGCCAGCGGCGCGGCGCCGTCGTCCGGCTCGATATCGTTGCGGGCCTGCACGCGACGGGTGTTGGCGAGCAGTCGTTCCTCGGCGAGCAGCAGCCGGTTGCCCACGCCCAGCTCGGAACGGTCCTGCCCGGCGAAGAGGCCGCCGTGATCGCCGGTGTCGATCACCGCGTACTCCGGCGCGCCCTGCGGCTCGCCGTCGAACAGCTCCGTCACCGCGGCGACGGCGTCGAGCTGGTAGGGCTGGTAGGGGTCGAATTGGAGTTTCATGGTCATAATTTTCCGGTAGCAGCGTGACCCTGCCAGTTTGCAGGTCCAACCATCAAATAAGTGGTTTTCAGCTTACCGCTCCCTCTTTGTTTGATACGGCCTTTGATAAGCCACCTTTCCAAAATACCCTTCCATCAAAGACAAACTATTTAAAAACATAGATATATAACGCGGCGTGGAAATAATCCTGGCTCAACCCGGTTTTCGGCTTTGTTAATTTTCTGCACTATCGATAACCTGCCATTTGGGCCGGGCCCGACTGCCCGCGTTCAGGATCAGCCTCTGCCGCGACAGCTCCGACAATAGATTATGAACCCTATGTTTCTTTTGACTCTCGGTAAGCACCTCGGGGAGCTTGCTAAGTAGCAGGCGATCGATCTCAGCGCGGCTCACCGGCCCATGCTCCCGGACCAGGGCAAGTATCAAATCCAGATAGTACTTCTTGTCGAAACCCCGCTCGCGAATATGCCGACCCGACTGACCCGTCACTTTCGCGATTCGCCCCGCGATCAGCAAATTTGGATAACGCCCCTCAACCAAACCCGCGGCCTTGAGTTGGCGATGATCTTCATGTGAAACTGAAATACGTTTCTGAACCTTGTCCAGCAACATCACCTGCCAGAGATCGAGGTCGGCCCGTTCCATCAGCGTGCGGGTATACTGTTCATCCAGAATCTCTCCTCTCACCTTCACAGCCACACGGTCCGGTTCCGACAAGTCGTAGTCAGGCAGAGGGAAGAAACGCTTGATCTGCGCCTGGAACATGCGTTTGATACCACCGCCTTGAGTGTCGATCATATTGAGATTGACCATCGCTTCCGCCAAGAACGGATTGCGGTAGATTTCCAAGGGCGCATCCTGCCGAATCACCTTCTCCACATTACCCGGCAGGAAACTGCCGACATTCGTGAGTAAAATCGAGTTTGGCGTCTCGATGATATTGATCCGCCCGCGCAGGCCATAATCCTGATGAGCGATGCAGTTGTGCAAAGCCTCGCGGATGACCCAAGGGTCATACTGAGTCATCTCCTGTGGAAACAATGTACCGCTGGGAAGTGTTCGCAGAGTGAGATTGCGGATGCGCCGCAACACCCTGTCTACCTGCAAGATGAAGGGCGGGCCGAAGTGCTCGTAGTCCAGTTCACGGTTGTGTGCATCTTTTAGAATCCAGGAAATCTTGGCTACCGCCGGCGATAACAAGGCGACGGATTCCGGCTTCCCGAGCAACACAATCGCCGCGTGGGTGATGGCCCCCTGAATGGTCAGTTTCGCCTTGTTAAGAAAGGTCGCATCATCCCAGGCATCCACTTCCGGGGCTTGTGACGGATGCTTGATCTTGAACTGCTCACGCGCCTTCAGGATGGCATCGGAGTCGAGGTCGACCAGCGCAGCGCGCTCGCAAAGCTGCGCCGACCAGTCTGATCGGCAAGTCCAGATGGCCCGCTCCTTCTCCGGATGTTTGGCGAGCTCGGTCTTACTGGAACCCACACGGATATATGCCGTGCCGTAAAACTGCACGGGACGACTCCACGCCGGGGCGATGTCAAAGAGCACGACCCGGCCTTCCGGATGATCAACAACGTGAACATCCAGGCCGGTATTGGGTTGCAACCCCATGCTCAGCCAGAGAAGCAAATCCTGATTGCCCTTGCCCTTGACGGCATAGGGATCAAACAAAGTACCAGCAACGCCATGGGAGACATTGTCGATCCCGAACAGGAGATAGCCGCGTGGCTTCCCAGCCAGACAGGCGGCGTTGGCCAGCGCCGAGAGATATTCGCCCAAGACTTGCGGTTCGTACCGGTTCTCCTTGAACTCCAACCACTCGACCTCGCTGGATTCACGGCGCAGCCGGTCGACGAGCGCGATAAGCTCCGCGTTATCCATTCGGCGCACCCTCAATGGCCGTCTCACCTTTTACGGCGTCACCCTTATTGGCCGAGGTATTGACCACGCCATGTCGGAACTTGCACGGCCCGCGCACGAGGCCGATGAGGTATTCAAAGTTGCGGTCTGCAGTCATTCGCTTTCTTCACACCGTCTTGAAACTCGTCACGCCCCGGGTCTTGAAGATCTGCACGGCGTTGGCCTTGAGCTGGTCGTTGCCGGCGAAGCCTTCGTCGAGGCACACCACGCGCTCCGGCTTTTGTTCCGCCATGGCGCGGATGAGGTCGAGCGTCAGTTCGCGTTCGAGACAAATGAACAAGGCACCGTCCGCCGCGCTGTACACCGTCTTGCCCGCGAGGATGAGCGTCGTCACCGGCGCGGTGAGCGGGAAGCCGCTCTTCAGCAGGATTTCATAGAGGATGTCCGCGGCGGTGCGGCCGTCGCGAAGATGGTCCACATGCAGTTCGAGCTGTCTTTCCAGCGCCGCCGCATCATCTTGCGCCGCCCGCGCGTGCCAGGGTTTGAAATTGGATTCCGCCAGTTTGAAGACGCGGAAGCCGCGGTCCTGTTTCTTGAAGTCATCGAGGTCGAGCTTGCCCGCCTCCTCGTCGTTGAGTTTCTTGATGACGCGGCGTACCCGCTCCTTGGTGATGTCGGCGATGGTCGGATAATCGGCGCGGCCCGTCGGCTCGGGCAACTGCACGAGGATGAACTTGCGGTTGCCGCCGTCTCGTTTGTTGAGATCGAGCACGGCGTGGGCGGTGGTGCCGGAACCGGCGAAGAAGTCGATGCAAATAAAATCCTTTCCATCATTCATTTGCAGGAAGTATTTTATGAGCTGAGCGGGCTTAGGGTAATCATAAAAGGGCACACCTAACTGTTGAATGTCAGCAGTGGCCTTTTGAGGTCCCCCAAAACCACTAATAGAGGTGACAACGTGACTGGCCCGATTCGTCCTCGCTTTAATAGCCTCAATTGCTCCTGTAGGCGAAATTAAAAAACGAGTCTCTTGCTCTTTAGAATCCAAAACAGGCTTGCATCCATTGTTAATAAAATCTAGCAGCAGCTCTTTTGAACTCCAACCACTTCTGACTATGACCGGAGCGGTCAATCGGCAATCTTTGATATAACCTGGTTGCAGATAATGTGGCCATATATCGGATCTTGGTCCTATAACACCTGAATCGACATCACAGGGAAACCCTGCCGGTAATTCGACGTCACTGACAGGATTCTTAGGGCCGTTCTTAACTATTGTGTTTCGAATCTCTTCACGAAACAGTTTGCTATCTTGCGGTGTGCTGGGGTCAATTACTGGAGGGTGTGGGAATCGTTCAGAATTTTTCGCATAAACTAGAATGTACTCGTGGCAACGCTTGAATTTCGCTTGATTATCGAAATTCCCATCCGTTTTCCAGGATAGCTGTGCAAGGAAGTTATCTTCTCCGAAGATGTCATCACAAATCTTCTTAAGGTTAGCGGCCTCATTATCATCTATTGAGATAAAAGAAACCCCATCCTCCCGCAACAAATTCCGCGCGAGATAGAGCCTCGGATACATCATGTTCAGCCACTTCGAATGAAAGCGGCCGTCGGCCTCGGTGTTGCTGCTGAACTTACGCCCTTCGGCGTCCACCTGGCCGGTGTATTCGAGATAGGTCCGCAGCGATTCGGCGTAGTTGTCGGGGTAGATGAAGTCGTTGCCGGTGTTGTAGGGCGGGTCGATGTAGATCATCTTGACCTTGCCGAGATAGGACTTCTGCAAGAGCTTCAGCACTTCGAGATTGTCGCCCTCGATGATGAGATTCTCGCTGCTGTCGAACTCGACGCTCTCTTCCGGACAGGGGCGCAGCGTGGCGAGGCTCGGGGTTTGCAGGGTCTTGTAGCAGTCGGCCTTGCCGGGCCAGCTCATGCCGTAGCGCTCCTTGCCGGTGTCCACCGCCTCGCCCAGCGCGAGCTTCAAGCGTTCGAAGTCGAGCTTGCCGCCTTCGGTGCGTATCTCCGGAAAGAGGCGCAGCAATTCATCACGCTTGTCGGCGGCGATGGTGTGCGAGCTGAGATCGAGCTTTTCCGGTTCCATGGGGCCTGTCATTTCGTTATCTCCGCATCTTCACATGTCGTTTTCGCCGCCGCAACGCGCCGGATAGCCCGGATGGGATGAATAACATCCGGGACCGCGCTCGCTTTCGAAACCCGCTGCATTGCTTCCGGCTACGGCACGGATCGGAAGTGGGGCGCTTTCAAGCCGGGTCCGGGTGCGTCTCGCCCAGCCGATCATCGTCATTCATGCTCTTTCTCCAGCGTGATGCAGCCCGGCCACACCCGGTTTTGCTTGTCGACGATCACCAGCCGCTGCTCGCGGAGACCGGCGAGGTCGCGCTGCCGAGTCTTGTCGGTGCGCCTCTCGTACATGGCGGTATACCACGGCGCCTTGCGCAGCTCGGTGAGCGGGATGGCCGCGCCCGCGTTCAAGACGTGCGTCGCGATCGCATATTGGCGCGTGTTGATCGTCTTGGTGTCGCGCGCGTGTTTGAGATTGCTCTCGAACACCAATATGGCGATCAGGCTGTTCACCCGGTCGTGCAGCGTGTTGATGCCGGCGAGCATGCCTTGCAAAAAGAATTTCACGAAGGCGGTATTGGGCTGCGGCGCGTTCTTCTCCGCCTGTTTGCGGCAGGTGTTGAACAGCGTGAAATATTCGTCGATGTGCGCGAGGTAATAGCGCGCCTGCGCGAACGGCGCGTAGCGGAAGCCCTCCGCTTGCAGCAGCGTGGCCTCCAGCACGCGGCCGACGCGGCCGTTGCCGTCCCAGAAGGGGTGGATCAATTCGAAATAGAGGTGCATGAGCGGTGCGCGGATCAGCGCCGGGACCTTTTGCTCGTGAAGCGCGTCGTGCCACCGCACCAACGCATCGAGCAACAGCCGGATGTCTTTGCCGTGCTGCGGCGGCTTGTAGCGACCGCCGTGGGCCTCGTCGCCGACATGCGTGACGATGTCCTTCGCATTGTCCCGCAACATGCCAGGCCGGTTGTGGGCATGCGGCAATCGTTCGGTGATGGCGGCGTGGACGCGGCAAATGAACTCCACGTCCGGACGCCAGTCTTTGCCGGCCGCGGCATCGCGCGACAGATCATAAGCAGCCTTGAGATTGACGGCGCGGCGCTGCTCGATATCGCGCACCTTGGCCGGATCGAGCTCCAGCGCGAGCTGCGTCTCGTGCTCGCTGAGCGTGCCGCCCTCGATGCTGTTGGTGCCGAAGATGCTGCTGACGACCACCTCTTTTTCCAGCCGGCTCGCGACCTGCGACAGGGGCGAGGCGCGGAAGCGCTCGTGGGCGTCGCCGACCCGCAGCAGCAGGGTCTCAAGCTCCGGCGGCGCGAGCCCGAGTTGGAAGGTGAATGGGCCGGAGCGCGCGGTTTCGATGCGCAGCGCCGATATCGCCCGGCCTTGGATGTCGCTATTCATGTCCGCAGGAATGTCCGTCCCGGATTTATTAATTTATACATTAAATCAAATATTTATATGAGTACAGCCGTTTTTTTGTCCGAATTTATGTCCGGCTTGTGTCGGCATGATACCCGGAATGGCAGGGAGTGTCAGGCGGAGCGGGGCGTAGGTCGCGGATGGAATATATCGAACCCCACTCCCCCCGCCCTCCCCTTGGAGAGAGGGGCTGATGGCGAGCACGGGCGCGGCCGTCTTCGCCCGCGCTCGTGCACTTGTCGTTTACAACAACACCCGCTCGACCCCGCCCTGTTTGGTGCGGTCGATGAAGCGTTGCTGCCAGCCGTCGCCCAGCCATTGGTTGACCAGCTCGACCACGATGTAGTCGGTGTCGAGGCCGGTGTCGTCGCGGTAACGCGAGAGGCCTTGCTGACAGGCGGGGCAGGAGGTGAGCATTTTGACGTTGCCGTCCTGCGCGATGGGTTGGCCGGTGAGTTGCTCGATGCCTTTTTTGAGTTCTTCTTCCTTGCGGAAGCGCACTTGGCTGGCGATGTCGGGACGCGCCACGGCGAAGGTGCCGGCCTCGCCGCAGCAGCGGTCGGAGAGTTTCACTTCGGCGCCACCCAATAACTTCGACGCCACATTGACCGGATTATGGGTCTTCATCGGCGAGTGGCAGGGGTCGTGGTACATGTAGCGCACGCCGCTGACGCCTTCCAGGCTCACGCCTTTTTCCATCAGGTACTCGTGGATGTCGAGCAGCCGGCAGTCGGGGAAGATCTGCTGGAATTCGTATTTGAGCAATTGATCCATGCAGGTGCCGCAGGAGACGATCACGGTCTTGATATCGAGGTAGCTGAGCGCGTTGGCCACGCGGTGGAACAGCACGCGGTTGTCGGTGGTGATCTGCTGACCTTTGGCCACGTCGCCGCCGGAGGTCTGCGGATAACCGCAGCACAGATAACCCGGCGGCAACACGGTCTGCGTGCCCACTTCGTACAAGCTCGCGAGGGTGGCGAGACCGATCTGACTGAACAGCCGCTCGGAGCCGCAACCGGGGAAATAAAACACCGCGTCGCTGTCTTCGGTGACTTTGGCGGGGTCGCGCAACACCGGGATGGTCTTGCTGTCCTCCACGCCCAATAAGGCGCGCATGGTCTGGGCCGGCAGCTTATTGGGCAGCGGCTTTTTCATGAACTGCACCACCTGCGCGCGGAGCGGCGCCTTGCCGGTGGTGGCGGCGGGCCGTTCCTGCGAGCCGCCCAGCAGGTGCAATTTCTTGGCGACGCCGTGGGCGGTCCGCTGCGCGGCGTAGCCCCATTCGATCATGCCTTTGCGCATCAGCTTGATGGTCGAGGGATCGGTGACGTTCAAGAACGCCATCGCGGCCCAGGCGCCGACGTTGGTGTGGCGCTGGCCGCGGTCTTTGAGAATCTTGCGCATGCGGATCGACACGTCGCCGAAGTCGATGTCCACCGGGCAGGGATTCAAACATTTGTGGCAGATGGTGCAATGATCGGCGACGTCGTTCATCTCGTCGAAGTGACGGATCGAGATGCCGCGCCGGGTCTGCTCCTCGTACAAGAAGGCCTCGATCATTAGGCCGGTGGCGAGGATTTTATTGCGCGGCGAATAGAGCAGATTGGCGCGCGGCACATGGGTGTTGCACACCGGTTTGCATTTGCCGCAACGCAGGCAGTGGCGGATGTCGTCGTTGAGCGCGCCGAGTTCACTCTCCTCCAGCAGCAGCGCTTCCTGCTGCACCAACCGCAACGAAGGGGTGTAGGCATTGCCGAGGTCGGCGCCCGCCAGCAGCTTGCCGCGATTGAAGCGGCCCTCGGGATCGACCTGTTGTTTGTAGCCGGCGAAGGCGGCGATGTCCTCCGGCGCGAGGTATTGAATCTTGGTGATGCCGATGCCGTGTTCGCCGGAGATCACCCCGTTGAGTGACAACGACAGCGCCATCACCCGGTCGACGATCCGCTCCGCCTCTTGCAGCATTTCGTAGTCGTTGGAATTGACCGGGATATTGGTGTGCACATTGCCGTCACCGGCGTGCATGTGCAGCGCGACGAACAAGCGGCTGGAACGAAGCGCGACGTGGATTTCGTCGAGGCGCGCGCGCACCCGCTCGAAGGCCTGGCCGCCGAAGATTTCCTTGAGCGGGCGTTCCACCTCGGCGCGATAAGACACCCGCAAGGCGCGATGCAGCAGCAGCGACAATAGGGTGTCGCCCGCTTGCAAGGCCGCGCGCAGTTCGTCGTTGAGCAGGGCTTGATGTTGCGCGGCCGGATCGTCCATCCGCGCGAGATAAGTGGACCAGCGGGTGCGCACCGCCGCGAGATGGTCACGGGCGGCCTGCTGCTTGGCGGCGACGATGGCGCTGTCTTCGGCGCTGGCCTCGTATTCGGCGACTTGCCGCACTTCCGGCAATTCGCCGGCGAGATACGCTTCCACCGCGTCGAGCAGGCGCAGCTTGTTGGAGATCGACTGTTCGATGTTGATGCGTTCGATGCCGACGCTGTAATCGGCGAGCTTGTCCAGCGGGATCACCACGTCTTCGTTGATCTTGAAGGCGTTGGTGTGGGCGGCGATGGCGGCGGTGCGGGCGCGATCCACCCAGAAGCGGCGGCGCGCCTCGGGACTCACCGCGACGAAGCCTTCCGCCTCGCGGGCGTTGGCGTAGCGCACCACTTGCGAGGCGGCCTCGGCCACCGCGTGATCGTCGTCGCCGGAGACGTCAACCAGCAACACCATTTTCGGCCGTTCGCGGCGCGGCGCCTTGGTGCTGTATTTGACCGCGCGCAGATAACGTTCGTCGAGATGTTCCATGCCCGACAACACCGCCTTGGGATTGGCGTCGAGGTAATCCTTGATCTCGACGATGGCGGAGACCGCGCGGCGCATGTCGTTGCCGAAGAATTCCAGGCACACGGTGCGGGTGTGGCTGGGCATGCGGTGCAGCACGAACACCGCCGAGGTGATCAAACCGTCGCAGCCTTCTTTTTGCACGCCGGGCAGGCCGCCGAGGAATTTATCGGTGACGTCTTTGCCCAGCCCCTCTTTGCGAAAGACCCGGCCGGGCATGCGGAGGAGTTCCGGTTCGCCGATGCGGGTCTTGCCGTCGGGGCGGTAACGGGTGAGGCGGAACTCCACGGTCTCCTGCTCGTGGATCTTGCCGAGGTTGTGGTTGAGGCGTTCGATGTCCAACCATTCCGCGTCCGGCGTGACCATGCGCCAGGACACCAGATTGTCCACGGTGGTGCCCCACAACACGGCCTTTTTGCCGCCGGCGTTCATGGCGACATTGCCACCGATGGTGGAGGCGTCCATCGAGGTGGGATCGACGGCGAACACCAGGCCGTTGGCCTCCGCCACTTCCGCCACGCGTTTGGTGACCACGCCGCACTCGGCGCGCACGGTGGGCACGGGCTCGCTCAAACCGGGCAAGACGCGCCGCTCGACCTTGCCCAAGCCTTCCAATTTTTCTGTGTTGATCACTGCGGTGTCGGCGAACAGCGGCACAGCGCTGCCGGTGTAACCGGTGCCGCCGCCGCGGGGGATGATGGTCAGACCCAATTCGATGCAGGCCGCCACCAGCGGCGCCATTTCTTCTTCGCTGTCGGGGTGCAGCACCACGAAGGGAAACTCGACGCGCCAGTCGGTGGCGTCGGTAACGTGCGAGACGCGGGCCAGCCCGTCGAAGCTGATGTTGTCGCGCCGCGTGACTTTGCCGAAACGGCGCAGGGCCCGTTGCCGCAGACTGCGCTGTTCGGGAAACCAGCCCTCGAAGTCACGCACCGCCGCGCGGGCGCGCTCGACCAATTGCAGGGCCAATGGGTTGTCGTCCGCGCGCGTCACGATTTGATCAAGGCGCTGATGCAGGGTCGCCGACAGCGAGGTGAGCCGCTGGGGGTTTTCCAAGAGGTCGTCTTGAATATAAGGATTGCGCGCCACCACCCACATGTCACCCAGCACCTCGAACAACATCTGCGCCGAACGGCCGGTGCGGCGCGTGCCACGCAGTTCGTTGAGCACGTCCCACATATCCGGGCCGAGATAACGCTTGACGATCTCGCGGTCGGAGAACGAAGTGTAGTTATAAGGGATTTCGCGGATACGGCTAGCGCTGTGTGCAGTCATGGATTTCAGGCGATGGCGCCGTCGGGGCGCGTCCAACACAAGGGAGGCGGATTGTAACATGGGGCAGGCGCGCCATTCGCGCATCCAAGTTAGGTGAATATCAATAACACCGCGTAGCGCCCGGCTTTGCCCAGGGCGATGAAAACCAGGGCCGACCACCAGCGCAGTTTCAACCAGCCCGCCGCCACGCACAAGGGATCACCCACCAGCGGCAGCCACGACAACAACAGCAGCGGACTGCCCCAGCGGCGGACCCGCGTCAGCGCGCGTTGTTCCTTCTCGCCGCGCAAGCCCCGCGCCGGAAAACGCCAGGCGATGAAGCGACCGATGCCCCACGAACTCATGCCGCCGAGGGTATTGCCCGCGCTGGCCACCGCCAGCAGCAGCCATTTGTCTTGCGGCTGCTGGGTGGCCAACCACAGCAACAAGGCCTCGGAACCGCCGGGCAATAAAGTGGAAGAGATAAAAGCGCTGACGAACAGCGCCCACCAGCCGGTCTCGCCGGATAATTGCTCGATCACGCCGACCACATCGTTATGAACACGTCCGCCCTTTCATGCCGGCGATGTTACCCCTTGCGGCGGTCCTCGCCAAAGTGAGTCGCGGCGCCGCGTGGTCCTTTGCGGAAAATTTTGGCATAGTGGCGCGCATCACTCATTGGCCCGCTCATTCTGGCGCCGCCGCTCATACAAGGACAGCACATGCTTTGGGTCAAGGCCTTTCACATTATTTTCATGGTGACTTGGTTCGCCGGGTTATTTTATCTGCCGCGTTTGTTCGTCTATCACGCCATGGCGGACGATACGCTGAGCCGGGAACGCTTCAAGGTGATGGAGCGGAAACTCTTCTATGGCATCATGACCCCCGGCGCGGTGCTGACCCTCGTGATGGGCGTGTGGCTGCTGGTGGATTACGCCTGGGAGGCCTATTCCCACAACGGCTGGCTGCACGCCAAACTGACGCTGGTCGCGCTGCTGGTCGTCTATCATGTCTATTGCGGCAAGCTGCTGCTGGACTTCAAACACGACCGCAACCGCCGTGGACATGTCTTCTTCCGCTGGCTCAACGAGTTGCCGGTATTGATACTCATCGCGGCAACTATCCTGGTGGTGGTGCGGCCTTTTTAAGCCGTCGCGGTGGGGGCGGGGCCGGCCCGGCCCGCTCTCTACCGCTCTATATAATAGTCACCGCAAGTCTCTCCACCGGCCCTATTGGAGATTGCTTATACACAATGACACCGCGATGGCTAGGTTCTTGACCAGAAGGCGCCAACAAACTGGCAAACCAAGTCAAGAATAATTTAACTATATGTTTTTAATAACGTTATCAATAAGGCGAATTTGTCACCAATCTGTCACAAGTCCAATAAATTCGCGGCTTCACGGCGCTTGACCCCATTTCTTCCACACAGTTATCCACAGCTTTTGTGGATAAGGAATGGACACCCTGCCCATTGAATGAGTTACAGAGATTTGGTCACCCAGCGGTTTAATGCGCGACGCTAACTGGGACCGACCGTCCGCCAATTATTTACAGAATTGATAGAGTAGCGTGATGCCGCCCGCCGCCAAACCCACCATCCTCCAAATCGCTGTGCCCACCCCGCTTTACGGCACGTTTGATTACCTGCCGCCGCGCGGCTGCGACCCCGCCGCCTTGCAAGCCGGGGTACGACTGAGGGTGCCCTTCGGTCGCGGCCAGGCCACTGGCATCCTATTAGCCGTGAGTGAAGAAAGCCGGGTGGAAAGCCGCCGCCTGCGGCCGGCTTCACAACTACTCGATACTCAACCGGTGATCGCCGCGGACCTGCTCGCGCTGGGGCACTGGGCGGCGCACTACTATCACCACCCTATCGGTGATGTGTTCAGCACGCTGCTGCCCACGTTATTGCGGCAGGGCAAAAATCCCGGCGATGGCAACGAAACACACTGGCGGCTCACGGAAACGGGACGAACAGCGGACGCTGCCCAACTGCAGCGGGCACCACGGCAAGCGGCCTTATTACACTGGCTGCGACAACAGTCCCACGGCAGCGCCGGCGCGGAACAGATTGCCCGCCAAGGTGACACGGCGCGGACTGCGCTGCGAGCCCTCATGGCCAAAGGCTGGGTGGAGCAATACGACGCGCCGCCCCTCTTCAACCGCGCCGATCACGCGCCTACGACTCAAACCCTCGCACTCAACGACACGCAGACCGCCGCCGTGAACCGGGTGTGCGCCTCGCTGGATCAGTTCGCGTCCTTCGTGCTGGAAGGCGTCACCGGCAGCGGCAAGACCGAGGTGTATCTAGAGATCATCGACCGGGTGGCGGCGGCCGGCGAACAGGCGCTGGTGCTGGTGCCGGAGATCGGCCTTACCCCGCAATTGCTAGCGCGCTTCGCGGCGCGGCTGGCCCACCCCATGGTAGTGCTGCACTCGGCGCTGACCGACCGGCAGCGCTTGCAAGCCTGGGCCGCCGCCGCGGCGGGCGAGGCCAAGGTGATCATCGGCACCCGCTCGGCGGTCTTCACGCCGCTGCCCAAGGCCGGGCTCATCATCATCGACGAAGAACATGATCTCTCTCTAAAACAACAAGACGGCTTTCGTTATCACGCCCGCGATGTCGCGGTGTGGCGCGCCCACCAGCTCGGCGTGCCCATCGTGCTCGGCTCGGCCACGCCGTCTTTGGAGACGCTGTACAACGTGGAGCGCGGCCGCTATCAAAGCCTGCGTCTGCCGGAGCGCGCCGGCGAGGCCCGCCCGCCGCGCATCCGCACCCTGGATGTCCGCCACAAAAAATTGAACGGCGCGCTGTCCGAACCCTTGTTGAAAACCCTGGCGGAACACCTGGCGCGCGGCCATCAAGTCCTGTTGTTTTTAAACCGGCGCGGCTACGCGCCCACCCTGCTCTGTCACGACTGCGGCTGGGTGGCGCACTGCCGGCGCTGCGATGCCCATTTGATTTATCACCAGGCCCAGCGCCGCCTGCGTTGCCATCACTGCGGCGGCGAACAAAAGGCCGAAGTTTATTGCCCCGCATGCAGCAGCGAAGAATTGCGCCCCCTCGGCCACGGCACCGAACGGGTCGAGGAAGTGTTGCGCGCCCATTTCCCCGACTATTCCATCGCCCGCATCGACCGCGACAGCACCCGCCGCAAAGGCAGCTTGCAACAATTGCTAGCCGAGGCGCTGCGCGGCGAACACGCCATTTTGATCGGCACCCAGATGTTGGCCAAAGGCCATCACCTGCCCAAGGTCACCCTCGCCGCTATCCTGGACGCCGACCAAGGCTTGTTCAGCGTCGACTTCCGCGCCAGCGAAACCCTCGCCCAGCTCATCGTCCAGGTGGCGGGCCGCGCCGGCCGCGCCGAACATGCCGGCGAAGTGGTGATACAAACCCACCACCCGGATCATCCCCTGCTGCACACCTTGATCACCCAGGGTTATGCGCGTTTCGCCGAGGCCGCCTTGGCGGAACGGCGCGAGGCCTGCCTGCCGCCTTACAGTCATATGGCGCTGTTGCGGGCCGAGGCCACCGCCGCGGAACTGCCGCAGCGCTTTTTGACCGAGGCGGCGGCCTTGGCCAATCAAATCCAGCACCGCGGGGTGGAACTGCTCGGCCCGGTGCCCGCGCCGATGGAACGCCGCGCCGGCCGGTATCGCGCCCAATTGTTATTACAAACCGAGGCCCGGGCTGACCTGCACCGTCTGCTCGACGCCTGGCTGCCGCAACTCGCTGCGCTACCTCTGGCGCGCAAAGTGCGCTGGTCGATCGACGTCGATCCTATGGACCTTAGCTGATCATCCGCCGCCCTTTGCAAGCGGGCCCGGACCCCGGATAATACGCGCAGCGATCATCGACCCGCCTTCCACTTGAGCATCTCAACGCGGTAACCAGCATGAAAAATCACCTCGAGTCCCTACTCGCCCAGGCCCTCGCCCAATTGCGGGCCGACGGCACGCTCCCCGCCACGGAAAGCGTGGCCGCCAAAGTGGAACGCGCGCGCGACCGTCAGCACGGCGACTTCGCCAGCGCAGTGGCCATGGGCCTCGCCAAGGCCCTCAAACGCAAACCGCGCGAGCTGGCGGAAGCCATCGTCGCGGCGCTGCCGCCCTCGGCGTTGGTGACCAAGGTGGAGATCGCCGGGCCGGGCTTCATCAATTTCTTCTTGCCGTCCGACGCCTATCAAAAGACCGTCAGCGAGATTTTGCAGGCGGGCGACGCCTACGGCCGCAGCACGGCGGGGAATCAACTCGCGGTGCAGGTGGAGTTCGTCTCCGCCAATCCCACCGGCCCGCTGCACGTCGGTCACGGCCGCGGCGCGGCCTATGGCGCGGCCGTGGCCAATCTGCTCGACGCCGCCGGCTTCCGTGTCCACCGCGAATACTACGTCAACGACGCCGGCCGCCAGATGGATATCCTCGCCGCCAGCGTGTGGCTGCGTTATCTGGAATTACTGGGCGAGCGCTTCACCTTCCCCATCAATGGCTACAAAGGCGGCTATGTGCGCGACATCGCCGCCTCGCTACGGCAGATTCATGGCGACAAATTCCGGCGCGACGCCGCGCAAGTGATGAACGGCATTCCGCCCGACGAGCCGGCGGGCGGCGATAAGGAACAGCACATCGACGCCTTGATCGCACGCGCGCGCCAACTGCTCGGCGCCGCCGATTACCGCACGGTGTTCGACGCGGGTTTGCACATCGTGCTCGCCGACATCCGCCAGGATTTGCAGGAGTTCGGCGTCAGCTACGACCTGTGGTACTCGGAACGTTCACTCGCCGAGAGCGGCGCGGTGGAACGCGCGTTGCAACGGCTCAAGGCCAGCGGCCACGCCTATGAACAAGACGGCGCTCTGTGGTTCCGCGCCACCGATTTCGGCGACGAGAAGGACCGGGTGCTGGTGCGCGACAACGGCCAAACCACTTACTTCGCCTCGGACATCGCTTATCACATGGACAAGCTGGAGCGCGGCTTCGCGCGCGTCATCGACGTGTGGGGCGCCGATCATCACGGCTACGTGCCGCGGGTCAAAGCCGCCTTGCAGGCCATGGGCGACGACCCGGCCAAACTCGATGTGTTGCTGGTGCAATTCGCCATCTTGTACAAAGGCGGCGAGCGCATGCAGATGTCCACTCGTTCCGGCGAATTCGTCACCCTGCGCGAACTGCGCCAGGAAGTGGGCAACGACGCGGCGCGCTTCTTTTACGTGACCCGCAAATGCGAACAACACATGGACTTCGATCTCGACCTGGCCAAGTCGCAGTCGGCGGACAATCCGGTGTATTACATCCAATACGCCCATGCCCGGGTGTGCAGCGTGTTGCGGCAATTGAGTGAAAAGAATCTCACGCGCGACGTCGCGCGCGGCACGGCCCATCTCCACCTCCTGCACGAAGAGCATGAACAATCGCTGTTGATTACGCTATCGCGTTATCCGGAAGTGGTGGAAACCGCCGCGCTCAGCCACGAGCCGCATCTGGTCGCCCATTATCTGCGTGAAGTCGCCTACGAGTTTCACACCTATTACAACTCCCACCAATTTCTGGTGGACTCGGCGGAGCTGCGAGACGCCCGTCTCAATCTCATCGAGGCGACACGACAGGTGATCCGCAACGGCCTCGCCCTGCTCGGTGTGTCGGCGCCGGAGACCATGTAGTTCATGGCGCAGGCTTCGCACAAGCGCCGCAAAAAAGCCGCCGCCCGCTCCGGTTCACCGGTGCCGGGCTGGCTGTGGCTGGTGATCGGACTCCTCATCGGTCTGTCGGTCGCCGCCTATTTTTATCTGCAAGGACGCCCCGTCACCGCAGCGGCGCCAGCCGAACCAGCTGCACCGCCACCCGCTACGCCATCGGCAAAAAAATCTTCCACCGCAAAACCGAAAAGCCAGGACGCGGCGGCGGCGAAACCGCGTTTCGATTTCTATACCATTCTGCCCGAGATGGAAGTGGTGGTACCCGACGCGCCCAAGAGTGGACGTTCTGCTCCTTCCGCCACTGACAAGCCGGCCGTCTATCTGCTGCAAGTAGGCTCCTTCCGCGCCTACCCCGAAGCGGATAATCTCAAGGCGCAACTGGCGCTGCTGGGTGTGGAATCGCGTATCGAAACCGTCAGCGGCGGCGACAAGGACACCTGGCATCGGGTACGGGTGGGGCCTTATACCGATCCGCGCGAGGTGAACAAGATTCGCACCCGCCTGCTCAATAACAACATCAACGCGATTTTGCTGCAGATCAAAGGTTAGCCGCGGTAAATTGCAATCCGGATATTTACGGGCTCAAACCCTCTTTTATCCAAAGTGCAGGCCGCGCGAATTGACAGCATGGCCATCCTCGCTTATAGATGACTCAGTGCGCCGTCGCGGCGCTCAGCGTCAGACTTGGCCCGCCATTCTTAGCTTTACCAGCCAACACTCGCCGCCCCGCGCACCCACTCACAGGGGGGTCCGATGAATACCAAAATCGCCGAAGCGAGGGTGTACATCGACAGCCATTATGCCGAACCGGTGGGCTTGGCGGGCTTGGCCGCGCAGCTGGGGGTGCATCCCGATTATTTGAGCCGGCGTTTCAAAGTCGAAGTGGGCATGCGTCTCCATGACTATTTGCTGTGGCGGCGTTTTGAAAAGGCCAAACAATTATTGCTGGATACGCCCAAGAGCGTGAAGCTCATCGGCTATGAAGTGGGCTTCAGCAACCCGGAGGTGTTTTCCCGCGCCTTCAAACGCGCCGCCGGCTGTTCACCGCGCGCCTATCGCCATCGCCAAGGTTTTAATTCACTCATTCCCCGCCTGCCACCCGGGACCGGCGTGCACGACAGCCATCGTCGCTGACCGCCCGCGCCCCGTCACTCACTGCATTCGCTTAACGCCCCCGTGCCGGCCGGATCGAGCACATGAATACCGCGATACCTGTCGCGGCTCGCGGCTATTTTTTATCGGGTGGTGATGTCCTTCAGATGCTGGCCAGGTATATCGGCAATGGGTCGATGTAAGGCGTATTGAAAGCGCTGTTCACACTCGGCGTCGATCACCTCCCGCTGCAAGGCAGTCACCAGGCGCAAAGGGGATACGTTGCGCGGCAGGTGCTGCGGGCAACTCTTCACTGAACAGAAATTTTCAATAGGTCGGGACGGTGCCCCCGCGGCTGCATCACCCGGCGACACCTTTGGCGGCCAACCCATAATCACGGGTTTTCGCGCCGGAACATACAGGTAGTTCGACGTTGGGAATGAGGGGCTCCTGATCCAAACAATCACGGATCATCGCGGGCACGAAGGCATACATCACCTTGTCGTCGGCCATACCCGCGCCGGGCGCGTTGCGAAGGCGGCCCGACTTACCGTTTATCCACGAACATGCACTTGTTTTATATAAGCCTTATGCTGATTGCAGCCTGCTCCGCGCCACGTTAGGCTAGGTTATGCCGGCGAAGCCGCATCATTAAAGTTTTATAGTGGCCAGCCGCTGCTACTTTCGCCACCTCACTATATCGATAAAGGGCAGGAATGGACTCTCGAATAAAATCACAGGGGGTGACGCGCATGGGATGGGCACGACTCGGATACTTAGTTCTGCTGGCTGCACTGAGTGCTTGCTCGGGAGGCTCCGGTTCCGGCTCACCGACGCCGGCCAGCCCCGGTATCACGCTGACCGTCAGCGGCGGCAGCACGGCTGTAAGCGAAGGCGGCGCCTCGGATACCTATACCTTAGTACTCACCAGCGCGCCCAGCGCCGATGTCATTATTTCCATACTGCATGACGGGCAACTCACCACCTTGCCCAGTACCCTGACCTTCACCGCCGCCAATTGGAACCAGGAACAAATGGTGGTGGTGGCCGCCATCGATGACACCGCAGAGGAAGGCAGTCATCGCAGTGTCATCAGCCATACTGTCAGCAGCGCCGATGCGCTATACCATCAATTCACGGTCGGCGACGCCGCGGTCACTATCACCGACAATGACACCGCGGGTGTCAATTTCACCGAGAGTACCGGCAGTACGCAGGTCACCGAGGGCGGCGCAACCGACAGTTACACCCTCGCCCTGGCCAGCCAACCTACCGGCGACACCGTCATCACTCTGAATTTCGGCGGCCAAATCTCCGTCAACCCCACCTCGTTCACTTTTACCCCGGCCAATTGGAACAGCGAACAAACCGTGACGGTGACCGCCGTCGATGACAGCGCCATCGAAGGTGCGCACAGCGCCGCCATCAGCCATGCCGTCAGTAGCGCCGACCCGAAATACAATGGACTCACTGCCAGGAATGTCACCGCCGACATTATCGACGATGACACCATCCCCACCATGAATTTCATAGGCAGCGATGCGGTGATCGACGAGGGCGACGGCGTGATCAGGATTCCGGTGCGGATGAACCTCAACGGGCCGGTCAGTCTGGCCGCGCCGGTCACCGTCACCGTCAATGCCAGGCTGGCGAGCACCGCCGCCAGCATTGCCGACTACACGCTGTTGAGCGGCGGGGTGACTTTCCCCAGCGGCTCCATCGACGACACCACGCAAACGGTCTCGATCAGCATTCAAAATGACAACAGCGCCGAAGCGCTGGAAAGCATCGAATTACGTCTCACCGATCCCAACGGCATCGGCGCGACGCTGGGCGCCCACGCGGATTATCACATCCAGCTGCACGACGATGATCGATCCAAGTTGATCGCCAGCGCCGTGACGAACAGCGCGGGCTACAACCTGAGCCTTCTCCTCGGCATCAACCCCGCCACCGCCGTTACCCAGCGGCTGTCCGGCGCGGGTCTGGCCGGCTTCCCCGCCGTCAGCGGGCTGGCCTTCGACCTCAACGCCGGTAACCTGTATGCCGTAGCCGCAGGCGAATTGCTTAAAATCAATTTCTACAGCGGCACCGCCAATGTAGTCGGCCCCACGCCGATAACGAAGGGGATGGCTTTCAATTCGAATACCGGCATTCTCTACGGCAGCGACGGCACGACCCTCTACAGTTACAACACCAGTACCAACGTCACTACCGAAATAGGCGATTTCGCCGGCGGCTACACCGATGTGCAAGGTCTGGCTTTCGACAGTCGGGGCAGCGGCATACTTTACGGCAGCGATGTCACGACCAACGACTTGCTGACCATCAACACCACCAGCGGCGCCGCCACCCTCGTCAGGAACATCACCGGCGCCGCCGCCCTGCCGGTACTGACCTACGATGCCGATAGTTTCACCTTGTACGGCGTCTCCACCAGCACCGGGAATCTGTATACGGTCGATACCGGCAGCGGCGCCGCCAGCCTGGTCGGCCCGCTGGGCTACGGCGGCGTGGCGGCTCTCGCTTATGACATGAGCCGCAACACGCTTTATGGATTTGATAGCAACAGCCGGCAACTGATCGTCATCGACAAAAGCAATGGCGCGGGCCAGAACTACCAACTCACTAGTCTCGGTGATAACAGCGGCAACCAACTGCGGGGCATGGCTTACGACAGCATCCGCCAGATTTTTTACGGCGTGAGCAGTGATCCTCTCGGCGGACAATACCTGGTGGAGGTCCATCCCAACACCGGTATTGCCACGTCCATCGCGCCGCTCAGCGCCGTCACCGGCACGGTGTATGATTTGGCCTACGATCCCAATACCGAAGTCTTGTACGGCGTCGCCGGCACTCAGCTGTATCGCATCGACACCGGCACGGCGGCGGCCACCCAGGTCGGCACGCCCGGCGGCAATCTACACGGCTTGGCCTTCGATCCCAATAACAACAAACTCTACGCCAGCGATCTCGACAGCGACGAACTGTATCTACTCAACACCGCTAACGGTGCCAAAACCTGGGTGGGCGGTCTGGGCTTCGGCGACGTCGAAGGCCTGGCCTATAATGCGTCCGGAAATATTCTTTACGGCATCGACACCGATCCCGCCGGCGAAACGCCGCGGCTCATCACCATCAATACCAGCAACGGCGCGGGCAGCACGGTAGGTGCGGTATTGCATGAAGATGTCATCGGCGCCTTGGCTTATGATGAAACCAACGGTCGCCTTTACGGCGCCAACCAACTAGGCCTGTTGCAACTCAATACCGGCAACGGCGTCGGCAGCGCTAAGGGACAACTCGGTCTCGGCGCGGTCAGCGGCGTGGCCTACAATCCCAACACCGGTATTTACTACGCCATCGCCAACGACGCCGACAACGGCAAACTGGTCACCGTGGACCTCGCCACCGGCACCACCACGCCGATCGGCGATCTAGGCATCGCCTGCTGCGTCGCCGGCCTGGCCTTCAACGCCAACAACACCTTATACGCGGTGAACACCTCCACCAGACAACTGCTCGCTATCAACACCGGCACCGGCGCCGCCAGCCCCGTCGGCACCGGCACCGTCGGTTTCGATGACGTCCCCGGCGCGCTGGCCTTCAGCGGCAATACGCTCTACGGCATCGGCGGCACCGGCGCGGGTCCGTACACTTACGAACTCATCACCATCGATACCGGCACCGGCGTCGGCAGCGCGATGGCCCCCGTAAGTTACGACGGCATCACCGCACTGGCCTTCGACCCCGTTGGCGGAGTTCTCTATGGATTTAATAACACCGGCTCGCAGCTCGTCACTATCAACACCAGCAGCGGTGCGGGCAATGTCATAGGCACCACCAGCTATGGCGGCATACGCAGTCTGACTTGGCGGAACTAAACCGCGAGTGGCGCAGCCGCGCGCGAAGCGCTAGCACCGGCCAACGAGAGCGATCAAATAAATCGCGGCAAGGTCTGGAGATATTTCAACGGATGGGATAGCAGGATGAAAAAGTCGCCTCGCCTCATTCAAGCGAAGCGGTAATGTTTACGGACCGTTTGGAGAATCTCCCAGGTACAACTCATACCGGCGGGGAACACCACCCAATCACCTTTACCCATGCGCAACGGCGTACCGCCGTCTGGAGTGACCCGCACTTCACCTTCGAGAAAATAACAGGTCTCGCTACTTTGGTAATGCCAGGGAAAGCTGGAAACGTCCTTGCTCCAAATCGGCCAGCCCATCACGCCGTGCGCTTCGAGAAACTCGGGAGTGGGATGAGACAGTTTGACGATCTCCGCGCTCATCAGCGCATCCGCCCACGGGAAGTCGCTTGCATGGCCGATCTCGCCATTTAGAAGCGGCTCACGATACCGAGATTCCAGGCTTCTACCGCGTAGTTGCGGTTATCGAAATATTGTATCCAGTCCAAGGCAATACCGAACATGCCGTCGTCGGTGATTTCGGCACCGAAACCAAATGCCTTATTGCTGTCGTCGTCTTCGAATGAATTTTGGAGGGATTTAATCACCCGCGTACCATGCACATAGCCGCCCAATAAATAAATACGGCCCATACTGAATTGGGTATTGGCGCGCAGGAAAGCACCGTACAAATTGGACATCTGCATTTCGCCCTGCGTCTTATCCACCACGGATTCCCCGCCGATGGTCGCGGCGACGTGCGCTTCGACCGCGAGATGCTTGCTTATATCGTAACCCAGCCGCCCGAGCAGGCCGGTGGAGCGATGATCTTTGGCGGTGGTTTTATAGTTGGGGTTAAACATCGCCACCCCGTAATACGCCTTTTTCTTATCGAGACTGAAACCGATCTTGCCGAAATCGATGGCCGACGCCGGGCTGGGCAACCAGGCCACCAGCGTCAAGCTTAGACATGTCAGTGCAACGGTTTTTTTCATGGCGTCACCTTATCGCGTTTCTTATAGTAAAAACATCATGCCACAGGCGGCCCTGACCTGCCAAACCCGTCCCGACCCTGGGAACGCCGGCCGTACCCCCCTGTTAACGGCCCGCCGAGCCGGCCGCTGAACTAGGCATAGCTTCATCCATGGGTCGTAGATCAATCTCACTCTTCGAGATAGGTATAGCCGTGCAAACCGGCCTCCAGTTCCTCGAAATAAAGCCGGCGCTGTTCGGCGTTCAATTCGGCGGCGGCGATTTTAGAGCGATAACTCGCCAGCAAATCGTCGATGTCGTAATGGACGTAACGCAATAACTCATCCACGGTGTCGCCGCGCTGCGGCTGCACTAAACGATGACCGCCGTCGGCGGTGAGCTCGACGTTCACGGCATCGGTGTCGCCGAACAGATTGTGCATATCGCCGAGAATTTCCTGATAAGCGCCGATCAGAAACACGCCGATCAAATAGGGCTCACCGGGCCGCACCGCATGCAAGGGCAAACTCGACTCGACCCCTTCGCGGTCGACGTAGTGATCGATACGGCCGTCGGAATCGCAGGTGAGATCCTGTATCACCGCGCGCCGTTCGGGACGTTCGGCGAGACGATGCAGCGGCATGATCGGAAACACCTGATCGATGGCCCACACGTCCGGCAAAGATTGGAACAGCGAGAAGTTGCAGAAATATTTGTCGGCGAGTTTCTCGTTCAACTCGTCGAGCAGCTCGCGGTGGGCACGGCTCTCCGGCTTCAGCAGCCCGCGCACCGTGGCGCAAATGGCGAAGAACAACTGCTCGGCGCGGGCACGTTGGGCCAGAGTCAACACGCCGTGGGTATACATGGTTTGCGCTTCGCCCACCCAATACTCCGCGTCGTGATACACCTCCAGCACCGAGCGGGCGCTGATATTTTGCAGCGCCTGCCACAAGTCGTGAATGATATGCGGCTCATCTTCGGCCGGCGGAGCGAGGGTAAGTTCGACCGGCGCCCGCTCGATGTCGATGACGTTGGTGATCAGCACCGCGTGATGGGCGGTCATCGCCCGCCCCGATTCGGTGATCACGTCGGGATGGGGCAGACCCTGCTGTTCGCATATCTCCCACAAGGTGTGGATGACGTTATTGGCGTATTCCTGCACGCTGTAATTCATCGAGCAATAACTGCGCGAACGGGTGCCTTCGTAGTCGACGCCCAAACCGCCGCCCACGTCCACGCAGCGGATGTCGATGCCGAGGCGGTGCAACTCGGCGTAATAACGTGCCGCCTCGCGCACGCCGCGCTGAATGTCGCGCACATTGGCCACTTGCGAACCCAGGTGGAAATGCATCAGCTGCAGGGAATCCAGCAGTTGCGCCTGCCGCAATTGCTCGATGGCGGCGAGCGCCTGCGCGGCGGACAAACCGAATTTGGATTTATCGCCGCCGGTGTTCTGCCACTTGCCGGCGCCGATGGAGGCCAGCCGGACCCGGACACCCAGCAGCGGCGTCACGTCGAGTTTGCGCGATTCTTCGATGACCACCGCCAGCTCGGAGAGTTTTTCCACCACAATGTAGACGCGGTGACCGAGCCGTTTGCCGATGAGGGCGAGCCGGATGTATTCGCGGTCTTTGTAGCCGTTGCAGATGATCACCCCGCCCGGCCGCGACAGCGCCAGCACCGCCATCAACTCCGGTTTGCTGCCCGCCTCCAGCCCCACCCGCTGATCGCCGTCGCGCAGAATTTCCTGCACCACGCTTTTCTGCTGATTGACCTTGATGGGATAGACCGCGGTGTAGCGGCCCTGATAACCGGCCACTTGCATGGCCTGCGCGAACGCGCCGCACAAGGTATCGACCCGGTCGTGCAGAATATCGGAGAAGCGCACCAGCAGCGGCAAGGTCTGTCCCGCCGCCTGCGCCTCCTGGCTGAGCTTGAACAGATCGATGCCCGGGTGCCCGCTGCCACGCCGCGGCCGCACGTGCAAATGGCCCTCGTCGTTGATATCGAAATAGTCGCCGCCCCAATGCGGGATATTGAAGGTGTCCCTTGCCTGTTGAATGTCCCACTCTGCCATCGGCTTGCCGTCTCTTGCTGGGTGAAAGAACGGCGATTATAAAGAAATTCGCCATCCCGCGCTTATTGGCGGGGCGGCGGCCATCCTGTATCTTTAGCCGCTCTTTGATCACTCTGCCGAGGAGCCGCACATCATGGCGCTGGACAACACCTGGTTCACCGAAATCTATCCCGCCGACGGGGCAGCCTTTTCTTTTAAAATCAAGGCCAAGCTCCACGACGAGCAGACGCCCTATCAGCACATCGAGATTTATGACACCGAAGGCTTCGGCAAGCTGATGGTCATCGACGGCTGTGTGATGCTCACCGACCGCGACAATTTCCTCTATCACGAAATGATGAGCCACCCAGTGCTGTTCGCCCATCGCGCACCCAAAAAGGTGATGGTGATCGGCGGCGGCGATTGCGGCACCCTGCGCGAGGTACTCAAACATCCAGGCGTGGAAGAAGCCTGGCAGGTGGAGATCGATGAGCGCGTCACCCGCCTTGCTGAAAAATATTTCCCGGCATTGTGCAGCGCCAATGATGACCCGCGCGCCCACCTCTACTTCGGCGACGGCATACAGTGGCTGAAAGACGCCGCGCCGGAAAGCCTCGATGTCATCATCGTCGACAGCACCGACCCGGTCGGCCCGGCGGAAGGCCTGTTCAACGAAGCGTTCTACCGCAACTGTCACCGCGCTCTGCGCCCGGGCGGGATATTGGTGGGCCAAAGCGAATCGCCGTTATTCCACAAGACGCTGATTCAATCCATGCACAAGGCGATGCGCGCGGCGGGCTTCGACCACACCCGGACTTTTTACTTCCCGCAATGCGTCTACCCCTCAGGCTGGTGGAGCGCAACCATGGCGGGCAAGGGCGTGGACCCGGTTAACTTTCGCGAACAAGACGCGGCGCGGAAAAATTTCGCCACCGATTATTACCGTGCCGAGATACATCGCGCGGCCCTGGTCGCACCGGCGTTCATGGCGGGGATAGGCGGTTAAGCTTGGTTGAACCGCTTTACTCATTGCATTTGGCTGCCGCCAGTGGCGTGCATAAGAAATTCGCGTTCGATACAGGCTAAGGAACCTTTGATGATTTATTCGAAGGTTCCCGCGGCACAGGGAAGCGCCAAGCGCAGGGTTGTTGCTCTGAAAATTCCAGGACGGAATTATTCAGAGCATCCCTAATAACCTGTTCATGATCTCGATCAAGGGATGCAGCGCAAGGCAAAATCGATCGAAAAAGCGCAGCATACAGAGAGTATGTGAGCATTTTGAGGGCGATTTTAACGCCGCGATGCGCCCTTCAGCGAGATCATGAACAGGTTCTAAGACGACAGCGGTTTTTTGATGCGGCCTAGTTCGAACCCTGCCCCAAGCGCGCCCACACTCTCCGCTTAAGCACATACAGCAGACCGGTGAGCAAGACCAAATAGGCGATCACGTAGTAACCCAAGCTTCGCCGCTCATCCGCGCGCGGATCGGCCGCCCAGGCTAAAAACGCCGTGACCTCGTTGGCCTGGGTTGCCAGCGCCGCACGTTGACTCGCGTCGGCGCCGCTCCAGCCGAGGATGTCGGGCATGCGGATACCGGGGTATAGGTGATTATTGGTCTCGCCGCTTTTGTCTTGATAAAAACCGGTGAGCAAGCTGTAGATGTAACGCGGCCCGTCTTCACGGGCCTTGGCCAGCAACGATAAATCGGGCGGCACGCGGCCGTAGGTTTGTTCGCTGACATCGGGCGGCGTCATCGCCAACAGCGGGTCTTCCAGTTTGTTGCCCATGCTCATGCCCGCCACATCTTCGGGGTTGAAACCCAATTTGAGCAAGTCGCGATAGTGCAGATATTTCAGACTGTGGCAAGCCATGCACACGCCGGTGACGGTGGCGGCGCCGCGGCGGAGCGCGGTGGGACTCTGATCGATCACGACGTCCTTGAGCGCGTTGTCAGCCCACGTCGCAGGCGCGGCTAACAACAACATGAGATAACTCAGTGCGCGTAATTTCATCAGCGCGCTTCCCGTCGCGGTTGCGGCTCGCTTGCACTGTCAAGCAAGTTGCGCAAGGCCGGCGGCAGGCCACGCGCGTGCAGCCAGCGTTCTTCCCAGCGCGAATGAAAAGGCAATGTGAGAAAAACCGCGAAGTAGATCACGGTCGCCGCCACGTCGATCTTAAATATCAGCCCACCGGGCGGCTGACTGCCGATGTACGCCAGCACCAAGACATCCACCACGAAGATATAAAACATAGCGCGATAAAACGGCCGGAAGCGCGCGCCGCCCGGAATGCGGGAACGGTCGAGAAAGGGCATGGCGGCGAAGATCAAAATCGACAAGCTCATGGCCGCCACGCCGCCCAGGGTATCGGGGATGGCGCGCAGAATGGCGTAGAACGGCAGGAAGTACCACTCCGGCACGATATGCGGCGGGGTCAGCAAGGGATTGGCCGGCTCGTTATTGGCAGGCTCGATGAAAAACTCCGGCGCGAAGAAGACGAAGCCGCAGAAGATGATTAAAAACACGCCCAGCCCGAAAAAATCCTTGGCGGTGAAATAGGGGTGAAAGGGAATGTTGTCCTTGTCGGCGAGATCGATGCCGGACGGGTTGCTGCTCTTCACATGGTGCAAGGCCACCAGGTGGATGAGCACCATGGCCACGATGAAAAACGGCACCAGGTAGTGCAGGGCGAAGAAGCGGTTCAAGGTGGCGTCGCCCACCACGAAATCGCCGCGCAGCCACAAGACGATCTCGTCGCCGATCAGCGGCGTGGCGCCGAACAGGCTGGTGATGACCTGCGCGCCCCAAAACGACATCTGGCCCCAGGGCAACAGATAACCCATGAAGGCGCTGGCCATCAGCAGGATCAACAGTACTTGGCCGCTCCACCACATCAGCTCGCGCGGCGCGCGATAGGAGCCGTAGTAGAGCGTGCGCGCCATGTGAATAAAGATCACCGCGAAAAACGCCGAGGCGCCGGTGGAGTGGAGATAACGGATCAGCCAGCCGTAATTGACGTCACGCATGATGTGCTGCACGGAATCGAAGGCGAGCGTGACATCGGGTTTGTAGTGCATGGCCAGAAACACGCCGCTGACGATTTGCAGCATCAGCAAAAAGCCGGCGAGAAAGCCGAAGTTCCACCAATAACTGAGATTGCGCGGGGTGGGATAATCGGTGAGTTCACGTTTGATGAACGAGGTCAGCGGGAACCGCTGATCTATCCAGTCGATGAGACGTTGCGCCATGACCGGCTCCTTGTTATCCGATGACGATTTTAGTGGGCTCGACGAAATGGTAGGGCGGCACCTCGAGATTGCGCGGCGCCGGGCCTTGCAGGACACGGCCACTGTTGTCGTAGACGCTGCCGTGACAGGGACACAACCAACCGTCCTCGGTCTTGTTGGGCACACAACCCAAATGGGTGCAAATGCCCACCACCACCAGCCACTGCGGCTCCTGCACCCGTGTTCGATCCGGCGCCGGATCTTTGCCACCCTCCGACTGGGCCATGGCCGCGATCTGCTCGGGGTTGCGGTGCACGATGAATACTGGTTTGCCGCGCCAGGCCACGGTGCGCATCGCGCCGGCGGCCACGCCGCTGAGGTCCACTTCGGTATTGGCCTGAGCCTGCACATCCAAGGTGGGATTCATGCTGCTGATGAAAGGCCAGCAAGCGGCGGCAATGCCCACGGCGCCGACCGTACCGGTGGCCGTCAACAGAAAATCGCGGCGCTCCTCGTCTACTCCTTCCTTTCCTACCATCGCCTACTCCTTTAGCCTTGCGGCGCAAACTTTGACAGCAATAAGTTTATATCAGTTCGGTGGCTCGCGCGCCGGCATCGACACCCGGCGGGGACGCGCCATTAACCGGATTCCGCCCTCTGCCATGATCCGCCTCATTCACTAACCCCGCCAGGGCAATTCGGCATATCATCAAGCTTTTGCCGAGGCTGCCTGTAGTGGCGCGCTGATTGACTTCGACCCGACGCCGTACGCAAGGTGATCACGGCGACGCGGGCAGTGCAGAATTTATGATGAACGAGAAATCGAGCGGACCGCTGTTAACCTTGAAGGCGCATACCAGCCTGCTCGCTGCCTTGCAGGCGGGCGCGGCGCAGGTCGAGTGCTCGCTGGATTTGGGGCTGTCGATGACGCGTATTGAGGTGGCCACTCATGGCTGGCGCTGGCAAGGCCGATGGTTTCCTTATCTCGAAACCTGCAATGACAGAACCATCTATTACTGGGATGACGGGGCGTTTCAACCAGTGTCGCGCTATACGACGTCGCTGATCAAGTTGGTGCCGACCAACTGGGGACCGCCGACATTCGAAATCGACGGGATCAAGATGCTGCCCACGGCGCAAACCTCACCCTATGCGGACGCTGAACGCAAGGTCGCTTTGATACAACCGCGTGGCAAGGTGATTCTGGATACTTGCGGCGGCCTCGGTTATTTTGCCGCGTGGTGCGTGCGCGGACTGGCCAGGCAGGTGCTTTCTTTCGAGAAAAATCCCGACGTGATCTGGCTGCGCAGTCTCAATCCCTGGTCGCCCCAAGCTGATGAGGTGTTGCGCTTAAGCTTGGGTGACATCGGCGAGCAGATAATGTCGCTGCCGAGCGGCTCGATCGACGCCATCCTGCACGACCCGCCACGCTTCGGTATCGCCGGCGAACTCTATTCGCAGATTTTTTATGACCAATTAGCCCGCGTAGTGAAGCGCAAGGGTAAGCTGTTTCATTATGCCGGCGCGCCGAACAAATTGACCAGCGGCCGTGATGTGCCCAATGAAGTGGCGAAACGTTTGCGAAAGGCCGGATTCGCCGCGGAGTTGAGCGGCGACGGGGTGATGGCGGTCAAGCGCTGAAGTAGTCGATATACGGTGACTTAGCCGCGTAGCGGCGTAACCTGCCGCCAGGATGCACCGCCCCGCGGTAAGATGCGGCGCCGATCAATCCCAACGTGGATCGCGGACCTGTATCACACCTTCATGGACGCGCACTGGAAAGGTGGCGATCGCTTCATAGGCGGGAGGCGCGGTGACGGCGCCGGTCTTGATGCAAAACCGCGCGCCGTGGCGGGGACAGATGATTTCATCGCCGTCCAGTTTGGCGTCGGCCAGCGGCGCGTAGTCGTGGGTGCAGACGTCCTCGATCGCGTAAAACTCCCCGTTCAAATTGAACACGGCGACCTGTACGTCATCGACATCAATGATCCGCCGCGTCCCCGGCGTCAACTCCGCGACCGCGGCGACCGTTACCCAATCCGACATCGCAAGCCGCCCCCGTTAAAACAGCCCGGCCTGCAAACGTGCGGCCTCGGTCATGCGGCTTTGATCCCATTGCGGCTCGAACACCAGCTCGACGTTGACGTCGGTGACGTTGGGCACGCTTTTCACTTTGCTGGCCACGTCGGCTTGCAATATCGAACCCATGCCGCAGCCCGGCGCGGTGAGGGTCATCTTGATATCGACGCGATTGCCGCCTTCAGGCAAAGGCACGATATGACATTCGTAGATCAAACCCAGCTCGACGATGTTGATGGGGATCTCCGGGTCATAACAGGTGGCGAGTTGTTCCCACACCAGGGTTTCATCGACCGTACCGTCGCCGGTCAGCTCGGCGGAATCGGCGGATGTTTCTTGTAATGATTTGCCGAGCGCATCGGCGTCTTTGCTGTCGATGCGCACCAGGCTGCCTTCGACATAACAGGTGTAACTGCCGCCGAGGGCCTGGGTGATGGTCACCTGCTGGCCGGCGGGCAAAGTCACTTGGGTCCCGGCGGGGATCAACACCGCTTCGCAATCGCGGTTGAGGGAAATGATCTCGTTACTGCGCATGATTATTCCGTCGTCACTGACTGTTCCTGATTGGCCAGCGCCGCGTGCAGGGTGTGCCAAGCCAGCGTCGCGCACTTGACCCGCGCGGGATATTCGCGCACACCGAGCAGCACCGTGAGCTTGCCGAGGGCGGCGGTATCATCGTCCGTAGCGGCGTTGGTCAACAAATCATGGAACCGCCCGAACAAGTCCTCGGCGTCCGCCACGGTCATGCCCTTCAAACGCTCGGTCATCAACGAGGCGGAGGCGGTGGAGATGGCGCAGCCCATGCCTTCGAAACGCGCATCCTTGATCAGATCGTTTTCCACTTTGAGATACAAAGTCAGCCTATCGCCGCACAAAGGATTATGACCGACCGCATAGCGGTTGGCACCCTCCAGCTTGCCGAAATTGCGGGGGTGGCGGTTGTGATCGAAGATCACCTCTTGGTAAAGCTCGCGCAGGCCGGACATCAGGCGAACACCTCATTCACCTTATGCAACGCCGCGATAAAACGATCGACGTCGTCGCGGGTATTGTACAAGGCCAACGACGCGCGGGCGGTCGCCGGCACATTGAAAAAATCCATCACCGGCATGGCGCAGTGATGACCGGTGCGGATCGCTACGCCCTCGTGATCGACTATGGTGCCGATGTCGTGAGGATGGATGCGTTCGAGCACGAACGACAGTATCGCCGCCTTGGCGCGGGCGGTGCCGATCAAACGCAGGCCGGGTACAGTCAAGGCCTGCTCGGTGGCATAACCCAACAAGTCGTCTTCATAAGCGGCGATGGCCTCCAAACCGACCGCCGTCACGTAGTCGATAGCCGCGCCGAGACCGATGCCGCCGGCGATGTGCGGCGTGCCCGCCTCGAATTTGTAGGGCAAACTGTTGTATTCGGTTTTTTTGAAGCTGACCATGCGGATCATGTCGCCGCCGCCTTGATAAGGCGGCATGGCTTCCAGCAATTCGCGTTTGCCGTACAACACCCCTACGCCGGTGGGGCCGTACAATTTATGGCTGGAAAATACGTAAAAATCGCAATTCAAGGCCCGCACGTCCACCGCGGCATGGGCTACGGCCTGGGCGCCGTCGAGCAACACCACCGCGCCCACCCCATGGGCGGCGGCGATGATTTCCCGCACCGGATTGATGGTGCCGAGGGCGTTGGAGATGTGCACCACAGCCACCAGCTTGGTGCGCGGCGACAGCAGTTTGTGAAACTCGTCGAGGACCAGCTCGCCGGCGTCGTTGATCGGCGCGACTTTCAACAGCGCGCCGGTCTGTTCGCACAACATCTGCCACGGCACGATATTGGAGTGATGTTCCATGGCGCTGATGAGAATTTCATCGCCGGCTTTGAAACGGGGGCGGCCGTAACTCTGCGCCACCAGATTGATGCCCTCGGTGGCGCCGCGCACGAAGATGATCTCGCACAGATCGGCGGCGTTGATGAAGCGCCGGACTTTTTCGCGGGCGCCCTCGTACGCGTCGGTGGCGCGCTGACTCAGGGTATGCACGCCGCGATGGATATTGGCGTTGTCGGTGTTGTAATAATGATCGAGCGCCTCGATCACCTGCCGCGGCTTTTGCGTGGTGGCGGCGTTGTCGAGATACACCAGCGGCTTGCCGTGCACCTGTTGGTGCAGAATCGGGAAGTCCGCGCGGAGGCGTGCCGCATCCAGCGCTGGAGCCGGGCCCGGTGTTATCTGCGCCTTCTGGCTACTCATAAAAACTCCTCGATGGCGGGTCCGCCGGGGAGACGGGCCAGCACCGCTTGCTGCAGATAGGCGCGGATCGCCGGCACCGGCACCCGTTCGATGATCTCGCTGGCGAAGGCGTAAGTGAGCAGACTGCGCGCCGCCGCCTCGTCCATGCCGCGCGAACGCAGATAAAACACCGAGTCGGCGTCCAACTGGCCGACCGTGGCGCCGTGCGCGCATTTTACGTCGTCGGCGTAGATTTCCAACTCGGGCTTGGTGTCGGCTTCCGCGTCGTCGGACAATAATAAATTCTCGTTGCGCTGGCGCGCGTCGGTTTTTTGCGCGTCGGGATGGACGATCACCTTGCCGTTGAACACCCCGCGGCCGTGGCCGTCGAGCACGCCTTTGTAAAATTCATGGCTGGTGCCGTGCGGCTGCAAATGATCGACGCGGCTGTGGGTGTCCGCATGCTGGCGGCCGCCGGCCATGTACAAACCGTTCAAGGTGCATTCCACACCGGGCGCCGCCAATTGCACGTCGATATCGTCGCGCGCCAGCAAGGCGCCCAGCGAGATGGCGTGCGAGGTGAATCGGCTGGCGCGGCCCTGCGTCACGAACACGCCGGAAATATGAAAGGCCTTGGCGCTTTCCTCTTGCAAACGGCAGAGTTCGACACTGGCATGGTCGCCCAACACCACCTCGGTGACGGCATTGGTGAAATACACCGCCTCGTCCAAGGCCACGAAGCGTTCGATGAGCGTGGCCCGGCTGTGCTCGTCCGCCGCCACCACCACGCGGGGATGGGTGGCGTGACCGCCTTGCGCCGCGCTGGCGACGAACACGATCTGCACGGGCTGGTCGAGCACCGCGCCTTTTTGCAAAGCGATGAAGACGCCGTCATCGATGAACGCGGTATTGAGCGCGGCGAAGGGATGGCGCTGGATATTCACCGCCTTGCCCAGCGCGGTGCGCACGCCGGAGGACTCGTCGCTCAAGGCCGCGGCCAAGGCGGTGACGCGCACTCCGGCGGGCAGGCCGTCGAGTTGCGACCATTCCGGGCGGTAACGGCCGTCGACGATGACGATGCGGTGGGCGGCGAATTCCGTGTGCAACACCTGCTGAAGACGCTGTGCATTCAGCGGCGCGGCGGCCGCGGGGACGCAACTGAAGGCGCGCTTCTCGATGGCCGCGGTGCGGGTGTATTTCCAATCCTCGTCGCGGGCGGTGGGAAAACCCCGCTCGACGAAGACGGCCAAGGCGTTGCGGCGCAATTCGCGCAGCCAAGGCGAGGCCGCGCCCGCCAAGACGGATTCGACCCGCTCGAATTCGGCGGCATAATGCTGATGGGCTTGCATGACGGCATTCATTTCAGTGACCTGGCGGCTTACAGGGCGGCCGCTTGGGTTTCGATCCAACCATAGCCTTTTTGCTCCAGCTCCAGGGCCAGGCCGCGATCGCCGGATTTGACGATGCGGCCATGCGCCAGCACGTGCACCCGGTCGGGCACCACGTAGTCCAGGAGCCGTTGATAATGCGTCACCAGCACCAAGGCGCGGTCTTTGCTGCGTAAGGCATTCACACCGTCGGAGACGATCTTCAACGCGTCGATGTCGAGGCCCGAATCGGTTTCGTCGAGTATGCCCAGCGCCGGCTCCAACAAGGCCATCTGCAAAATCTCGTTGCGCTTCTTCTCGCCGCCGGAGAAACCTTCATTGACGGCGCGATAAAGAAATTGCTCATCCATTTTCACCAGCTTCATCTTCTCCCGCACCAGCGCGAGAAAATCCATGGCGTCGAGCTCATCCAAACCGCGGTGTTTGCGCACCGCGTTGACCGCGGCCTTGAGCAGATAGACGTTACTCACGCCGGGGATTTCCACCGGGTATTGAAAAGCCAAGAATACGCCTGAGCGCGCGCGTAGTTCCGGCGCCAGCTCGAGCAGATTCTGGCCCTGATAAGTTACCGTGCCGTCCACCACTTCGTAACCTTCACGACCCGCCAGCACATTGGCGAGGGTGGACTTGCCGGAGCCGTTCGGCCCCATGATGGCGTGCACTTCGCCGGCTTGGATCTCGAGATCGATGCCCTTGAGGATGGCCTTGCCGTCCACGTTCACTTTAAGATTCTTAATGCTCAACATACGCTCAACTTCCAGGATTAATGACCACGGGACTCATGCAAGCGCCCTGCGCGCACCGTGATTAAAACATTATCAGCCGACGCTGCCTTCCAGACTCACGCCCAACAAGTTCTGGGCCTCCACCGCGAACTCCATCGGCAGTTCTTTGATGACCTCTTTGCAGAAGCCGTTGACGATCATCGACACCGCGTCTTCCGCCGACAGCCCGCGCTGCTTGCAGTAAAACAATTGATCGTCGCTGATTTTGGAGGTGGTGGCCTCGTGCTCCACCTTCGCCGTCGAGTTCTTCACCTCGATATAAGGGAAGGTGTGCGCGCCGCATTTGTCGCCCAGCAATAAGGAATCGCACTGGGTGTAATTGCGCGCGCCCGTCGCGCTCTTCAATATCTTCACCAGACCGCGATAGGCGTTCTGGCCGTGGCCGGCCGAGATGCCCTTCGAAACGATGGTGCTGCTGGTGTTCTTGCCGATGTGGATCATCTTGGTACCGGTGTCGGCCTGCTGATAATTATTGGCGAGCGCCACCGAATAAAATTCGCCGACCGAGTTGTCGCCTTCCAGGATGCAGCTCGGATATTTCCAAGTGATGGCGGAGCCGGTCTCGACCTGGGTCCAAGAAATCTTGGAGTTCGCACCGCGGCAGGCGCCGCGCTTGGTGACGAAATTGTAGATGCCGCCGCGGCCTTGCGCATCGCCGGGGTACCAGTTCTGCACCGTCGAATATTTGATTTGCGCGTCTTTGAGCGCGACGAGCTCGACCACCGCGGCGTGCAATTGATTCTCGTCGCGCATCGGCGCGGTGCAGCCTTCGAGGTAACTCACATACGAACCTTCGTCGGCGATGATCAAGGTGCGTTCGAACTGGCCGGTGTTGGCGGCGTTGATGCGGAAATAAGTGGACAGCTCCATCGGGCAACGCACGCCCTTTGGAATGTAGACGAAAGAGCCGTCGCTGAACACGGCCGAGTTGAGCGCTGCATAAAAATTATCGCCGGTCGGCACCACCGTGCCGAGGTATTGTTTGATCAAGTCGGGGTACTCGCGCACCGCCTCGGAGA
>JAHFRV010000046.1 GCA_023266095.1 Gammaproteobacteria bacterium | reverse complement strand
GGCTGGCACATTGACCTACACGGCAAGCGTCGTGCCGGTTCCGGCGGCCGTATGGCTGTTGGGTTCGGCCCTGATCGGCATGGTGGGCGTCGCCCGCCGCAAGTCTGAGCAAGCCAAGCCTGATATGGAATCAAACCTGGCGGTCGCGTAATCGAGCCCGTCCCCCGCTTCCATCAAAATTATTATGGAGAGTTATCCAATGATGAAACGTATGATACAAACCGGGGTTGCCCTTGCCCTGGGTACGGCCGCGAGCTCCGCTCTGGCCTTCAATCCCTCCGTCACCGCGCCGGACTATCAAACGGTGTTCTCGGGCGCCACGGCGGCCAGCAACTCGGCGCGCGTCTGGATCATCGACCGTGTGTGCGACACCACCCAGCCCGTCGATGTGTTCCGCCGCTGGACCGGCTCGAGCTTCGGCAATGACTGGGCCGTGGCATGCAAAACCAAGACCCATCAGGATAAGGACGGCGATGGCATAGTTGACGCCGGCGAAACCGTTGCTTCCAAGAACGTGTTGTTCCGCAAGCGTGACACCGGTGGTTCCGGCTGGGGTGTGACCCCGGTCACGCATCCCATGAACGTCGCGCCCGGTGTGGCCGCCACCAACGGCGTCGACCCGGTCAATCCGGGCGGCGCGGCCACCGGCTTCAAGGTGGACATCATGACCGTCACCGCCGGCGCGGGTTTCAACTGCGACACCACCGCCAATCCGCCCGCCGCGCTGGTCACGGGCGCGGGCACCAACTACAGTGAGTATAAGTGCGGCACGGCGAATGAGCAGAAGGTGCCGGATGCCGGCTTCTCCGACATCGAGCCGAACAAGTTCTTCGGTATCAACACCCCCAGCGGTTTGCCGGAATATGCGGCCTCGACGGGCGTGTCGACCAATACCTTCGGCGCCCTGGTGTTCGGCACGCCGGTGAGCTTGGATCTGCGCAATGCCTTGCAGGCGGTGCAAGGCTTGACGGTGGGTTCCGAGACCCAAGCCAATATGCCTAGCCTTTCCAGCACCGAGATCCGCAGCTTGTTCACCGGCGGTATCCCGAACTGGAACAACCTGATGGTCACGAACCCGGCGGACGTGAACGGCCCCAAGATATCCTTGGCCGCTCATCCGGACGTGGTTGCTCTGGGCACGGTGCCCGCCGACAAGAAAGTGCAGATCTGCCGTCGCGTGCCAGGCTCCGGTACGCAGGCCCAGTTCAACACCATTTTCCTGAACTGGCCGTGTGATACGTCCGTTAAGACGCCTTCGTCAGCACCGGGTAGTCTCGCGCTCGGCCCCGTGGTCGCCGAAAACAGTGGTTCGTCCGACGTCAGCCGTTGCCTGGATGACTTCAACGACGGCTCGAACGCGAGCGGCAAGAACGCGGCGTTGACCAAGCGCTGGGCCATCGGCATCAATAGCACGGAAAACAACGTCGACAACTCGTTCAGCTATCGCTTCATCAAGATCGATGGCGGCGCGCCGACGATTCAGGCCGTGCACGCGGGCGACTACCAGGACTACGCCGAGCAATCCTTTCAGTATCGCACCAGCGCGGACCGTTTGTTGAATGCCTCGCTGGCGTCGGACAAGACCGACACGCTGACGATCCTGGCTCACATGGCGGCGCAAGGCAACACCCCCAACGACACCGCCTCGGTCAACACCAACTATGTCCACACCTGGGGTCAGGGCGGCTGGCTGGTGACGCCGAAGTCGACCGGTGGTTTCACGCCGAGCAATCCGTTCAGCATCAGCAATCCGGTGAACAGCTCGACGCGCGCCCCCTTCGGCTTCGCCCCCAATACCTGCCATTTGCCCACCACCATCAAGACGGTGCAGGGCGGCCTCTAAGGGCCGGACAAAACTGCAACGGGGCGGCGAATTGCCCCGTTGCTTTTTTGCCATACTCGATCTTCCCGTTCACGAGCCCCCGCAATGGGGGCTCATTTTTTTAGCCCTTATCATGGCGCTCGGCAATTGCCAATGAATCGGCCAGCATAAAACTCCACACCGCGTCATTGTCCGGCGACATGAATTTGTAACATTGGTTTTGTAGGGTGGGCGGCTTCGAGTTCCGTCCGCGTCTCCTATCGAGCGCGAGGCGGATATCATCTGAATTTTCTATTTTCGAATTGACAAGGCGCCGCGGATAATGATGATCAGATTGGGCAGAAAAAAACCGCGACGTCCAGAGGCCGTGCTGCGTGGTTGGCGGGCCTTTCTCAGGCTGTTGATGTTGGGTGGCGTCTTCATGGCGCCGATGACGCCCGTTAAGGCCGAGCTGCCGGTGCCGTGCGGCGGCGGTGCGTGCGCAGGCAGGGTCTGGGTGGCCTCCGGGCAGGTGCAGGCCCCGGTGGTCACCGGCAACGCCATGAGCATCATTCAGCAAAGCGATAAAGCCATGCTCAATTGGCAGAGCTTCGATGTCGGCGCCGATAATTCCGTCAAGTTCATTCAGCCGTCCAGCACCTCGGTGGCGCTGAATCGTATTTATCAGGACAATCCCAGCTGGATATTCGGCCGCGTCAGCGCCAACGGCCAGCTTTATCTGATCAACCGCAACGGTATCCTCTTCGGCCGCGGGTCGCAGGTCGATGCCCATAGCTTGGTCGCGTCCACGCTCGACGTGGCCGACGATGTGCTCGAGTCCGGGATACTCGCCCCCCGGCGCGACCGCCGGCCTGCCTTCGCGCTGGCGCAACAGCTCGATGCCGACGGCAACCCCCTGCCCGGCGGTGCGGTGCTCGTGGAGTCCGGCGCGGTGCTGAGCGCAGGAAAGACCGGCCGCGTCATGCTGCTCGCCCCGCAGGTGGAAAATCACGGCACGATCAACGCGCCCGACGGCCAGGCCATTCTGGTGGCGGGAGAGCGGGTGTGGGTGACCAATAGTAGCGATCCGAATCTGCGCGGCTTGATCGTGGAAGTCGACGTCGGCGGCAGTGCGCGCAACCTGGGCGACATCCTCGTTGAGCGCGGCAACGCCAGCCTGGTAGGGCTGGCCGTCAATCAGGAGGGCCGCGTATCGGCCAAGACGTCCGTCAACCTGGGCGGCTCGATACGTCTGATCGCGCGCGACACCGTCGATGTCGATCGTAGTCCGGAATCGGGACCGCTGGAGATGCAGCGTACCGGCGCGGTCGTCTTCGGCGCGGCCAGCGTAACCGAAGTAGTGCCGGATTTTTCCGATCCGACCACGGCGGTCGATGAGCAGCCACAATCGCTTTCCAGCATCGAGGCGATGGGCAAGACTATCGAAGTGCGAGACGCGGCACGTCTCGTGGCGACCAGTGGCGCCATTGAATTCACGGCGACCACCAACCCGACGCGGCCGCTTAGCGGCGAGACGGCCGGCAACGGCGCGCGTATCGATATCGCCGCGGGCGCGACCTTGGACGTCTCGGGTACCGAGGACGTGCGGCTGTCCATGGAACGTAACTTGGTGACGGTCGAATTGCGCGGTAATGAATTAAAAGATTCACCGTTGCAGCGCAACGGTATTTTGTATGGAAAAAAAATCAAGGTGGACGTGCGGGAAGGGACGCCGATCGCCGACATCAGCGGCGCGCTGGCCAACATTCAGCGCGGAATCGGCGAACGCACCACGGCCGGCGGTACGATCTCGCTGGGCTCGGAAGACGCGTTGAACGTGGCGGCCGGGGCGACGCTCGACGTTTCCGGCGGCAGTGTCCGTTATGACGGCGGCTCGCTCGAGACCACCAAGCTGGTTTCCGGCGGCCGCATCTACGACATCGGAGAAGCGGATCCGAACCTGCATTACGACGCGATCCTCGGTGTCTACAAACGGACCACGGCCAAGTGGGCGCTGACCAAGGAATACCATATCCCGGGCTTGCGCTCGCTTGCGACCACCGAGGATGCCTACGTCGAAGGCAAGGACGCCGGCAGCATGAGATTGCTCGGTAATCAGATGAGCATCGCGGGCACGCTCAAGGGCGACACGATCGCGGGCACGCGCCAGCGCCAATTGCCTTCCACGGTGGCGTTGCCGTGGACCCGGCCCGCCCATCAACTGCCCTTGGGCGGACAAGTGATCTTCGGCGATGCCAGCGAGTTGAGCAAGACTACCGCCAACTTCCGTATGCCGGGCGTCATGTTCAAAAGCGCGGGCGAAAACGCGGCGGCGGAGGGGATGCTGGTGCTGGATCCAGCCTTGTTCCAGAGCGGTGGTCTCTCGCGGGTGGCGATTTACAGCGACGGCCGCATCGTGATGCCGGAAGACGAGCGCATCACGCTGGCGCCGGGCGGCGAGTTGACCCTGGTCGTTGCCAGATCCGTGACCGAAGACGGGGCCGTTGCGCCCTCGTTGCAGATCGACGGTGACATCAGCATACCCTCCGGTGACTTGGTGTTGCGCGCGGTGCAGAGTGAGAACCACGTCTTGGCCATCGGCGCCGACGCCGTGCTCGACGTCAGCGGACGATGGGTGAATGACGGCGCGGCGGTGGCGCCCATTCCGCCGAACGACCCCATCGCGATCGACGGCGGCGACATCAGCCTGTCGTCCGCGGGCGGGGTGAACGTCGCGGATGGCGCGAGCCTGTTGTTGAATGGCGGCGCCTGGCTCGATCGCGGCGGAAAATTGAACCCCGGTACGGGTGGCGATCTGACCATTGCAAGCACGCTCACCGCCGCGATTCCCACGCTGCATTTCGGTGGCACGGCCGAGAGCTACGGCATGGCCAAGGGCGGCATCTTGAACATGACCGCCGGCGGCATCGACATTACTGAAACAGGCGCGCCGGGCATCCACGAGGGGGTCTGGACGTTGGCGCCGTCGTTTTTCCAGCAAGGCGGTTTCAGCCGATATAGCCTCACCGCCACCCACTTGGGTTTGCATGTCGCCGAGGGCGTTCAGATCGAACCGCGAGCGATGAACTGGGTGCTGGGGCCGGAAATGAACACCGCGCCGACCGGCACCCCTTTCACGTCGCTGGCGCGGCTTGAAGTATTACCGGACTATTTGAGGACGCCGGTCAGTCTGGATTTGCGGTCTCGCCGCAGCATCGGCGGTTCCGACATAAACGCCGGTCTCACCGTCGCCGCCGGCGCTGCGATCAACACCGATGCGGGGGCGAGCGTCAGCTTGAGCTCCGACCGCAGGTTGACGGTCGAAGGCGCGGTGCGCGCGCCGGCGGGGCGGATCACGCTCACTCTGACGCCGAATCCTGACGTGGATCGGGGCTTGGTTCCGGACAAGGCGATTTGGCTGGGATCGGAAGCCGAGCTCTCGGCGCCGGCGGCGGTCCGGCTCACCCCCAATTCCCTGGGGTTGCGTCAAGGCGAGGTGCTCGATGGCGGCAGCGTAACGCTGCGGGCACAGCGCGGCTTCGTGGTCACCGATCCGGACTCGCTGATCGATGTCGGCGGCACTTCAACGACCGTGGACATTGCGCGTTCCAGCGCCAGCGGCGTCCCGTATCAACCGACCGTGGTGGCCGGCGCGGCAGGCAGCATCCAAGTCGAGGCGCCGGAAGGCATGATGCTCGCCGGTGAATTGCGCGCGCGGGCCGCCGACGCGCCCGGCGCGGCGGGCGGGACTCTCACGGTCACGCTGGGTTTGGGCACCGACGATCCGCTGCCGCCGGATGCCGAACAGCAAGGCGAATTCAAATACCCGACCGGTGCGCGTGAACTTGCCTTGTTGACTGGCGATCCGGCGGCTCTGTTCGGCGAGTTGCAACCTGGCGATGCCCTGTTTTCCGCGCAGAATCTCGCGGCCCTGCGCGCCTTGAACAATGACGTCGATTCGTACGCGGCGGTCAGCCTGGCGCAATTGCAGGAGGCCGGACTCGACGCGATCGCTTTCAAAGTAAGGCCCGTCATCAGCAACGGTCGCATGACCGACGATGCCCGGATCCGTTTTGATGCTGGCGCGCAATTGCGGGCGGGTAAGCGTATCACCTTGGATACCCCGATTCTGGCGGGCGGCGGCGATGATGTGCTGCTAGAGGCGCCCCATATCGCCCTCGGTCCCACCGACACGGCACTGCGCTTCACCGCCGCGCCCACCGCCGGTGCCGGTACGCTCACCGCGCGCGCGGAGCTGATCGACTTGACCGGCGATATCGCGGTGCAAGGCTTCGGCGCCGCGGAACATCCATCGCTCGCGCTCGAAAGCCGCGGCGATGTGCGCCTGACGGGACTGCGCATCCCGCTTAACGAGTCCGCCCAAGTGACCGGCAGTTTAAAAACGGTCGACGATTTGCGCATAAACGCGGCCCAGCTTTATCCCACCACGCTGTCGGAATTCACCCTGGAGGCGACAGGCGCGGAAAGCACGGTGACGTTGGGATCGTCGTCCGGTGTGGGTGCCCCCGTACCGCTTTCGGCCGGCGGCGCGCTAAACGTCAACGCGGCGCGCATCGACGTTGCAGGTACGGTGCGGGCGCCTCACGGTCGCATCACGCTCGAGGCGACGGACCGCCTCCGCCTCGAAGCAGGCAGCGTCGTGTCCGTGGTCGGTCCCGCGATGCCGGTGCCTTACGGCGAGACCCAGTTCGGGCGTGATTGGATATTGCCCTACGCACCGGGGGTGTTGCGCGTAGTCGGCGGGCCTGACGATGAGAGCTGGAGCGCCGCTCCGCCGGAAAAGACCGTGGAACTCATCGCGGAAAATGTCGAGCTGAATGCCGGTGCGCAGGTGGTGCTCGACGGCGGCGGCGATCTCCAGGCCTGGGAATTCATCCCCGGCCCCGGCGGCTCCAAAGACGTGCTGCTGACGGACAACGCCAACGGCGCCTACGCCATACTGCCCACCGCACTGCTTTCCTCCGCGCCGCTCGATCCGTTCAGCCAATACGACGGCCTCACCGCCGGCGACATCATCGACATCGCGGGCGGGATCGACGGCCTGCCCGCCGGCGAGTACGCGCTCTTACCCGCGCGTTATGCGCTGCTCCCGGGCGCGTTCCTGTTGACGCCCGATCAAGGTATGACGGGGCAAGCGCCGGCAAAGGCATTCACGGCTCCGAGCGGTCTGCCCGTCGTGTCGGCGCGGCGCGGTTCCGCGCTGAACGGGACACATAAAAGCCTCTGGTCCGGTTACGTCGTCGAGAACGGCGCCCAAGTACGGCGGCGTGCGGAATACCGGGTCTCGCTCGCGAACGATTTCTTCGCGGACACGGCGTCCGCGCTGCGTATGCCCGACGACGCGGGACGTCTGCTCATCGACGCCGGCGCCCGCTTATCGCTGGGCGCGACGGTGCAGGCCGCGGGCACCGGCCGCGGCGGACAAGTGGACATCATCGCCGACCAGCTCGCGGTGGTCGACGCGACCACCGGCCAACAAGGGCGGGTTGAGTTGCTGGCGGACGGGCTGGCCCAGCTGCGCGTGGAGAGTCTGCTGCTCGGCGGCCGACGCGAACAGACCGCCGACGGCACACGCATCGAGGCCGCGGCGCGGGGCGTGAGCATCGAGTCCGGCGTGGAAATGGAATTGCCCGAGATCATGCTCGTCGCCGCGGCCGACGGCGCGGATGACGATACGGGCGGCGTGCGCGTCGCCGCGGGGGCGTCGCTGCGCGGCGTCGGCACGGAGGCCGCGGCGACGCCGGAACGTTTCATCGTGGAAGGCGACAGCGCCTTGCTGCGGGTGTCGAGCGGCGCGGCCGCGAAGATCGAGCGCAGCGGTGTGCCTGACCAGGCCAAGGCCCGGCTCATGCTGGAGAGCGGCAGCACGCTCGCCGCGGGCACGTCCGCGGCGACGGGGCTGACCGGCGGTTCGATCACCCTCGATTCCAGCGGCGACGCCAGTTCGGCCGCGGCGCTGATCCTGGGGACGGGCGGTGCCCTGCAACTGGCCGCCTCGCGCATCAGCCTGGGCGACATTCCGGCGGAAGGCGTGTCACGTGGGCTGGCCTTGTCGCGGGCGGATATCGCCGGTCTGAACGTGAGCAATCTCTTTTTGAAGAGCGCGTCGTCGATCGACCTGTTCGGACGGGTCGATTTTTCCGTCGGCGGCACCTTGGCCCTCGATGCGTCCGAACTGCGCGGCATCGCGAGCGGCGATCAACTCAACGCATCGCTGCGCGCCGGCACGCTGACCTGGCAGGGCGCGGGTTCGCTACCTGAACCGAGTTCCGCGGATCTGGCCGGGCAATTGACGCTGGCGGGTGACGTGTTGCGGCTGGGCGATCTACCCGACGATACAGCGGCGGACGCACCCGCTGTTTCCGAGCTCGCGGTGCGAGGTTTCGCTGTCACGCGTCTCGAAGGGAAAAGCGAGTTGACCGCACAAGGCAGCGGCGGTTTGCAAGTCACCGGGGACTTGCAACTGGCGGCGCCGTGGCTGACGACCAGCGATGGCGCCGACTGGCGGATCGACGCGGCTGCTGCGCTGGTCGTGACGGGCGGCGCGGACGATGCCGCGCTGCCCGCCGCGCCGGGGCTGGGCTCGCGTTTGGCGCTGACGGGTTCGCGGGTGAGCGTCGACGGACGTGTGCTGCTGCCCGCCGGGTCGGTGGCGCTGCATGCCACCGGTGGCGACGCGGCGGACGGGATACGGTTGACGGAACATGCGCTCATCGACGTTGCGGCGCTGCGCGAGACCTTCCTCGATCAGACGCTCGCGACACCCGGCGGCAAGGTTACGCTGACGGCGGATCACGGCGACGTGGTGATGGACACCGGCGCCGCCATCGACGTGTCCGGCGCCGGCGGCGCGCTCACGGTGAATGCGGAGGGCAGGGCGGCCATCGACGGCGAGCTGATCGCCGACGCCGACGGCCAAGACGAGGGCAGTTTCTCGCTCACCGCGCAAAGTGTCGATGATTTTTCCGGCTTGAACGACACACTCAACGCCGGCGGTTTCGGCGCGGCGCGTTATTTCCATCTGCGCAGCGGCGACGCGGCGATCGCCGCCGGTGAGACGTTGCGCGCGCGCGATGTCGCCATTGTGCTCGATGGTGAGCCGGTGGACGGAGACACTGTCCCGAGCGGCGCCTTCGCGCTGGGTGGCACGATAGACGCCGCGGGTGAGCGCGCCGGGCGAGTCCGGATACACGCGCGCGGCGATGTGACGCTGGCCGACGGCGCCCGCATCGATGCTCGCGCATTGGGCGAGGACCGCGAGGGCGGCAAGGTCGAACTTGCCACGGCCGAGGGTCTGCTGAGCGTCGCTGACGGCGCCGTCATCGATGTGCGCGGCACGCGGGAAGTGAAGGCGGTGAGCTACGAGCGGCCGCTGCTCGACGAAAACGGTCAAACTATGCAGCGCACCGACGCCGAGGGCAATCCCTTGTTCGACGTTTTTGGGCAGCCGCTGCTGGTGCTGGAGCAGGTTACGGTCGCGGGCACGGGCATGGACACGGGACAGGTGCGTTATCGAGTGCCACGCACCGCCTTGCTCAACGAGAATACACAGCAGCCATTTTTGGGCGGCACGGTGCTGGGCGCCGGGCGGGTGGAGCTGGAGGCGTTTCAGACCTACGCGGACGCGGACGGCCGGCTCGACGCCGCCGAGGTGGCGGCGACGGCGGCCAATCCGCTGTACCAGGATGCCGCCGATCTGATGTCCCACGAGGCGGATATCCGCGCCGCGCTCGGTGTCTCCGGCGACGCGCGTTTCCATCTTGTCCCCGGCGTCGAGATACAGACGCCCGGCGATCTCACGCTCGCCGCGGACTGGGATTTAGCGGAATGGCGTTTTGGCGCCGGCGGTGAGTCCGGGGTGCTCTCTTTACGCGCCGGCGGCGACATCAAGCTCGATCAATCGCTGAGCGACGGCGTCGAGCGCGTTCTCGATCCGATATTCTTCGTCGAGAAGGATGTGTTGCGCGATGATGCTTCCTGGTCGTTGCGCTTGACGGCGGGCGCCGACTTGAACAGCGTCGATCCGTTGGAAGTGAACGCCGGTAGCGGTGATATCACGCTCGCGGCCGAGGCATTGCTACGGACCGGCACCGGTGATATCGAGGTACGGGCGGGGCGCGATATGGTGTTGAGCGATGCCACGTCGGTGATCTACACCACCGGCGTTAATACTGGCATTGGCAGCCTGAATCCCCTCGTGGCCAGCCTGTATATCGACGGCGTCTATCCCATGCTCGGCGGCGACGTTGATATCGTGGTGCACGGCAACGTCGAGGCCGCGCCGAGCAATCAACTCATTAACGACTGGCTGTGGCGTATCGGCTCCTCGAATCCTAGCTATGGAGTGCTGCCTCGCGCCTGGAGCGTGAATCTCGCCAGTTTCCGCGAGGGTATCGCCGCCTTCGGTGGTGGCAATATCAATGTCACCGCGGGCGGCGATGTCAACAATTTGTCCGTCGCCGTGCCGACCACGGCCCGGCAGGTGGGTATCAATGGATTCGATTCGGTCAGCGGCCTTTTTACGGTCCAATCGGACGAGGTCGTGGTGCAGGGCGGCGATAGCCTGTCGGTCCGCGCCGGCGGCGACATCGTCGGCGGGGTGTATTACCTCGGACGCGGCCTGGGGGAACTTACGGCCGGCGGTTCCATCACCCGGCAAGATGACAACGATGCCAACAGTCTGTATCCGATGCTGGGTCTCGGTGCGGGTCAGTGGCGGGCGGCGGCGGGACGGCAGGCGGCGGTGGAGACGGTATTCAATCCGACGCTCGTCAATCAGGCTTTACAACAAGGGTTTCAGTCTGTCATAGGTTCGAGTTTCGTGACGTACGCGGATAGCAGCGCTCTGCAACTCACGGCGTTGGCCGGCGAGGCTCGTTTGAACCAGAATCTCGACGGTATCAAGGGTCATCCGTTCTTTTTAGGCCGGAGTGTAGACGATACGATACTGTATGTACTCTACCCCGGCAGTCTCCAGGCGACCAGCTTTCGTGACGACGTGGTCATCAACAAAAACCTGGATATGATAGCCGCACCCTCCGGTCAACTTGTGCTCTTCGCCGATGGTAATGTGCGTGCGGAAGTGAATGCGTCGCCGACCGTGACGATGCTGGACACGGTGAATGCCGCGCCGATACATGGCGACGATCACGATCCCGTGCGCATCGTCGCCCGCCGCGGCGATATCGGTGGCGAAGTATTGAATCTCGATCTGGCTAAATCCGCATGGCTGGATGCCGGCGGCGATATCCGTAACCTGCGTTTGAAGGTGCAACACCTGCGCGACCAGGACGTGACCGTGTTGAACGCGGGCGGAAGCATCGTGCACGACACAACCCGTGTGCCGAGCGGCGCTCTCGGTACATCGACTCTTGTCTATAGCGTGGCGGGTCCCGGGCGCGTTGATTTCATGGCGGGCGGTGCCATCGACCTGGGTACCGCCGGCGGTATCCTGACCACGGGTAATACCTTCAATCCTTTTCTGCCTGAGGGTGGCGCCGCCGTGACCGTGGCGGCGGGCTTGCGCGAGCCGCCGCGCTTAGATGACTTCACAGAGAAATACCTGGGCGCGGGGACGAAGTACGCGGCGGGGCTGGCCGCTTACTTGAAGGACTACGAGACCAACCCGGCACTCAGCGACGCCGAAAACTTCCGTGCCCTGCCGCTCGAACAACGGCGTCCCTTTTTATGGCAAGTGTTTTTCGCCGAGCTGCGTACTTCCGGCGTCGATGCGACGACCACCGGCACGGGCGATTTCAGCCGAGGTTTCGCCGCCATCGAGACGCTTTTCCCTGAACAAATCTACGCGGATGAGCAGCCGTTGAGTGACCTCAGTCTGTTATTGAGTCGGATCACCACGCTCGACGGCGGCGACATCACTATCCTGGTGCCGGGCGGGAACGCCAACGCGGGGGTGGCCACCTCGTCCCAGTTGATCAAGCCGGCTTCCGAGCTGGGCATCGTCGCGCAACGCGACGGCGACATCAATGCCTTCGTCAAGGGCAATTTCCTCGTCAACCAATCGCGGGTCTTCGCCCTCGACGGTGGGGATATTCTGATGTGGTCCTCCACGGGGAACATCGACGCCGGGCGTGGCGCCAAGACCGCGCTCTCGGTGCCGCCGGCGAGAAGTAGTTTCGATGCCAACGGTAACCTGGTCGTGGAATTCCCCCCCGCCCTTTCTGGCAGCGGCATCCGCGGCGCGGTGAGCACACCCGGCCGCGCACCCGGTGACGTGTATCTCTTCGCGCCTGCCGGGGTGGTGGATGCCGGCGACGCCGGCATCGGCTCGGCCGGTAATGTCACCATCGGCGCGGTGCAGGTGATCGGCGCCGACAATATCGACGTGGGCGGCGTGTCGGTGGGTGTGCCCCTAGCGGACACCGGCAGTTTGACGGCAGGCGCGGCCGGTCTGGGTGACGCGACGGGCGCCGTGACCAAGGACGCCGTGGATTCCGCCACCGCGGACACACAGCAGAAGGCCTCTTCCACCCCAGTATCCGACGCGGCGCTGGCATTCCTGGAGGTGGAGGTGTTGGGGTTCGGCGAGGAGAGCCGAACTAAGACCGAACAAGCCGTGGACGAGAATGACGAGGATAAACAAGATGAAAAGAGGAAGAATCCCTGATGATGGGTGATGTTTAAATCCTCCGTTTGTTCACGAAGCGGTAACATGTGCGGGTTAAAACATGGGCTGGGCCAAGGAAGGTGAAACCCTGACAATCGGACCTGCTTGCTATCGACCAAGGTAAAACAACGCCGGTGCAAGGCCGGTGGAATCAAAGACGGTAAGATTGCAAGCCCCCTGCCCAGGGGGCTTTTTTTGCCGTGGGTTTCGCCGAGACGGGTCTGGCTTTGGCGCGATACACAAATCGGTAACATGCCCCGGTTAAACTTGCCCGCTTTGGGGCGGGTTCCGGCTGGCCGGGGTCTGAGAGTGTTCGCGAGTCATCGCATTCAGCGGAAGGTTCCTGTGTACGGTATTTGTGCGGCGCCGTGGGCGCTGAGACGCAGTCTCGCCTGGTGGTGTTGCGCCTTATTTTTGTGGGGCGCTCACGCGCAGGCGCAGGATGGCGCGGCCGATCCCGCGAGCGACAATAAACCGCGCTTCGATGTGTGGGAACTGCGGGTCACGGGCAACAGCCTGCTGGATGTTCGAGACGTGGAGAGAACGCTGTACCGTTTTCTCGGCGTGGGCAAAACCGTCGATGATGTGGAGGCGGCGCGCCAAGCTTTGGCCCGGGTTTACAGCGAGGCCGGCTACGGCACGGTGCTGGTGACGATCCCCGAGCAGGAGGTGTTGAGCGGCGTGGTTTATTTGCAGGTCGTCGAAGGACGCGTGGAGCAGAGCGTCATCAGCGGCGCTAAATATCATTCTCCGCAACGCATCCGCGAGCAGGTGCCCGCGCTGGCGGACAATGCCGTATTGCATCTGCCCAGTTTGCAGACGCAACTCGCCGCGCTCAACGCGATGAGCGGCGACCGCGCCGTGACGCCGGTGCTGCGGCCCGGCCGCACGCCCGGCACGGTGGAGGTGGAGTTGAAGGTGGACGATGCGCTGCCCTTGCACGGCAACGTTGAACTCAACGACCGTTACTCGCTCAACACTTCGCGTCTGCGGCTGGAGGCGCAACTCAGTTACGGCAATCTTTGGCAGCGCCAGCACAGCGTGTCCTTGCAGTATCAGACTTCACCGGAAGATACCAGCGAGGTGCAGGTGTGGGCCGGCACCTATGTGTGGCGCGACTTCACCGAGCGCTCGATCCTCGCCTTGTACGGCGTGCATTCGGAAAGTCAGGTGGCGGCGGTGGGCGGTTTTCAGATTTTGGGCGCGGGTGATATCGCTGGTGCGCGGCTCATCATGCCGCTTGAGGCGCACGGCTCTTATAGCCATAGCATGACCTTGGGCGTGGACTACAAGGATTTCGCAGAAGACCTGGGCTCGCCGGGAAACAGCGTGCCGGTCACCACGCCCATCAGCTATATTCCCTTTTCCCTGGCTTACAGCGGGACACGGCGCGCGGGCGCGATTAGCACGCGATTGGACTTCGGTTTGAATTTCGGTCTGCGCGGCTTGGGTGATGATGAGGTCGATTGCGAGTATCTGAATGCGCAAGGCGTTTTGCAAACGCAACGTCTCAACGAATTTGCCTGCAAACGCGACGGCGCCACGCCAAATTTCGTCTATCTCACCGCCGGGGTGGATCATGCTCGGGATTTAATGCGCGGTTATGCCCTGCACCTCGCCGCAAAAGGCCAACTGGCCAACTCGCCCTTGATCAATAATGAGCAATTCAGCGCCGGCGGCGCGGAAAGCGTGCGGGGTTATTTGGAGTCCGAACGCTTGGGCGACGATGCCTTGCAGTTAAATTTGGAAATGCGCACGCCGCCTTGGTCCCTGCCCGTGCTGGGCAGTGTAATGGCACTAAGAGTCCATGCCTTCGTGGATGCGGCCAGCTTGAGAATACGTAATCCTCAGCCCGGTCAGGACGCCAATTCCAGTCTGGCCGGCGCCGGTCTGGGTATGCGCGCCGAGGGTCCCAAAGGCTTGGGCGCCGCGGCGGATTTGGCCTGGGCGTTGGAAGACGGGAGCGACACCCGGGCGGGGGATCTGCGTTGGCATTTTTCCCTGAGTTACCAGTTCTAAACCACGTCATTCATTTCTCGCGTACGTGGAATCCGGCCAAGGAGGATCAAGCCACGGATCGGGCGTATCGCATCGGCCAAACCAAGCCGGTTTACGTCTACTACCCGGTGGTTTGCGCAGACGACTTCACTACCTTTGATGTGAAGCTGGACCGCCTGCTTGAGCGCAAACGATCACTGTCTGATGATATGCTCAATGGCTGCGGCGATCTGAGTCCTTCTGATTTCGCCGATATCGTGCAGATCGGCAGCCGGGTATTCGATGAACGGATCACTCTCGATGAAGCCATGAAGTTGGACCCCCTGGAATTTGAGGCGTTGATCGCGGCGCTTTGGAAGAAACAGGGTTTCAGATTCGTGGCTCTGACGCCTCGCACTGGCGATGGCGGCATCGATGTGGTTGTCAAGACGGTCAACGTCGGCGAGCTGATCCAATGCAAGAGTTCGCGAACAGATGGAACGAACTTAGGTTGAGAGGCGATCAAGGACGTGGTGACGGGGGAGGCCAAGTACAAGTTTGAGCATCCAGACGTCGTATTCACCAAGGTCGCCGTAACGAACCAATTTTTCAATGACAACGCCCATTTTCACGCCGATCTGAATAAGGTAAGGCTGGTGGACCAGATCGCGTTGGCTAGACTTCTCGACACGCTTTGTGTTGTCAGGGGCGATATCGAGGCGATGCTTTCATCGCGGTTGCATGTTCGGATTGAGCACAGTTAGGCCCCTATGAGGCATCGGGGGCGTTCATGAGGCTTTACTGTCGGTCCTTCCGGGATGGCTTCCGGATACCGCATCGTACTCGATTCACTCAAGGATTTTTTAATCGTGGTATTTTTCATGATATCGACGCTATGGCAAAATTTAAGTCACAACGATGATAAGAACGCAGAAATCTAATATCCGTGCTGGTTTCCGGCCATCGGAAACAATTGAATGGGGATAGCTGTCCAGCAATAACACCGAGTGCGCGACTGGGCCGTCATGACCGACGAGTGGACTATCAGCCAACGGCTGTCACGCCAGGGTGCGCAGCCTGGGCCCCGGATTGCTTGCTCGACTCGCTCCATTTCTCCACCCCGGCCGGCTCCAAGCCTGTTAGGCTCCGCCTGTATTGAATATCCACCGGTGATCGAGATGATCCTCTCGCGCCTGAAGGGAAAGGCCGCCGCAGCCGCAGCTTCCCATCGCCCGCAAGCCGACTTGTTCGACTGATCCGCGGATCCACCGCCCCTTGCTCAAGTTCAAGTTGCTGTACGCGGTAGGACATCGGTTGGCCCATGGATGAAAATTGCCCGGATGGTGGGGGTGGGAGCAAGGTATATTGTGCGGCGGTGGCGGAATTGAGCCGGATTTCATGCCGACGGGGCTTGGCGCAGATGCCCACTCTCTCGTGGGCTTGGGAGGAGATGGGTGTTTACCTTACTATAACCCTAGCGCCATAATTCCCACCCCCTCTCTAATTCCAAGGAGTTTCCCTGTGTCGCGCACATTGCTGAAATCGGTTTTTGTTCTGCCTTTGCTCTGCCTGGCCGTGGTGGCCTGCGGGGAAAAGGAGGAGGCGCCAGCCCCGACAACACAGGCCCCCGCGGCAGAGAGCGCATTGGTGGTGAAGATCGGTTCCGTCGCACCGCTGACCGGGCCGCAGGCCCATCTCGGCAAGGATCAGGAGAACGGCGTCCGCCTCGCCCTCGACGAGGCCAACGCCAGCGGCGTGATGTTGGGCGGCAAGAAAGTACAGTTTGAACTGGCCAGCGAGGATGATCAGACCGACCCCAGAATGGCCACCGTCGTTGCCCAGAAGTTGGTGGACGGGCAGGTGAAGGGCGTGATCGGCCATCTCAACTCCGGCACCTCGATCCCTGCCTCCAAGATCTACTCCGATGCGGGTATCCCGCAAATCTCTCCTTCCGCCACCGCCGTGGCCTATACCGCGCAGGGGTACAAGACCACCTACCGTGTGATGACCAACGACAGCCAGCAGGGCAAGGTGCTGGGTGAGTTTGCGGTGAACACCCTGGGGGCGAAGAAGATCGCCATCATCGACGACCGCACCGCCTATGGCCAGGGCCTGGCCGATGTGGTGGAGCAGACGGCCAAAGCGGCGGGGGCCACCATCGTCGCCCATGAGTTCACCACCGACAAGTCCACTGATTTCATGGCGATCCTCACCACCATCAAGGGCAAGAAGCCTGATGTGATCTTCTTTGGCGGGATGGACCCCCAGGGCGGGCCGATGGTCAAGCAGATGAAGTCGCTGGGGTTGACCGCCAAGTTGTTGGGCGGAGATGGCCTTCAGTCCGCGAATTTCATCCACCTGGCGGGGGCGGATGCCGAGGGCGTCTACGCCTCCTCGCCCGGCCTGCCACTGGAACAGATGCCCGGCGGCACCGAGTTCAGCCAGAAGTTCAAAGCCAAATACGGCGACATCCAGATCTACGCCCCCTATGCCTACGACGCCACCCGCGTCATGATCGAGGCGATGAAACGGGCTGATTCGGCTGAACCGGCCAACTATCTGCCGGAGCTGGCCAAGACCAGTTTCACCGGCGTCACCGGCCCGATCGCCTTCGATGAGAAGGGCGACATCCAGGGCGGCGCAGTGACTGTCTATCAAGTGCAGGGCGGCAAGTGGGTCGTGGCCAAGTAATCCACTGCTAAAAATCCCGTGGATATTTTTCTCCAGCAGTTGATCAACGGCCTGGTGTTGGGCAGCGTCTATGCGCTGGTGGCACTGGGCTACACCATGGTCTACGGCATCATGGAGCTGATCAACTTCGCCCACGGCGAAGTGACTATGATGGGGGCGATGGTGGCACTGGCCGTGATCGGCGCCATCGTCGCCAGCGGCGTGGCGATGCCGGTGTTGCTGGTGGTGTTGTGTGGACTGGCGGCAGCGGTGCTGGTCTGCGCCGCGCTCGGCTTTGCCATCGAACGCATCGCCTACCGGCCGCTGCGCAATGCGCCGCGCCTCGCGCCGCTCATCACCGCTATCGGTGTCTCCATCGTCCTGCAGAACGTGGCGATGATCATCTGGGGACGGCAATACATCAGCTTCCCGCCGATCCTTGAGATCGAGCGCTACAACATCGGCGGCGCCACCATCACCTCGCTGCAAATCCTCATCGTGCTGCTCTCGGCGGCCATCATGGTGGCGCTGCTGCTTCTCATCAACCGCACCAGCCTGGGCCGAGCCATGCGCGCCACCGCCCAGAACCGCCGCGTCGCCGGGCTGATGGGGGTCAACATCAACACCGTCATCTCCATGACCTTCATCATCGGCTCGGTGCTCGCCGCCGTCGCCGGTGTCATGGTCTGCGCCTATTATGGACTGGCCCACTACTACATGGGCTTCATGTTGGGACTAAAGGCATTCACCGCAGCGGTACTCGGCGGCATCGGCAACATCGCCGGTGCCGTGCTGGGTGGATTGTTGCTGGGTGTCATCGAAAGCCTCGGCGCCGGCTACATCGGCCCCCTCACCGGCGGCTTCATGGGTAGCCACTATCAGGATGTGTTTGCGTTTATGGTGCTGATATTGGTGCTGGTGTTAAGGCCGTCGGGGTTGTTGGGGGAAAGGGTGGCGGAGCGGCCGTAGCTAAGTTCGGCAATTTCAGATGGACTGAATTGTGGATTTTATTAATCAGTAGCTAGTAGCTCGTAGGATGGGTGAAGCGTAGCGTAACCCATCAATGGAAATTCTGATGTTGTGAAATATTTCGGTGGCTTAATTTTGATGGGTTGCCCGTTGCTCCACTCATCCTACAGTTTAGCCATTATCTCTTGGCTCTCCACAAAGAGTTTTCGTGGTGAATAGTTTTTTATGAGCAATCTTCTATACGGTCTACGCCACCACCGCCGCGCCGCTTTGGTCGCCTTCGTTGCCCTCGCTATCCTGCTGGCTGTGCTCCCCTTCCTCGCCGATGCCGGTCTGGGCCGCAGCTGGGTCCGCATTATCGACTTCGTCCTGCTCTACATCCTCCTGGCGCTGGGGCTGAACATCGTCGTCGGCTACGCCGGTCTGCTCGATCTCGGCTATATCGGTTTTTATGCGGTGGGGGCTTATGTCTATGCATTGCTCTCGTCGCCGCACTTTGGCCTGCATCTGCCGTTGTGGACGGTGTTGCCGCTCGGCGCTTTCATCGCGGCGATCTTTGGTGTGTTGCTGGGGGCGCCGACCTTGCGGTTGCGCGGTGACTATCTGGCGATAGTGACGCTCGGCTTTGGCGAGATCATCCGTATCTTCCTCAACAACCTCAACACGCCGGTCAACATCACCAACGGTCCGCAGGGGATCAATCTGATCGACCCGCTCACCGTCGCCGGTGTTTCACTCAGCCAGACTCACACCGTTGCCGGTATCGCGTTGCCCAGCACCTACGGCTACTACTACTTCTTCCTGGCGCTGACGCTGCTGCTGATCTTTGTCTCGATCCGTTTGCAGGATTCGCGCATCGGTCGCGCTTGGGTGGCGATTCGCGAAGATGAAGTTGCGGCGGCGGCGATGGGGATCAACACCCGCAACATCAAGTTGCTGGCCTTTGCCATGGGGGCGGCGTTCGCCGGTCTCAGCGGCGGTCTCTTCGCCGGGTTTCAGGGGTTTGTCAGCCCCGAGAGTTTCAATCTGATGGAGTCGATCATGATCCTCTGCATGATCGTGCTCGGCGGCATGGGCAACATCGCCGGGGTCATTCTCGGTGCGCTGCTGCTGACGGTGCTGCCGGAGGCGTTGCGTTATCTCGGCCCGTTGCAGGAGCTGCTCTTTGACCGGGTGCTGGCCGACCCCGCCGATCTGCGTATGTTGATCTTCGGCATCGCACTGATCCTGATCATGCTCTACCGTCCGGCGGGGCTGTTGCCGTCGCGGCGGCGCGCCCGTGAGTTGCAGCCGGAAGGTGACGTGGTGCGGCAGGCGCAGGAGTCGCTTCATGACGCGCAGCGCTGAGGCCTTGCTGCAGGCAGAGAGTCTGGCCAAGAGTTTTGGCGGCATCACGGCGTTGAGTGATGTCAGTTTCGGTATTTGCCGTGGTGAGATCTACGGTTTGATTGGTCCCAACGGCGCGGGCAAAACCACGCTCTTCAATCTGCTCACCGGCCTGTATATTCCGGATCGTGGCAGCGTCACGCTCAACGGTCAGCGCCTCTCGGGCCGCAAGCCGCATGAGATCGTCACGGCGGGGTTGGCCCGCACCTTTCAGAACATCCGCCTCTTCGCCAACATGACCGCGCTGGAGAATGTAATGGTCGGGCGCCATGTGCGCAGCCGCGCCGGTGTCATCGGTGCCATCCTGCGTGATAGCCGCACACGGGCGGAGGAGGCGGCGATCGGGCAGCGGGCCATGGAGCTGCTCGCCTATGTCGGCATTGAGAAACATGCCCAGCATTGCGCCAGCGAACTTTCCTATGGTGATCAGCGCCGTCTCGAAATCGCCCGCGCTTTGGCGACCGATCCACGCCTGCTGGCGCTCGATGAACCCGCAGCGGGCATGAATCCGAGTGAGCGTGTTGGCCTGTCGCATCTGTTGCAGACCATTCGCCGTGATGGCGTGACGCTGCTGCTGATAGAGCATGATGTAAAGCTGGTGATGGGGCTGTGTGACCGTGTTGCGGTGCTCGACTACGGTGTGAAGATTGCCGATGGCACGCCCGCCGAAGTGCAGTGTGATGAGTGTGTCATCGAAGCCTACCTGGGGGCGCCTGCATGATGGTATTGCAGACCAAACAACTTGCCGTCTCCTACGGCGGCATCAAGGCGGTCAAGGGGATCGACCTTGAGATAGAACAGGGCGAACTGGTCTGCCTGATCGGCGCCAACGGCGCGGGCAAGAGCACCACCCTCAATGCCTTATGCGGCACGCTGCCGGTGACGAGTGGCGAGATCCTCTATCAGGGTGAACCGATCACCAATCTGCCTTCGCACACGCTGGTGCGCCGAGGCATCGCACTGGTGCCGGAGGGGCGCGGCATCTTCGGGCGGCTGACGGTGGAGGAGAATCTGTTGATGGGGGCCTACATCCGCAACGACCGCGGCGTTATCAAGCAGGATATGGCGCATATCTACGACATTTTCCCGCGCCTGCTCGAACGGCGTACACAAAAGGCAGGCACACTTTCAGGCGGTGAGCAGCAGATGTTGGCGCTGGGGCGGGCGATGATGAGCCGCCCGCAACTGCTGCTGCTCGACGAGCCGAGCATGGGGCTGGCGCCGCTGATGGTGAAGAAGATCTTCGAGACCATCCGCCAGATCGCCGCCCAAGGTGTGACGCTGCTATTGGTCGAACAGAATGCGCGGTTGGCACTGGAGGTGAGCCAGCGCGGTTATGTGATGGAAAATGGGCTGATCGCACTGGCTGACAGCGCTGCCAATCTGTTACACAATCCGCAAGTGCAGCAGGCCTATCTCGGCCATTGATCATGAACGGAATACGTCGATGAAGATCGGGGTGGAAGAAGGTAAATGCCCATCAGTCAGAATGACTGGAGCCGTCATCGGGTCATGGCGTGTGAGGGCGGAAGAATCTCGATCTTTCATTCCCCTCAATCATAGGAATGTTGGCGCTGTTTCAGGCGTAGTGTGGGAGGTGACCGACGCGAGTGCTCGAATAAAGTGCCGTGATAGATGGCCTCAAGAATTATTCATAATGGTTTTTTTTATGATATTGATATTTGTGACCCTAACAAATCCCACGCCAATACTGGATTTTCGCGGATGATTATCAATCGAGCAGGAGTAAATGGAAGTAAGTTATACCACTCTATATTCTGTGCGTATGCACACTCGATATAAATTGCTACTTGAACCTTGTTACTTGTGACTGACATTAAGTGGATGCAACATGCCATCGCACTGGCCCGCCGCGCCGAACAGGAAGGCGAGGTGCCGGTGGGTGCGGTGCTGGTGCGCGACGATGCGGCGATCGGCGAAGGCTGGAACCGGCCTATCGCCACCCATGATCCCACCGCTCACGCGGAAATCATCGCCCTGCGCGCGGCGGGCGAGGTATTAAGGAATTACCGGCTGAGCGACACCACGTTATACGTGACCTTGGAACCCTGCGTGATGTGCGTGGGGGCGATCGTGCATGCTCGGGTCGGGCGGGTCGTGTTTGGGGCGAGCGATCCCAAGGCGGGGGCGGCGGGCAGCGTCACCGATCTTTTTAAAGCGGAACACCTCAATCACCGGGTCCAGGTGGAGGGTGGGGTGTTGGCGATGGCCTGCGGGGAGATGTTGACGGGTTTTTTTCGAGCCCGCCGCCAGTTGCTGCGGACGGATGGAGCCGAGCCCGTTTAGCGGTTATTGAATGCGGGGGACACTTGCCGGCTGGCGAAACGCCTTTTGATTCGGCAATGATCTGCTCGAAAGGGGGCCGGATGAAACCCTGGTTTTACAGGTGAACTGTACAAAGATCAGATAACCTTTCCAACAAGTTCAATCGGACGCGTTCAGGGATTTGGACCTGGTTTTGGCCGCCCGTTCATACCAGTAGACTGACTGCTCGACATCAGGGGGGCCGCCCATCCAGCCCTTCTCATAGGCCCGCCCCAAAAATTCCTGTGCGATTACATTGCCGTTTTCCGCGACTTTGCGGAACCACATGAGTGATGCCTTTCCAAGCTGCTCGTTTTCCGACACCAATCGTCTCCTTAGACCTGGCACAGCACCCATGACCTCCAAGGTATTCGGTTTCGTCTGATTGTTATTACCAAGGACAGGCATTGTAGAATGTAAGCCCCCCTAGGCAGCAATGGGGGGAAGTACGGGTTGAGGAACTAAAACACCCAGCAGTCCTTTCGAATTCAGAGAAAAAATCTGAGTGAGGTAGCTGGGTCTGCCTATCCGGCTGGGTTTGGGGGGTCTTCCGGCTGCAGCGTGGTTTTATGGTGGAATCACGCTCGCTGTTCAGGCACATGGGCCAGCGGCGGAGACTGCTTGCTGCCGAGAGCCGGCCATTCTGGTAAAATCGCTCGCCTCTTTAACTAATCCGTTAGGCCGTAAGGCCATTAGCCCATGCCCCTTGTTGTTCTTCATGGCGTCATTGAAATGGATATGCTTTGCAAGCCGGTGCCTGTTCCTGCTGGCGGCTGGATTGTTGTCGTTATGCACGGTCGAGGACAGGGTAGGTCTTGATGAATTGGGTTGATGTAACCATTTTAGGGGTCGTGGCGTTTTCGGCGGTGATCAGTGTGATCCGCGGTTTCGTGCGCGAGGCGGTATCGCTGGCGGTGTGGATCGGCGCCTTTTGGCTGTCGCTGCGGTTCAGCGCCACGCTGGCCGATGCCTTGAGAGGTGTCATCGATTCTCCTTCAGTGCGGATGGTCGCCGCCTTCGTGATGATATTCCTGGCGGTGCTGATATTCGGCGCGCTGATCAATTACTTTTTGTCGAAGCTGGTGAAAGGCGCCGGCTTGAGTATCAGCGACCGGATATTGGGTGTGATTTTCGGCGTGTTGCGCGGCGGCTTGGTGGTGACGCTGGTGCTGGTGGTGGTCAGCCTCACGCCGCTGGTGGAGACAGAGGCCTGGCGGAATTCGGCGATCATCGGTTATGCGGCGCCGTGGCTGGCCAAGTGGCAACACTGGATGCCGGGCGGCATGCGACAATCTGAGTGATTCAAAACAGTAGCGGGCCGCCGATAGACTGGGCGGCGGATTTCGACGGCGGTGGGTGCGGCGGTGAGGTGAGATAACGATATGTGCGGGATTGTAGGCATTGTGGGTAAAGAGCAGGTCAACCAATCCATCTACGATGGTTTGACCGTATTGCAACACCGGGGCCAAGACGCGGCGGGCATACTCACCAGCGATGACCGGCGGGTTTATCTGCGCAAGGACAACGGTCTGGTGCGCGACGTGTTCCATACCCGCCACATGCGTGATCTGCACGGTAACATCGGCATCGGTCACGTGCGTTATCCCACCGCCGGCTGCGCGTCCTCGGCCGAGGCGCAGCCGTTTTACGTGAACTCGCCGTTCGGCATCGCGCTGGCCCACAACGGCAATCTCACCAACGCCGATGAACTCAAACGCGATCTATTCTTGGAAGACCGTCGCCACATCAACACCGAATCCGATTCCGAGGTATTGCTCAACGTCTTCGCCCACGAATTGCAGGCGCAGGGTAAACTGCGCCTCAACGAAGACGATATCTTCGCCGCGGTGGGGGGCGTGCATCGCCGTTGTCGGGGCGCCTACGCGGCGGTGGCCTTGATCATCGGTTACGGCATCGTCGCCTTCCGTGACCCCCACGGCATACGACCGGTGGTGTTCGGCAAGCGCGAAACCGCGAAGGGCCTGGAATACATGGTGGCCTCCGAGAGCGTGGCGCTGGACGTACTGGGTTTCGAGCTGGTGCGTGATATCGCCCCGGGCGAGGCGGTGTTTTTCAGTCTGGACGGCGGGATCCATACCCGGCAGTGCGCCGAACATCCGGTGTACGCTCCGTGCATTTTTGAATATGTGTATCTCGCCCGTCCCGACTCCATCATCGATGACGTATCGGTGTACAAAGCGCGGCTGCGCATGGGTGAAACCCTTGCCGACAAAATTCTGCGCGAATGGCCCGACCACGACATCGACGTGGTGATCCCGATTCCCGACACCAGCCGCACCTCGGCCTTGCAACTCGCCAACAAACTGGGCGTGAAATACCGCGAGGGCTTCATCAAGAACCGCTACATCGGCCGCACCTTCATTATGCCCGGCCAGACCCAGCGCAAAAAATCCGTGCGCCAGAAACTCAACGCCATCGATCTGGAATTCCGCGGCAAAAACGTCTTGCTGGTGGACGACTCCATCGTGCGCGGCACCACCTCGCGGCAGATCATCCAAATGGCGCGCGACGCCGGCGCCCATCGCGTTTATTTCGCCTCCGCCGCGCCGGCGGTGCGATATCCCAATGTCTACGGCATCGACATGCCGGCCGCCACCGAACTGGTGGCCCATGATAAAAGCGACGACGAGGTCTGTCGCGAGATCAGCGCCGACAAGCTCATCTATCAAGATCTCCCTGATCTGATCAGCGCCGTGCACCACGGCAATCGCAAGCTCGAGCAGTTCGACGATTCGGTATTCACCGGCAAATACGTCACCGGCGATATCGGTCCGGACTACCTGGCGGAACTGGAGCGGCGCCGCAACGACGGCGCCAAGGATACGCCGATCCGCGCCAATGTGGCGGCGGCGGCGGTGGATATCCATAACCTCTCTTGAAGCGCGGTGCTGAAACGCCGAGTGTATTGGTGAGCTGCCGGGTATTGGTGATTGACAAGCCGAGCTGGGATTTTTTATTCTGAAGTCGTGCGCCGATTTGATATCAGCTTGCGGGCGCCTAATAAATGCAGCTAAAGCGAGGGCGACCCGCTTTAGTGAAGACATCACGGCGGGTTTTTTTGTGCCCGTCTCATTAAACGAGGAGAGGCGGGATGTTCGACGAAATTCACTATCAACCCGAAACCGTGGCGGTACACGGCGGCCAGCGGCGCAGCGCCGAGGGCGAGATGAGCGAACCCATCTTCGCCTCGACCAGCTTTGTGTTTTCCAGCGCGGCTGAAGCGGCGGCGCGATTCTCCGGCGAAAAACCCGGCAATATTTATTCGCGCTTCACCAATCCCACCGTGCAGGTGTTCGAGCAGCGCCTCGCCGCGATGGAAGGCGGCGAGCGGGCAGTCGCCACCAGTTCAGGCATGGCGGCGATCCTCGCCACCTGTCTCGGTCTGTTGAAAAGCGGCGATCATATGGTGGCCAGCAACGGCATCTTCGGCAGCACGGTCATCCTGTTCAATAATTATCTGGCTAAGTTCGGCATCGAGACCTCGTATGCGCCGCTCACCGACCTCGCTGCCTGGCGCGCCGCGATCCGCCCCAACACCCGGATCTTGTTCCTGGAAACGCCGGCCAATCCGCTGACCGAAGTGGCCGACATCGCCCAACTCGCCGCGCTGGCGCATGAGTACGGTTGTTTATTGGTAGTTGATAACACAGTGTGCACTTCGGCCTTGCAGCGGCCTTTGCAATTGGGCGCGGATGTGGTGGTGGTCTCCGCCACCAAATACATCGACGGTCAAGGCCGCGCCATCGGCGGCGCGGTGATCGGTCGCGAAAAAGAAGTGGGCGGCGATGTCTATGGCGTGCTGCGCACCGCCGGTCCGTGTCTCAGTCCGTTTCACGCCTGGATGTTTTTGAAAGGGTTGGAAACATTGGGCGTGCGCATGCAGGCACACTGTGCCAATGCGTTGGCCCTCGCCGAGTGGCTGGAGCGGCAACCGGCAGTGGAGCGCGTGTTCTATCCCGGCTTGGTTTCACATCCGCAGCATGAGTTGGCTAAGCGTCAGCAGCGCGGCTTCGGCGGATTACTCTCCTTCGAAGTGAAAGGCGGCCGGGACGCAGCGTGGAAAGTGATCGACCATACCCGGCTGATTGCGATTACCGCCAATCTGGGTGACACCAAAACCACCATCACCCATCCCGCCACCACCACCCATGGTCGTTTGACGCCCGAGGCGCGCGCGGCGGCGGGCATCAAGGATAATCTGGTGCGGGTGGCAGTGGGGCTGGAAAACTTAGAGGATATTAAATCGGATTTGGCGCGCGGTTTGAATCGTTGATTGCCGGAGAGTAGGGTGAAAGCATCGACTAAAAATATAGGGGCGTATTCGTCGAGTTGCCCGCACCTCTTTATACTTGAGGAAGTTCTGAATAATTCCATCCTGGAAATTTCAGAAAAGGAAAGCGAAAAATTTGATTCTCGCTTTCCTTCATTTTCCATGGCTAACCGCCATTGAAAATGGCGGCAAGACCCTTCGCTTCGCTTTTCCCTGTGCAGCAGCAACTTCGAATAAATCCGAGGCTCCTTGAAATAATAATCGTTTCAGAGAAAATGTTGCTTGTTGGAGAGAATAATGAGGCCGCCGCTACGGCGGCGACCTCATAAGCGATGGTGACAAATCAGCCTTTCCCTTCCACTCGGCGATTTTCCTTGTCCTTTTCCTTGTCGCGTTGATTGATGCCGCGATTGTCCTGATCGTCTTTGGGACGACGGCCGGGATTGGTTTCATGCTCGCGTTGCTCTTTGGGTCGATTGGGATTAACCATAGTGAATTTCCTTCTGTGAAGTTCGCGCCAGGCGAACCGTTGGCTACATAAAGAGTAAGAAACAAGCGCGGTAAACTGGTAACTTGAGTTAAGTGCACCGGTCTTATTCCTGATGCGGATTTTGCAATCCGCGGGCCAAGCTATGATGGTAATGGATGTCCATGAATGCCGATGACGGTTTTTCGGGGATCGGGATGATCAAGGTGAACCCCACTCGACCCGGCGGTCCGTTAAAAATTTATAAGCTGAGGATTTTTGAATATTTCCAGAACGAAACTTTCCTGGCGAGCCTTGCTCGCGGGTTGAATCGTCGAATGACGTTCGAGTTTGAACTACTACCAGCCAGGATAATAAGGGCGATTGACGTCGGGCGTTCTTCGCAGCGCTTGCTGTAAAGCTTACAAGGCGACTTAAAAATTACAATCATTCCGTGTCGCGAAAACGATTGAAAAAGCCTGATTCTGATATTTGCTGCTGCGGGCCGGCGGCAGGTATATGGCAAAGTCAGCGAGTCCGTCCCATCGACACAGGCTGAAGCCTCGGTTAAAGTGCCTTGCCACGAGCCGAAATCGACTCGACGGTGAACAATAAATTCATCATCCTTCAATAAGGAGCTTCGAATGAAAAAGATCGCCCTGGGCGCCGTCGCCCTCACCCTCTCGTTTATGTCATGGTCCGCCATAGCCGGGGACGGACCCACGGAAGAGCAGTGCAAGGCCATGGGTGAGCAACACAGCATGTCCGGTGAAAAATTGGATGCCTGGATGAAGAAATGTATGGATCATTCGATGATGAAGGGTGAGAAAGCCGATGCGCACGGTAAAGAGGGTGTGGGTGACAGGGAAGGCAAGCACGACATGAACGACATGAAAAAAGAGGGTGGTGCTTCCGGGGGCAATATGTGAAGGTAGCTACCCGCGCCGCTGCTGTATGATGGCCGATATTCCGGCCACTTAGCACTCATTATGATTCCTTGGAAATTGCTCGACAGCGCGGCGATACCCGGTAACGGCGGCGAACTCAGGTTATACCGGCGTGCCGACGAGTTTTCGATCCGGATCGGCGGCGGCGAACTGATGAATAGCCGCGTGCATGGTTCGGAGGAAGCCTTGGCGGAATTGACGTGTCACCGCTTGGCCGGCCGAGCCCGGCCACGGCTGTTGATCGGCGGCTTGGGAATGGGCTTCACCCTGGCCGCCGCCTTGAAAAATCTCGGGCCAGACGGTGACGTGGTGGTGGCGGAATTGGTGGCGGCGGTGGTGGAATGGAATCGCGGGCCATTGGGGGCGGAAGCCGGTCAACCACTCGACGATGCACGAGCCCGAATAGAGGTGATCGATGTCGCCCGCTTGGTTAAGGCGGCGAACCAGGATTACGACGCCATTTTGCTGGATGTGGACAACGGACCCGAAGGTTTGACGCGCAAAGGCAACGATTGGCTTTATTCCGCGGCGGGGTTGAGCGCGGCGTTTTCAGCGCTGCGGCCCGGTGGCGTGTTGGCGGTGTGGTCGGCCGGCCCCGCCCCTGAATTCGCCGACCGCTTGCGTAGGCAGGGATTCGAGGTGGACGAGGTGCGGGTGCGCGCGCGTGGCGCGGTGCGCAAGGGCGCACGGCATACGCTCTGGCTCGCCGATCGCGGTCCTTGATACGTGACAGCGCCGCGGATGAAATCATTCTTATGATGACCTGACAAGCCGAGGCCTCGGCGACCGACAAACGCCCGATGTCTTACCGCTGGCGCCGGGTAGGTTAATAAAGTCCAGCAAGCAGTAATGAATGCGAGCAAGAGAAGGCTATTGAAATGAGTAGGCCCTTAGTGGCGATCATCGCCGCGGCCGCCGTCCTCGGCGGGTGCGGCCAGCAGGGCGCGGGCGCAGACGGTTCGCGGGGCGTGCGGGAGAGCGAGTTGTTCAAGCTGGCCCATATGAACGGTTGCATAGAGTGTCACACGGTCAGTGCGACCACGGTCGGGCCGTCTTGGCAGGCGATCGCCGATCGTTATAAAGACGCGCCGCGGGACGAGGCGCGGGCGCTGTTGATCGAGAGCGTCAATAAAGGCAGCAAGGGCAAATGGGTGACCTGGAAAGCGGCCGATGGCATGCCGCCGCTGGAACGGCGGGTGTCGGCGGAGCACATCGTGCAGTTGGTGGATTATATTTTGTCGCTGGCCCCCAGTAAGTGAAGGCCGTGCGCTGACGCCGTGGTTTCCGCCCGGCGATGTATCGGTGAGCGCGAATAGGCGAGGCGGAGCGATGAAACCTTATTCCGAGGCCTGCGAGCGTAACCGCGATCCCATCTTCGCGGTGATTCAACCGCTGCTGGCCGGGCGGCGCGCGGTATTGGAGATCGGCAGCGGCACGGGACAACACGCGGTCTATTTCGCAGAGAAAATGCCGCACTTGATCTGGCATACCAGCGACCGCGAGGTGCATCACGCCGGTATCCGGCTATGGTTGGACGAGGCTGCCGTGGAGAACGTGTGTCCGCCGGTGTTGCTGGATGTGACGCAAACGCCGTGGCCCGCCGTGACGGTCGAAGCGGTGTACTCCGCCAACACCAGCCACATCATGCACTGGCCGGAAGTCGTGGCCATGTTCGCGGGGGTGAGCCGGTTGTTGCCCGCGGGCGGGATATTTTTGCTGTACGGCCCGAATGGCGCTTACTTAAGCTTCTTTGGGTGACCATTTTTCATCACCTCAGCTCTTGCTTCGTCGCGAGGTTTCATCAGTAATGGATAGGCTTTTGGCCTTCGTTTTATGGCTCTTG
>JAHFRV010000089.1 GCA_023266095.1 Gammaproteobacteria bacterium | reverse complement strand
CGCAACCAACCCCCGCACCGCAGCCTGCTCCTCAGCCGGCCGCACCTCCGCCCGCCCCGACGCAACCGGCCAAGCCCGTGATCTCTCGTGAGGAAGCAGCGCCCAGCGAGCCGGTGGGCCAGGCACCCCCCGAGGATAAGAACCGGCAGAAACAGGTCGCGGACCTCCTGGAGCAGCGGGGCATACTTACGCCACAGGGAACCTTGGTAGTAGAACCGTCCCTGCAATACACCCACTCTTCCGTGACCCGGGTCGCGCTCGAGGGCTTCACCATCATCCCCGCCATTACCATCGGCGCCATCGACGTGCGCGCGGTAAGCAGAAATACCGTCAATGCGGCGATGGGGCTGCGTTATGGCCTGACCAGCCGTTTCGAAATGGAAGTCCGTCTGCCTTATGTCTCGCGCAGCGACACCACGGTGACCCGGCCACTGGCCGCGCCGTCAGAGCGAGATGAAACGGTGAGCGTCGAGGGCGACGGGCTGGGCGACGCGGAAATAGGCCTGCATTACCAAATCAACCGTGGTGGACCCGGCAAGCCCTACTATCTCGCCAACCTCCGCGTGAAATCCGCGACCGGCAGCGATCCATTCGAAATTAAAACCGACCCCACCACCGGCTTGCAAACCAGCCTGCCGACGGGATCGGGTTTCTGGGGTATACAACCGAGTTTAACCGTCAGCCTGCCTTCCGACCCGGCAGTGTTCTTCGGCAATGTCAGCTATCTATGGAATCTGGAGCGCGACGTCAACGCCGAGACTGGCAACATCAATCCCGGTGATGCATTTGGTCTCAGTTTCGGTATGGGTTTCGCCATCAATCAAAACGCGTCCTTCAGCCTGGGCTACAGCCATAGCAGCGTCGGTAAAACCAGCCAAAACGGCGCAACTATACCCGGTTCACAGACATTGCAGATCGGCAGCCTGTTATTGGGCGCCTCACACCGGGTCGGTAAAAGCAGCAGTTTTTCGGTCTCACTCGGCGCAGGTATCACCGAGGATGCGCCGGACATCCAGGTCTCCGTCCGACTACCGATCTCCTATCGACTATTCTGACTAGCCCCCAGGTAGACGAAAAAACCGTTCGCGGTAATATCTCAACTCGTTGATCGAATCGCGAATATCCTCGAGAGCCAAATGGCTGCTCTCCTTTGTAAAACCACTGTAAACCGCCGGCGCCCAGCGTCGCGCCAACTCCTTCACGGTGCTCACGTCGAGATTGCGGTAATGAAAGTACGCTTCCAAGCCCGGCATGCAGCGGGCGAGAAAGCGCCGGTCCTGGCAGATACTGTTGCCGCACATCGGTGAACCACGCGACGGCACATACTGCCGAATGAACTCCAGGGTCAGGCGTTCCGCATCCGCCACGCTCACCTGACTGGCGCGTACCCGGTCGATCAACCCCGATTTGCCATGCTGGTTTTGATTCCAATTATCCATGGCGTTCAGCGTCTCATCGGACTGATGGATCGCCAGCACCGGGCCTTCCGCCAGAATATTCAGCGCGCCATCGGTGATGACGGTGGCGATCTCGATGATATAATCGCGGTTGGTATCGAGCCCCGTCATTTCCAGGTCGATCCAGATGAGATTCAACGGATCCTGAGCCATTACTCTTCCTTCCAGCAGTGATTAAACGGATTATCGCCCTGCATTGTAGCAAAACGCATCCCCAGCCGGTTGCGTGGAAGGCCTTATGAATGAATTCAGTTTTGTCTTTATTGTCGTCGTCCTGCTCGCCAGCGCGGTCGAGCTATGGCTGGCGCGCCGGCAATCGCGTAATGTCATCCGCCATCGCGAGCACGTCCCGGCGGCGTTTGACGGCCGCATCTCGCTCGCCACCCACCAAAAGGCGGCGGATTATACTCAGGCTAAAATGCGCCTGGAATATATCAGCATCATCAGCGGCGCCTTGCTGGTGCTGGCCTGGACCCTCGGCGGCGGACTGGAACTATTCGCCGGCTGGTGGAACGTCGATTCCCAGTCTTCGCTGCTGTCCGGCATCGGCTTCATGGTCAGCGTACTGCTGCTCTCCAGTGTATTAAACCTGCCGCTGGACGCGTATCGCACCTTTGGCCTGGAAGCCCGCTTCGGCTTCAACCGCACCACACCGCGACTGTTCATCACCGACCTGCTCAAACAAGGACTGTTATTCGTCTCGATCGGTGTCCCCGTCATCGCTCTCTTGCTCTGGTTGCTCGCCCATAGCGGGGCATGGTGGTGGCTGCTGGGCTGGGCGGCTTGGATGGGGCTGAGCCTGCTCATGATGTGGGCCTATCCCACCTGGATCGCGCCGCTCTTCAATAAATTTTCGCCGCTGCAAGACCCCGACCTCCAGCAACGCATCGTCGACTTACTGACGCGTTGCGGTTTCGCGAGCAGCGGCATCTTCGTGATGGACGGCTCGACGCGTTCGCAACACGGCAACGCCTATTTCACGGGTTTCGGCGCGAATAAACGCATCGTCTTCTTCGACACCTTGTTGAAAACCCTTACTCCCGATGAAATCGAAGCGGTGCTCGCCCACGAGCTGGGCCATTTCAAACACGGCCACATCACTCAACGCCTGGTACTGATAGCCATCACCTCCTTCATCGGCTTCGCGGCGCTCGGCTGGCTGAGCGGCCAAGCCTGGTTCTACCACGGACTCGGCATCAGCCAAGCCTCAGCCCCGGCCTTGCTCCTGCTGTTTCTGTTCACGGCGCCTTATTTCACAATGCTGTTTCATCCGCTATCCACCTACTGGATGCGCAAACACGAGTTCGAGGCCGACGCCTTCGCCGCGCGGCAAACCCGTGCCCAGCCGCTCATCGACGCCCTGGTCAAACTCTACGAGGAAAACGCCGCGACTCTCACTCCCGACCCCTGGTATTCGGCCTATCATGACAGCCATCCGCCGGCGCCGGTGCGTATCGCCCAGCTCGCAGCGCACACTCCGCGCGGATGAAAGACTCCCTGTTCGACATGACAAAAGTGACGTCCCGCATTTCCGCAAAGCGTTCGCGTTCTGTCTCACCTGCCGCGGGACACGCCGACGAGATCGAAGGCTTGCCCGGCCTGGTCATCAGCAACTTCGGCGCCGCGTTGGAAATAGAAGACGCCGAAGGCCATGTGCATCGCTGCACGGCGCGTAAAAAAGCCGGGGCGCTGGTCTGCGGCGACCGCGTGCGCTGGCAAGCGACCAACGCGGACGAGGGCGTCATCCTCGCGTTGGAACCGCGCACATCCCTGTTAGTGCGGCCCGATCCACGCGGCCAGCTCAAACCGATGGCCGCCAACGTCGACCAGCTCATCGTGGTCACCGCACCCCGCCACCGTCCCGCCCAGGGCGAAACCACCACCAGCGAAAATGATCAGCTGCTCGATGAACAATTGATCGATCGTTATCTCGCCGCCGCCGCGCTGTGTCGCATCGACGCGCTGATTTTGATCAACAAAGCGGATTTATTCAGCGACGGCGGACGCGCGGCGGCCGAACGACTCGCGGCGATTTATCACCACATCGGTTATCCGGTGCTGTTCACCGCCGCGAAGAAACAGCAAGGTTTGGCACAGCTGATGGAAGCACTGCAAGACAAAACCAGCGTCATCATCGGCCAATCCGGGGTAGGCAAATCCTCGCTTGCCAAAGCGCTCCATCCAGGCCAGGAGATCCGCATCGGCGCCGTCTCGGCCAACAGCGGCGAAGGCCGCCATACCACCACCACGGCGGCGCTTTATCACTTGCCCAGCGGCGGCGACCTGATCGATTCGCCCGGTGTGCGCGACTTCGGCTTATGGCACGTCGACACCGCGGAACTCGCGGAAGGTTTTTTGGAATTCAGCCGCTACGCCGGCTTGTGCCGCTTCAACAACTGCACTCACCGCAGCGAACCGGGTTGCGCGGTGGACTTGGCCGCCGGCAATGGGGAAATCAGTCCGCAACGACTGGCGAGTTACCGGCGCATCGCCGCCGCGATGCACACCTGATTAGCTGGCGAGCGCGTTCTGCGTTCGCAACACCGAGCGCAGCCAATCACTGTTTTCAAGGACATTGGCCAGGGTCTTTTTATCAAGGACCGCCATGAAGGCGCGCTGCGCTTCATATAACGCGCCTTTGAGAATACAGGCCGCGGCAATAGGACAGGTGTTTTGCTCGCGGTTGAAACATTCCACCAAATCGAAATTCACTTCGGTGTGACGCACCACATCACCGATATTGATCTCTTCGGGCGGCCGCGCCAGAGCGATACCACCACCCCGGCCGCGGGTGGTTTGAATGAATTCATGGATGGACAGATTATGCACCACCTTCACCAAGTGATTGCGCGAAATGCCATAGGCGCGGGCGATTTCAGTAATGGTGGCGGTGCGCTCCGGCACCAGGCCGAGATACAACAACACCCGCAACGAATAATCGGTATAAAGCGTCAACTGCATAACATTTCTCCACGGCCAGGCTATCCTTCCCCCCACGCCGGAGTATCGAACCTAGTGTACGGATTCCGGCTCCACCAATAAAGCCGCCGTGAGCAGCACTAAGCCCCTCACCAGCAATATCGCCTTGGCTTGAGTGTAATGGTCCGCGCGGCCGTCAACGTCACCGCGGAATATCTTGCGTGCGGACTGGATTTGAAGAAAGTACAACGCATACAGGGTGAACACCAAACCCACGTGCATCCAGATCAGAAAAGAGAATATCTCTTCATGTTCGATCAGACGGCGATACCAGTCCCCGGTGAGATAAAGATAAAAAGGCATGGCCAAATCGAACAAAATCACGCTGACCATGAGCGGGATATGCAGCCAGCGATAACGGGACAAGTAAAAAGCGGCGAGCATGACCAAATAGGTTCCCGCCGCCACCCACACCGTTTCTGCCGTCATTTGTCATAACCCCTCACCGACATGGACCGGAGATTAGCATGGTATGGCGCTCAGGTTAAGCGCGGGGGCGACGGCGAACAAATTTACAGCGATTTGCGTCCTGCGAAGGCGTGCGACAGTGTTCCGCCGTCGATATATTCCAGCTCACCGCCGAGGGGAACGCCGTGGGCGATACGGCTGGCCTTGATGCCGCGCGCGCGCACCAGCTCGCTGAGGTAGTGAGCGGTGGCTTCGCCTTCCACGGTGGGATTGGTGGCGAGTATCACTTCCTTGACTTCACCCTCGGCGAGCCGGTCCAGCAAGTGCGCCACGCCCAATTCCTCGGGGCCTATGCCGTCCAAGGGTGAGAGATGGCCCATCAGCACGAAATATAAACCGCGGTAACCGGTAGCGTGCTCCACCGCCAAGACGTCGGCCGGCGATTCCACCACGCACAACTGGCCATGATCGCGCTGCGCGCTGTTACACACCGCGCACACTTCCAGCTCGGTGAAAGTGCGACAACGCGCGCAATGACCTACCCGCTCGGCCGCGTTGGCCAGCGCCTGCGCCAAACGTCGCGCGCCCTCGCGGTTGCGTTGCAGCAGATGATAAGTCATGCGCTGCGCCGACTTCGGTCCGACGCCCGGCAGGCAGCGCAGCGCCTCCATCAATTCCGCGATCAGCGAAGTATCCCGCGTCAGGTTCATCAAAACGGCATCTTGAATCCGCCGGGCAGGCCCATGCCCGATGTGACGGTGGCCATTTTTTCCTGAGTGCGGGTCTCGATCTGCCGCACCGCGTCGTTCACCGCGGCGGCCAACAAGTCTTCCAGCATCTCTTTGTCTTCCTGCATCAGGCCGGCGTCGATGCCGACCCGCTTCACGTCATGACGGCCGGTCATCACCACGCTGACCATGCCGCCGCCGGCCTGGCCGGTGACTTCCATCTCCGCCAATTCCTGCTGCGCACGCTGAACGTTTTCCTGCATGCGCTGCGCCTGCTTCATGATATTGCCCAATCCACCTTTCATTTCGTCCTCCTCAACAGCGAATACACGGTTTCCGTCAATCCACCGGCTGCACCGATTCCGGCACGACCCGGGCCTCGAACATCTCCTGCAAGATTTTTACATTGCCGTCCTGCGCAATGGCATCCTGCGCCGCGCGCATACGATCCTGGCTCACCCGCTCCTTCATCAAGGCCGGGGTTTCCGCCTCCGGCGCGGCGATGGTAAACACCAGCTTCACCGGCTTACCCAAATGCGTGCTCAAGGAGTCCTGCAAACGCTGCTCGAGCCGGGCATTGCGCAGCGAAGCATGGACCGGGGCGATCACCAAATGGAACACATCCCCGTCGCGCGCCTTCAGCGAACAGTTTACCGCCAACTCGCGGGCGATACCGTGCAACCGCAAGGCCTCGATCAGCGCGTTCCAATCGTCACCTGTC
>JAHFRV010000045.1:4600-29477 GCA_023266095.1 Gammaproteobacteria bacterium | reverse complement strand
CGATGCCGCGGATGCTGAAACGGTTAACGCCACCCGCGCCGAAGAAATGCTCGACACCGCCAACGATGTCGATACCGGAGTCGACATAATCTCCGATACCCGTATCGAACAAAAAGAGGTCGTAGATACCATCGCCAATGCCGCCCGGCAGAAGTACGCTGGCGATGTTCGGACCGCTGCCCACTACGTAGTCATAACCTATCGCAACCGGCGGGTCGATGAAAATTCTCTGGTTCAATCGGATGTTGAAATTAAACTGGAAGTTACCGTCGATGATGATCGGCATCAGGGGATTGTCCGAGGTTTGCCCCGCAGGGCGCCATTGCGGATGGCGAACGACCAGAGCCCCGGTGTGTTTTGGCTCACGTTACTCGTGGTTTCCAAGTCTACGACGGCCGCCGTGCGTGAGCCGGGCAGGGTAAAGAAGTTCACGCCATCACCCGCATCATAACCCGCCTGTGCCGGTATGCCGCTGCTGGCGCTGCCCGTGGTCCAGGCCAAACGGTCGTAACGGAAGTCCACGTCAATATTACCGCCGCCTTGGTTACGCAGAACGGTCTGGAAGTTGTTCGTGGGGATGCTTTGTTGATTGTAGTAGCCGACATTATTCCAGGTCACCACGACTGTGTCGGCATTGGGTGCCGCTACATAAACCGCACCGCAGGTCGAGCATCGGGTATCCACATCGGCCCAGAAGGGCGCGATCATGGGTCGGCTTGAGATCGGGAACGGTTGTGGCGTAAAGCTACTTACTGGGCCGTTGAAGGTGAGATTACCGTTGTTATTGATAAAAAACGAGTTGTAGTTGTTACCGAAAAAATTTGCTGTAAATGGCAGGTTGAGCTGACTCGAAGAGCTGTCATCATTTGGAGTCATGGCCAGCTGACCGTATCCGGCGGGACCGCCAAAACCGTCTAGCAGAGAAATGGCCGATGGTCAGTACGCATGGTGACATTCGTCCAACTCATTTCACCACCCTAGAGCGCGGGGGCCCGCTAATAGCTTGGGCATATTCCCAGCCGGACATACCGATGACGTGTTCGCTAACCGACGTAGGGTTGGCGTTGTCTGATTTTCACATCCGGCTGCTGCTTACGCCACGCAAACCACGCGCGGCCGTCTCAATCCGCGGATATTTCCGCCCGCGATACCGGCCAGGCTCATCAATCCTATCCCCATCAACAGCAGACTGCCGGGCTCCGGTATCTGTCCTGGCGGTGGCGCGAGCGCTACCGTCGGGGCGGTCAACGCGGCTGGGCTGCCAGCGGCGGTCGCAAACGGCACCAGTAGCGGGTTCGACGTATCGATGTCGACTGCCAGCAAGGTATCGGCCCCGAGCGGATCTTGCGTCGGAATCGCGCTGCCGTCGAGCAAGATGCTGAAGCCGAAAAAGTCGGCGACGCCGCCGGCATCGAGATTCGTCGCCAGGTCCACTTTGAACGACAAGCCGGAACCCGGCGTGAACCGCTGTGCCAACGAATTGAAGAAGCTGCTGTCGGTGAGGTTCACAGTCGTAGTCGCGTCGCCGCTCGCGCCGCCGAGCAAGGTGCAATTCACAGGGCAGCCGGCCGCGCTGCCGCCGCCGAAATTGAAGTTGCTGAGCGTGACGGTGTTGTTGGCGTCACCCGCCCCCGACCCGTCATTGAGCTGAAAGGCCAGGGCATAGTCACCCGCCACGCTCATGAGTGGTGACGTATCCAGGTTCACCGTGTAGACGACATTGGCGTGCACTGTTCCCGCCCCGGCGAGCGCAATGATGAAAGCCCCTGCCGCAATCCTGTATCGACTGTTCATGTTGCGTTCTCCTTATCTCATGCCCGAGGTGGACAGCACGCGCGGGGTGTAGTTGATTGCCGTTCTGGTTGGATTGACGAACTGTAATACGAGCGACACACTCGCTCCTGGAGCAAGGCCGGCCACACTGGTGTCGATCGTCGTATCGATGTACGGACTGTTCTGCGGCGCCGTGCAAGTCGTGGTGCCGGATGAAAGGAGCAGGTTGGCGTTGCCGCTGAGATTATCCAGTGCCAGCGAGATCGGCCCGAACACCGTCGCATTGTCGGTGTTGGTCAGGGTGAGCTTCTGCGAGAAGAGCTTGGTTCTAAAGTTGAAAGCGTAGCCGGAACGCTTCACCGCCATCGAGTCGCTCACATCGGTCGCGCACGCCGCCACGAGGTTCACCGCCGCGTTCTGCGCGCCGATCAGGTCGCCGACACCGGCGACACCGTTGGCATCGGGTTCACCGCAACGGGGAGACAGGGGTAGTTGCTGGTCCGCCGCCGTCGGATTGTCGCACAGCGCCTCGCCGAAGTTGTCCGGGTCTTGATCATACTGCCCGGTGTACTTGTAGAATTCGTAACGCCGGCTGACCACGTCGTTGCCGACCCCCGCCGGATCGTCGCCTCCGTTTTGGCTTTCTTCCCAGACGCCCTCTTTGCCTGCCGGTGGCGATTGCAGTAATTGCCATTCGATCTCGGGCGGCTCTACTTCCGGATCCGGTACCGCCCTACCGCCGAGGACGAGGTCTTCAAGCTCGACGGGCTCAGCCAACTCGGTCTTGTAGATTTTCATCCAGATCGCCACGCCCCATTCACCCACTCCACCGGGCAGGATAGGTGGCGCCGGCGGCGCTTGCACGACGGCCACCACCACCGGAGGGTCTGCCGGAGGAGCGCCCGGAAGAGGCGGCGGCTGGTTGACGTTCCAGATCGGCGCGGGGATGTTTACCGGCGCCGGGATGTTCGGATTACCGGGACTGCCGACTACTTTCAGCGTGCCGGTCGTGACATCGCCGACCAGCCAGCGGTAGGTGGTCTTGGTCGGGTTGCCGTTCACCGAAACACCGAAGTGCTCGCAACCGCTGGTCGGATAATTGACCGGGTCACCGAAGGAATAACACTGATGCCCCATCGTTGATGGATAGGGTGAAACCGCCGCAGGGGTGGCTTGGCTGAACGTCCTGGAGGCCGGATTATAGGGGCTCGCGTAGCGGACGATGGTGCCGGTACCGGTTCCATTGCGCTCGATGACCGCCGCCTTGCCGTAGCGTATGTAGGGCTGGTTAGGGTCGCCGGAATCGCCGAAGGTGTAAACGACGTCTCCCGGCGCAACGCCCTCGAGCTCGATTTCAAAGCCGTTGGTAGGCTGACCGGTGTCGTTGATGACGTCGAAATTGCTCAAGGTGCCGTACATGATCGGAGCGGTCACGGCCATCGCTGGGACACTGCCGGCAAATAACGCCAGCGTGGTGATCGGGAATGCAAGAAGAGCGGATAAGCGCGAGTATTTCATACGAGGCCTCCATCCATGACAGACCGTATAGGGTCTCTCATGACCATACGACTAAAGAAATGGAAAAGCAATGTAACCACACTGGACAGCGTGAATCCGTATGTTATAGGCGGTGGTTGCGGTTTCTGACGGTCGACGGTGTCGGGGGTACGCTCCCGACTCGCAGAACAACGCTTGGTAAGATATGGATCGGCGGATTGACAGAGCGTTGCACGAGGAACTCTCGCCGGGCAATCTTCTTCGAGATGGGGTGCGCAAGGGTAGCTCTCAATGAATCAGAGGTTCTCTATATCTCCGGGTTGCATAGGACTAGGGACCGACTGGGCCGGGTCATGTCCATCGGACGGCCGGTAGGGTAAGCTATCCGGAGGTAAAAAGGGCGTGGTTTCACCCGCCCTCTTGCGTCCGCTACGAGCGCCGGGTCTTTTAGCAAACGAGAGTTGAGGCGGTTATGTCTGAGATCAAAGAATATATGCGGCAGGTGGGTGAGCGGGCCCGCGCGGCGTCGCGCGCCGTAGCCCGCGCCGAGACCGCGGCCAAGAATGCCGCGCTGCGGGCGATGGCCGACCTCATTGATGCGCGCGGCGCCGAACTGGTCACCGCCAATGAAGCGGACCTGGCGGCGGCCCGGGCCGGTGGGTTGGATGCGGCGCTGCTCGACCGGCTCACCCTCAACGCCAAGGGCGTCGCCGCGATGGCCGAGGGTCTGCGCCAGATCGCCGCCCTGCCCGATCCGGTCGGCACTATCACCGATATGAGCTACCGTCCGTCCGGCATACAAGTGGGCAAGATGCGCGTGCCGCTCGGGGTGATCGGCATCATCTACGAGGCGCGGCCCAATGTCACCGCCGACGCGGCCGGTCTCTGTCTCAAATCGGGCAACGCCGCGATTTTGCGCGGCGGTTCCGAGGCCATGCGTTCCAATCAGGCCATCGCATCCTGCGTGCGCGGCGGTTTGGAAAAAGCCGGGCTGCCGCTGGATGCGGTGCAGGTGATCGAGACCACCGACCGCGCGGCGGTGGGTGAACTCATCACCATGAAAGAGTTCGTGGACGTGATCGTGCCGCGCGGCGGCAAGGGACTGATCGAACGGGTCAGCGCCGAGGCGCGGGTGCCGGTGATCAAACACCTCGACGGCGTCTGCCACGTCTACATCGACGACAAGGCCGATCTCGAAAAAGCCATCGCCATCGCCTACAACGCCAAGACCCAGCGTTACGGCACCTGCAACACCATGGAGGCGCTGCTGGTGGCGGAGGGTGTTGCCGCGCAAGTATTGCCGCGCTTGGGCAAGATGTATTTGGAGAAAGGCGTCGAGCTGCGCGGCTGCCCGCGCACCCGCGATATGGTGCCGGGCGCCAAAGCCGCGAGTGATAATGACTGGGGCACGGAATTTCTCGCGCCCATTCTGGCGGTGCGGGTGGTGGCGGATTTGGACGCGGCCCTCGCCCACATCGAGCGTTACGGCTCGCAACACACCGACGCCATCGTCACCGAGGACTACTCCCGCGCGCGGCGTTTCCTGCGCGAAGTCGATTCCAGCTCGGTGATGGTGAACGCCTCCACCCGTTTCGCCGACGGCTTTGAATATGGTCTCGGCGCCGAAATCGGCATCAGCACCGACAAGATTCATGTGCGCGGCCCGGTCGGCTTGGAAGGTCTCACCAGCCAGAAATACGTGGTGCTGGGTGACGGGCATGTCAGACAGTAGCGGCAAGTTTCAAGTAGCAAGTGGCAAGACGCGTTCACTGCGCGTGGCCGTTCTTTCTGGTTGCTTGCTACTCGACGCTAGCTACTGACATCCATGATCGGCGTTCTCGGCGGTACCTTCGATCCTGTCCATTTTGGTCACCTGCGGCCGGCGCTGGAGTTGTACGAGATGCTGGGCCTCGACCAGCTGCGCATGATTCCCTGCGGAATCCCGCCCCATCGCGACTTGCCGCGCGCCAGCGGCGCGCAGCGGCTGGCCATGTTGCAGTTGGCGCTGACCGACGAGCCGGGTTTGGTCATCGACCAGCGGGAGCTGCAGCGGCCGGGGCCTTCGTATATGGTGGACACGCTGATCTCGCTGCGGGAGGAATTGGGCGGCGTGCCGCTGGCGCTGATCATCGGCATGGACGCCTTTCACGGCCTGGAGCGTTGGCATCGCTGGCGCGAATTGGTGGACCTCTGCCACTTGATCGTCGCCCATCGTCCCGGCTGGTTGGCGCCCGCCGAGGGTGAACTGGCGGCCCTGCTGGCGGCCCGCCAAGTGGGCGACGCGGCGGCGTTGCGCGGCCGGCCCGCCGGCGGTGTAGGGTTTTGCGCGGTGACGCAGCTGGATATCTCGGCGTCGCGGATCCGCGAATTGGTGCGCGTGGGCCAAAGTCCGCGCTTTTTATTGCCCGATCCGGTGTTGGATTACATCACTACGGCGGGCCTGTATCGAGATTGACGAATGACCAATGACAAAATGACCACCGATCAAATCCGCGACCTGGCGCTGGCCGCCTTGGACGACCTCAAGGCCAAAGACGTACAGGTGCTGGATGTGCGTAAACTGACCAGCATCACCGATTACATGATCGTCGCCAGCGGCACCTCCAGCCGCCACGTGAAGGCGATCGCCGACAACGTGGCGCTCAAGGCGAAGGCCGCCGGCCACCCGCCGCTCAGCGTGGAAGGTGAGCGCGAGGCCGAATGGATTTTGGTGGATTTGTTCGACGTGGTGGTGCATGTCATGCTGCCGGACACCCGCGCGTTTTACCAATTGGAAAAACTCTGGGAGTTCGACGCGGCGCAGGAACGCAAGACGCGGGCCTGATGCCGCGCGCGCGAGATCGCCGGTGCGTATTCATCTCATCGCCGTGGGTAACCGCATGCCGGAGTGGGTCAACACCGCTTACGGCGAATTCGCCGGCCGCCTGCCCCCCGAGTCACGTCTGCATTTGCTCGAAATCCCCCCCGGCCGTCGCGGCAAGGGTGCCGACCCGGCGCGCGCCGTGGCGGAAGAAGGTGAGCGCATGCTTGCCGCCCTCCCCAAAAACCCTTATGTCATCGCCTTGGAGGTCGAGGGCAAGGCGTGGTCCAGCGAAACCTTGGCGCAGCAGTTCGCCAGTTGGCAGCAAGACGGGCGCGACGTGGCGCTGCTGGTGGGTGGGCCCGACGGCCTGGCCGCGGCCTGCCGGGCCCGCGCCGACATACAATGGTCGTTGTCGCCGCTGACCTTGCCGCATAGGTTGGTGCGCATCGTGGTCGCCGAACAGTTGTACCGGGCGTGGACCCTGTTACATGGCCACCCTTATCACCGGGCTTGAACGCCATGACGCCTATTCTGCCATCGATTTATTTAGCTTCGACTTCGCCGCGCCGCCGCGAATTGCTCGAGCAGATCGGCGTGGCTTATCAAGTAATAGGCGCGCCGGTGGACGAGACGCCGCGCGGGGGCGAGGCGACGGAGGGGTATGTGCTGCGCATGGCCTTGGAGAAGGCCCGCGCCGGACACGGGCAGGCGGCCGATAAACTGCACCCCGTGCTGGGCGCGGATACCACGGTAGTGGTGGGCGGTGCGGTGCTGGGCAAGCCCCGCGATCGCGCCGACGGCATCGCGATGTTGCGTCGGCTTTCGGGAGTGACTCATCATGTGTACAGCGGTGTGGCCTTGGTGGTTGCCGGACGCGAGGCCACCCGTCTGAGCGTGAGCGCGGTGAGTTTCCGCGAGATCGCTGAGCGCGAATGCGCCGCGTATTGGATGAGCGGCGAACCCGCCGACAAGGCCGGCGGCTATGCGATACAAGGCCGTGGCGCCTTGTTCGTCGTGCGCCTGGAAGGAAGTTATTCGGGAGTAATGGGACTGCCGTTATTCGAGACCGCCGAGTTGCTGCGGGAATTCGGCGGCGATATCTGGTGCGGTGCAGCGTGAGCAAAGGCCGATGAGCGAAGAAATATTAATCAACGTCACGCCCCAGGAGACCCGCATCGCGCTGGTGGAAAACGGCGTGCTGCAAGAAGTGCACGTCGAGCGCGCCCGCCGCCGCGGTCTGGTAGGCAATATTTATAAAGGCTACGTCAGTCGGGTGTTGCCGGGCATGCAGGCGGCCTTCGTCGACATCGGCCTCGACCGCGCGGCCTTTCTGCATGCCTCCGACATCATCAATCAGCCGGTGGAGGGCGCGCCGCCGCTGCCCGAGGAAAAAGGCGGCGCGCCCATCAACGAGCTGGTGCGCGAGGGGCAGGAAATCATGGTGCAGGTCATCAAGGACCCGCTCGGCACCAAGGGCGCGCGCCTCACCACCCATATCACCATTCCGTCGCGTTATCTGGTGCTGATGCCCACCTCGCGCACGGTGGGCATCTCGCAGAAGATCGAGAGCGAGGCGCTGCGCAATCGCCTCAGAGGCAATGTGACCGCCATGGCGGGCGAGATGAATGAGGGCGGTTACATCATCCGCACCGCGGCGGAGGGCGCCGACGACGAGGCGCTGCGCGCCGACATGGAATATCTGCGCAAGCTATGGTCTTCGATCAGCGAACAAGCCAAGGCGGCCTCGCCGGGCAACGTGGTGTACGAGGACATGCCGCTGGTGCTGCGTTCCCTGCGCGATTTGGTGGATGTCGATGTGGAGAAAGTCCGCATCGACTCGCGGGAAAATTATAAAAGAGCGCTGGCCTTCGCCGAACAATTCGCGCCCCAGGTGGCGGCGCGCATCGAATATTATCCCGGCGAGCGGCCGATCTTCGACCTGTACGGCGTCGAGGATGAAATCGACAAAGCTCTCGAACGCAAAGTGCTGCTGAAATCCGGCGGCTATCTGATCATCGATCAGACCGAGGCGATGACTACCGTCGACGTCAACACCGGCGCCTATGTCGGTCATCGTACCTTGGAAGAGACCATCTTCAAGACCAATCTCGAGGCGGCGCAAGCCATCGCCCGCCAGCTGCGGCTGCGCAATCTGGGCGGCATCATCATCGTCGATTTCATCGATATGACCGAGGAGGACCACAAACGTCAGGTGCTGGCCGCTCTGCAGAAACACCTGGAGCGCGACCGCGCCAAGAGCCACATCAGCGAAGTCTCGGCGCTGGGCCTGGTGGAGATGACCCGCAAGCGCACGCGGGAGAGTCTGGAGCATGTGTTGTGCGCGGCCTGCCCCACCTGTCATGGCCGCGGTTCGCTGAAGACCCCGGAGACGGTCTGCTTCGAAATCTTCCGCGAATTGCTGCGGGTGGCGCGCCAATTCGACGTGCAGCAATTTCTGGTGCTGGCGGCGCCGGAGGTGGTGGACATGCTGCTGGACGAGGAGGCCACCAGTCTCGCCGAATTGGAGGAATTCATCGGCAAGCCCATCAAGCTGCAAGTGGAGTCGCTTTATAGTCAAGAGCAGTTCGACGTGGTGCTGGTTTAGGCTATGTCAACGGACCCTGGCGTGACCGGTCGGCGCGTGACCCGCGTTACCGCCCTGCATCCAGCTTGATATGCGCTTGACGTGACGTCGCGGCCGCTTTTCCGATCGTTTCTCCGCGGGTGCTGGATCGGCCTGATCACGTTGGTGATTCTGGCCGCGCTGGTGATGAGCGCGACCCGCCTTTTGTTGCCCCTCGCTGACGATTACCACGACGAACTGGCGCATTGGGTGGGCGATTTGCTCGATCATCCGGTGCGCATCAAAGGACTGGGGGTGAGCTGGCATGGTCTGGGCCCCAGCATCGAGCTCAATGGCGTCACCGTGCTGGATGCCGCCGGCGCGCAGCCCCTGTTGCAATGCGATTCGGCCCGGATCGACATCGACGTGTTGGCTTCGCTGCGCCACTGGCAGCTGGAGCTGGGGCAATTCACGGTGCGCGGCGCCCATGTGTCGGTGTTGCGTCAGGAGGACGGCACCCTTGCGGTGATGGGCCTGGACAATTTCGACGACATCCGTCCCGATCCCGCGGCGCAAGCGGCGTTTAAACAATGGGTGGCGCGGCAGCGGCGGCTGGTGATGGAAGACAGTACGCTGCGCTGGCGTGATCTCACGCGGCGCGGCGATGTGCTCACCTTCCGCGGTGTGCAGGTGCAAATGCATAATCGCGGCGCCGGTCATCGCCTGGAGTTGGCGGCGGCCTTGCCCGAGCAGCTCGGCAAACAACTCACCTTGCGGGCTGATGTGCGCGGTGATTTGTTCCGGCCCGCGGCCTGGGACGGGCTACTGTACGTGCGCGGTGTGGGTCTGCGCGCTGAGGTGTGGGGCGACCTGTACGCTTGGCCGCAAGTCGCGGTACGCGGCGGTATTTTGGATTTTTCGCTGTGGAGTGAATGGCAGAACGGATTGCAGCGGGTATCTGGCGAGGTAAGCGCGCGCGAGCCGGTGATCGACATCGCGCCGATGACGGCGCGGTTGCCCACGCATCCGCGCAACGAGGTGAGGCCGATCGAGATCGAACCCGCGGCGGTGTCGGAGATAACGGCCGCACCCAGCGGCAGCCTGTCGCTCACCCGCGTGCATGGTCAGTTTCAATGGCGGCAGCTCCCCGGCGGCTGGTTACTGGACGTCGACCAGCTTTCCCTGCAAAACGGCGCGGCGCCGGCTTGGCCGCCGTCGCAAGTACGGGTGAGTTACCGCAACAACGCAAGTCCGGCGCGGCCGCAAGTGGAGGCCGCCTTCAGTTATGTGAGTCTGGCCGATGCGCTGGGCCTTGCCTGGCAGGCCGGTGCGGTGCCGGAGGTGCAGCGCGAGCGTTTGGCGCAACTCGCCCCGCGCGGTGAATTGCGCGACGGTTATCTGCGTTATCAATGGGGCGGTGACGCGCCGCCGACGTGGCTGCTGCGCACCGGCTTCCGGCACCTGACTCTGGCCGCCGGCGAATCGCTGCCGGGGGTGAGCGGTTTGAGCGGGAGGGTGGTCAGCGACGGCGCGCAAGGGGTGGTGAATCTCGCGAGCGGGGCGGGCGAATTCGACGCCGCGCAACTGTTCCGCGCACCGTTGCCGCTCAGCGCGGTGGAGGGCCAACTGGTCTGGCGGCGGGCGGGTGAGAGCTGGCAGGTGGTGAGTCACGGTCTGCGCCTGCGCAATGAAGACATCGGCGGCGCAGTGGCTTTTCGTGTGGTGCGTACCGGTGGCGTCACCGCCCCCTATATCGATTTGCACGCCGCTTTCGCCGACGGCAAAGGTGAACATACCAGCCGTTATCTGCCCGCTCACCTCCTGTCGGCCCGCACCGTCGAATGGCTGGATCAGGCCGTCGTCGCGGGCCGTGTGCCGCGCGGTACCGCACGTTTGGAGGGCTGGCTCAATGAGTTTCCCTATGATCACGGCGGCGGCGAGTTCGAGGTGCGGTTTGAAGTGACCGGCGGGGAGTTGAGCTACGCACAAACCTGGCCGCGGCTGACTGGGATCACTACCGAGGTGGTATTCCGCGGCCGCGGCGTCGAGGCCAACGCCACGGCGGCCACCTCGCTCGGCAGTACAGTGACGCGGGCCAAAGTAGCGATCGCCGATCTGGCGGCACGTGTGCCGTTACTCACCGTCGACGGCGAAGCGAGTGGCCCCACCGCCGACGCGCTGAATCATGTGCTGCAAAGTCCGCTGCGGGAGACGGCCGGTCACTATCTCGACGGCATGTCCGCGCAAGGTCAAAGCCGCTTGAAACTCGCCGTGCGTCTGCCGCTGGCCGAGCATGCGCCGGCGCGGGTCAACGGCAGCCTCAGCTTCGACGACAGTAGTTTGAATCTGCGCGACAGCGCTGTGGAGCTCACCGGTATCCGCGGCGAGCTGGGTTTTACCGAGTCGGGTTTGCGGGCGCGGGAAATTCTCGCGCACCTCATCGGCCAGCCCGCGGTGATCACCGTGCGCAGCGAGGCGGCCGCGGCGCACACCGCGCTGTTCGAGGCGCGGGGTTATGCGGATGCGGCGCTGCTGGCGAAAAAGTTTCTGCCGGCGCTGGCGCCGTGGCTGAGCGGCACCGCGCCGTGGCGCGGCGAGTTGCGGGTGGCGCCGCCGGAACACGGCGGGCTGCGTCTGCAAATCAATACGTCTTTGCTGGGCGTCGAGGCGCGCTTGCCCGAGCCGTTCCGCAAAGCGGCGGAAGACCCGCGGCCGTTATCACTCACCTTGCCCTTGCCGCTGGCTGGTGGACGGACGATACAGGCCGATTACGACGACCGCGCCCACGCGCGGCTGGTGCTGACGAGGCGTGAGGACGGTGAGCTGGCGATACAGCGCGGTGAACTGCGCTTCGGCGGCGAGGCGGCCACGTTGCCGGACGAGATGCTGTTGCGGGCGCGTGGTGCGCTCGGCCGCTTCGCCCCCGCCGAATGGGCGGCGTTGTGGCCGGCCGCGTCGCTCGAAAAAAACCGCAAAGCCGGCGCCGACGATGTAGTCGTTGAGCTGGATCTACAGGTCGGAAATCTGGAGGTCATGGGGCAGCGTTTTCCGGACACCGGCCTGCGGGCGGTGAGGCGTGACCGGGCATGGGAAATGTCGCTCGACGGCGCGCGCGCGGCGGGAAAAATCACTATCCCGGCCGGCATTGACGAGCCGGTGTTGGCGGAGATGCAACGGGTGCATTTCGCCGGGCCATCCGACCAGGATGTCAGCGCGTCCGAGGCGGCGGCCCACCTCGATCCGCGAACATTACCGCCGCTACGACTACATGCCACCCAGTTTCGTTATGGCGGACTGGACCTCGGCGAGGTGTCGCTGCGCACGTCGCGCGGTGAACGCGGGATGGTGGTGGAGAAGTTCACCGGCCGCACCGGAACACAACGCAGCGATATCACCGGTCGCTGGGAGGTGCTGAACGATGAGCAGCGTTCGACGTTTTCCGTCGCCTTCGACAGCGACGACGTGGGCGAGACCCTGCGTGCCTTGGGGTATGCCGACCTCATCAAAGCTGGCAAGATGCACACCGGACTGGAATTGAGCTGGCCGGGATCGCCGGCGGACTTCGCCATGGCGCGCGCACAAGGCGCGCTGGCACTCAAAATCGACGACGGCCGCCTGCTCGAGGTGAGTCCCGGCGCTGGACGGATTTTGGGTTTGTTGAGTTTTCAGGCCCTGCCGCGGCGGCTCAGCCTCGATTTCAGCGATCTGTTTCAGAAAGGGTTTGCATTTGACCTTATCGAAGGTAACTTTGTTATTGAAAATGGCCAGGCTCAGACCGATAACTTGTTCATGGACGGTCCCTCGGCGCACATCTTGGCGCGTGGCCGGGTGGGATTGGCCGCGGAGGATTATGATCAGCGCATCACAGTCATCCCCAATATGAGCGGTGGTTTGCCGCTCGCGGCGGCCTTGGCGGGCGGCGTGGTGCCGGGTGCGGCGATGTTGCTGGTGGAGCGTTTGTTCAAACCGCAGATCGATAGCGTGGGCCGGGTCGATTATCGAGTGACGGGGCCCTGGTCGGCGCCGGTGGTGGAGCGGGTCGACGAGGATACGGAGACCCGGCGGAAAAACAAGTAATGCAAGTCATGCATGAGTCACGAGGAGAACGCAGCGTGGTGGAAGTCCGAGCCAACTCAAGTTTATGGCTAGCCCGGAGCGGGTGCCGATCGGTCGCGATCGCGGCGTTGTTGGCGGCGGGAATGGCCGGGGCGCAGGCCGCGCCCGCCGAGTGGCCGCTGAGCGCCGACGCCTGGGCGGCGGCGCCGCGCCAGGCGGAAACCATCCTGGCCATGGCGCCGGTGGTGTCGGCGGTGCAGACCTTATTGGCGGAGCCGCGGAGTCACTTGATCTTGCTGCATCCCAGCGGTGAAGAAGGCGCGCTGTGGGCCGCGGAATTACGCGCTTGGTTGGTGAGCTTGGGCGTAGATACGCAGCGCATCCAGTTGCGGGCGGCCGCCGCGACAGCGCGGAACCTGACCCTCTCGGTCGTCGCCGCGCCGGCGCGGGGAGCGACGCCGTGAGCCGGGTCGTCGCGGTGCAAATGGCCTCCGGCCCCAACGTCAGCGCCAACCTGATCGAGGCCGGCCGTCTCGTCGCCCGCGCGGCGCGCGATCATGCCGCCAAGCTGGTGGTGTTGCCGGAGAATTTCGCGATCATGGGGCTCACCGAGCAGGACAAGGTGAGGGCCCGCGAGCAGGACGGCAAAGGCCCCATCCAGGACTTCCTCGCCAATCAAGCCGCCAAACACGGCGTGTGGCTGGTGGGCGGGACCATTCCCTTGGTTGCGCGCGATGAAAAAAAGGTGCGCGCCGCCTGTCTGCTGATCGATAACCGCGGTCAGCGGGTGGTGCGTTACGACAAGATGCACATGTTCGACGTGCACATCAGCGAGACCGGCGAAAACTACGCCGAGTCGCAGACCATCGAGGCGGGCGAGGCCATCGTGGTGGTGGACACGCCCTTCGGCAAACTCGGTCTGGCGGTCTGTTACGACTTGCGTTTCCCCGAGCTGTTCCGCGCCATGCTCGCGCAAGGCATGGAGGTGCTGGTGGTGCCGTCGGCCTTCACCGCCGTCACCGGCATGGCCCACTGGGAAATCCTGGTGCGCGCGCGCGCCATCGAGAATCTCTGTTATGTGGTGGCGGCGGCGCAGGGCGGTTATCACGCCAATGGCCGCGAGACTCACGGCGACAGTATGATCGTCGATCCGTGGGGCATGGTGCTCGACCGCCTGCCGCGCGGTTCGGGGGTGGTGGGCGCCGACATCGAACCGGCGCGCCTGCGCAGCATCCGCCGCAATTTCCCCGCGATCCAGCATCAACGTTTGCAGTGCCGTTTGCCCGACGGCAAATAACGCCGTCTCCGCCGCGCGGCTGGGGGGAGTATGTTAGGCTAACCTCCATCGCGCGCCGCGCGTCTTAGTTGCGGCGCGCGGCACTTTAGTAGCGATCAAACATGGATACTCGCATGAGCGCACCTCTCGATTTGGCTTCACATCTCATTCTCGCCCCCGCCGGCCTAGCCGAGCACGACCTCGAGCGCGTGCTGCATGAACTGATGAGTTATCAGGTCGACAGCGCCGACCTGTATTTTCAAACCAGCCGCCACGAATCCTGGTCGCTGGAAGACGGCATCGTCAAAAGCGGCAGCCACAGCATCGAACGCGGCGTGGGCGTGCGCGCGGTGAGCGGCGAGAAAACCGGCTTCGCCTATTCCGATGAAATCGTATTGCCCGCGCTCACCCAGGCGGCGGGCGCCGCGCGTGCCATCGCCCGCGCCGGTCAGGACGGCCGGGTGCAGGCCTGGGCGCGCGGCGGCAAGCAGGCGCTTTATAAAGCGGTTGATCCCATCGACAGTTTGTCGTCAGCCGACAAGATTTCGCTGTTGCATGCGGTGGACGCCGAGGCGCGCCGCAGCGACCCGCGCGTCAAACAAGTGATGGTGAGTATGGCCGCGGTGCACGACGTGGTGCTGGTGGCGGCCAGTGACGGCACGTTCGCCGCCGACGTGCGACCGCTGGTGCGTTTGAACGTGAGCGTGGTCGCGGAAGACGGCGACCGCCGCGAACAGGGGTCATCCGGCGGCGGTGGCCGGGTCGGTTATGAAATGTTCCTCGACCAGGAGCGCGGCCTTGGTTACGCCCGCGAAGCGGTGCGCCAGGCGTTGGTGAACCTGGAGGCGCGCAACGCGCCGGCCGGTACCATGACCGTGGTGCTCGGCCCCGGCTGGCCCGGCGTGCTGCTGCATGAGGCAGTGGGACACGGCCTCGAAGGCGACTTCAATCGTAAAGGCAGCTCGGCGTTTTCCGGCCGGATCGGCGAACGCGTCGCCTCACCGCTGTGCACGGTGGTCGACGACGGCACGCTGGCGAGTCGGCGCGGTTCGCTCAACATTGACGACGAAGGCACGCCGACCCAATGCACCGTGCTCATCGAGAAGGGCGTGCTCAAAGGCTATCTGCAGGACAAGATGAACGCGCGGCTGATGGGCGTGGCGCCCACCGGCAACGGCCGCCGCGAATCCTATTCGCACCTGCCGATGCCGCGCATGACCAATACCTATATGCTGCCCGGCGAGAGTGATCCGCGTGAGATCATCGCCTCGGTGGAGAAGGGTCTGTACGCCGTCAACTTCGGCGGCGGGCAGGTGGACATCACCTCGGGCAAGTTCGTGTTCTCGGCGAGCGAGGCCTATATGATCGAGAACGGCAAGATCACCTACCCGGTGAAAGGCGCTACGTTAGTCGGTAACGGACCCGATGTATTGACCCGTGTCAGTATGGTCGGCAACGACTTGCAACTCGACGCCGGCGTCGGCACCTGCGGCAAGGAAGGCCAGAGCGTGCCGGTGGGCGTGGGCCAGCCGACGCTGCGTATCGACGGTCTCACCGTCGGTGGCACAGGCGCATAGGAAAATAAAGGCCCAAATAAAGACCCTGTGAAGGGTGGGTTAGCGCAGCCTAATCCAGCACTCGTCGCCAATGACTCATGTCGTCGGCGCGGCTGGAACAGGCTGTGTTATCCTTCTCTACCGCTATCGCTTCCGTGCAGCCTGCTCTAGGTGCAGCGGTCAGTTCCTATCTTTCTCTGTTTCAGCCCTTAACCTAAGGAGGCTTGCTATGCGTAAATCAATCTATTGGTGTGGTGCCCTTTTGGGTTTGGCCGCCCTCAGCGGCGCGGCGCTGGCCGAACCTCCCCACGGCGGTATGGGCATGCACCGCGGGATGATGAAGCCCGACATGGGCCACGAGATGATGGGTGGCATGGGTGAAGATCACTTCGATCGCATCAACAGCATGCATACTTTCGCGGCGCTCAATCTCAGCGACGAGCAGCGCAAAAAAGTGATGGAGTTGCGCCGCGAGTTGCGCAAAAACACCTGGGATTTGCAACGCCAGATCATCGACCAGCGCGAGCAATTGGGTATGCTCTACGGTAACGACGCCTTCGATGTGGCGGCGATTACTTCCGCCTATCAGAAATTGTTTGAGATCAAGCTCAAGATGATCGAGCACACGCTTAAGTTCAAACAGGATCTGCGCAAGGTGCTGACGCCAGAGCAGCAGCAGCAGCTCCGGGAAATGATGACGAACGGCAAAATGGGCGGCGGCATGGAGATGAATGCGGATTGATGGCGGATCAACTCCATTCGGCAGTACACATGCTTCCGCCTTGCCAGTAGCTGTCGCTTCCGGGCATAGCAGCGCCTTCCTCTTCCCCGGCCGGGGAAGAGGCGCTCATAGTATGCGATAAATACGGCAGGTAAGGCTTTCACCTCGGCGAGCACCGGCATGTTATCGGGTTCTTTGCGGTTGTGGATTTAATACATATAGATGGTCATGCCCACTGCCCCCCGTGTTGTCGGGCGCGCCTTGAACGATGTAAGGAGCCGCTGCGCGACGGGATGGCGGGCTATGCCGTCGGCGCGGCTAACTCACTCGACATTTATTGCGCAATAGCGTGTCGGAGCGACATGGGGCGTCCGCGACATATCGGACATCACAGTCTGAATTGCTTGACCAAGGACTGCATTTCATCGGCCAGTTTGGATAAGGTAATGCTGGTGGAGTTGGTTTGTTCGGCGCCGCGGGTGTTGTTCTCTGAGATACGACTGATATTGCTGACGTTGGCGTTGATTTCATCAGTGACCGTCGTTTGTTCGTGGGCGGCGGCGGCGATTTGAGCGTTCATGGAGGCGATGTCGCCTATCACTTGCGATATGGTCTCCAAGGATCCCCCGGCCTTGGAGGCATGATCGACACTTGCCTGTGCCTGTTTGCGTCCTTCTCCCATCACCTGGACCGCTTCGTTGGCACCAATTTGCAGTTTATCGATCATTTTCTGAATCTCGTTGGTGGACTGTTGGGTGCGCTGGGCCAAGGTGCGCACCTCATCGGCCACTACGGCGAAGCCGCGCCCCTGTTCTCCGGCGCGCGCGGCTTCTATGGCGGCATTCAATGCGAGCAAATTGGTCTGATCCGCGATTCCCCGTATCACATCCGAGATGACGCCAATACTCTCGATATCGTTTTTGAGTTTTTCGATGACTTGTGCCGCATTTTTAACCATGTCAGCCAGTGATCTCATCGACCCCATGGTTTCCGCAACCACTTGCTTGCCAGCGGTGGCCTCATGGCTGGCATGGCTGGTGGCATCGGAAGCCAAGCTGGCATGTTTCGCAACTTCCTGGACGGTGTATGACATTTCGTTAATGGCAGTGGCGACCGAAGTGGTTTCCAATTGTTGTTTTTTAATATCTTCGCTGGTCTTGTCCGTAATGCTAGAAAGCGCCTTAGAAGAAGCCTGCAGCCTGCCGCTTGCTTCTGCTATGCGATGGACTGAATTCTGAAACTCTTCGAGCATCTTGTTGAAATGCAGGGCGACATCGCCTATTTCGTCGGTATGCTCGACCGTGGCCCGTAGAGACAGGTCATGTTGGATGGAAACCGCGGTGGCGGTATCGCGAAGATTCATCAGCGATACGACGATGTAGCGGACGACGACGACCGACATAATGGCGATGCTGGTAACGCTAATCACGAATATGACAAGGCTTAGATTGTTTGCCGATGTCACTGAGCGATCCGTAGCGGTTTGCGACTTTTGGGTATCCGTTTCTATGAGGTCGCTCAAATTCGACATAGCCTCTTCCAATTTGGAGAAGGAAGTCGTGAAATCAGGCAGTTTCTGTATACCCGCTTCATGATCCTGGAAAGCTAGATCGATGATGTCGCCGGCGGTGTTTATGTACTCGTTCAGTGCGGGCACAGTGTCTTCCAGGGCGGTCTTCACCTTGGGATCGATAGGCAGATCCGAGTTCTCCGCGAGACTGCTGCGGAACAGTTCGGCGTGTTCCGCGAAATCTTTCTTGATCTCTTGCTCGTTCCCGGTTTTATCGCTGCTCGAAGCTAATAGGGCCGCTAATACATCCGAGCGCAGGGCATCGTGCATCATATCGGCGGTCATATGGTTGCGCAACGCGGACGAATTGATCACGGCGTTCTGCATGGCGATATTCACTTCGCGCAGACCCCAATATCCCGCAAGCGCAATGCCAATTATTGCGGTGACGGCAGTGACGCCAAAAGCCATCAATTTGGCTTTGATTGAGATGCGAATAGTCATAAGTCCTGCCTTTGTAGAGCCGCGCCCCAAGTGCGGACGCCAGCTATCTTGTCGGCCGCCAGGAGGCATGACTTAAATGTTTCTTTAGTGTGCGACTTAACTGGCCCGGGAGAGCTTAGGGGGCCGATGATATTTATATCCAGGTGCGGGCTTTTAGGCCTATACACGCAGATGACATCGTGGCTAGAGCCACTGCGCCCTGGTAAACAGGCAGGATATAAGAAGGTAGCCCTGTCCTTGTCGCAACGAGCACGGTGTTACAACTCAGGTGAAGACCCTAACGGGGTCGACAAATCCGGCAATTCCCGATCGTTCTTCGGACTTGATGGGCTTCATTCATCAATTCAACTTGCCGCCGTCAGCGGTGAGAATTGCTCAGACATAAAAAAGCCCCGGTTTTGCCGGGGCTCTGGTTAACACTGGAAAGATTTGAGTTACGAGCGTTTCTTTTTACGAGACAAACCCAGGCCGGCCAATGCCGCGCCGAACAGCGCCAGTGTCGAGGGTTCCGGTACGCCATTGAACACCTCATCGGCCGTGCCTTGAATGCCGACGGTGAAGCCATTCCAGTTTTCGTTGCTGAGGCTGCGCCAAGACACGCTGTCAAACGCCCCGGTGAAGCGCAGCGTTCCGTGCGGTTCGCCCGTGCCTAGCAGTTGGTATTCAAAAAGGCCGCCGCCGAGGTCAACGATATTTTTGGTGGAAGTGCCGCAACCCCAATAGCCGCAGTCGTTACCATCGGAGGGATTCCCAAAACTCAAAATGTCGAAATCTTGGTTAAAGGCGTAGCCGTTGCCGTTGAGGCTGACATAGGAGAACACCGGGTTCGCGATGGTTTCCGAAAATGTCAGGGTCTGATTGCCGGCAAACGTCAACGCGACGATGTCGGTGCCGGTCGGGATATTGTCAACCAAGGGGCTGGTGTAGGGCGAGCTTGCCGGATTCCGCACGCCACTGAAAAGCCCATTCGTATAATAATCTGTACCGCCGCTGGCTTGGAAAAAGGCGATGCCTTGCGGATTGTTATAGGTCACATTCACCGTTGAAGTGGGCGTGGTGATCGTGCCCAGGCCGGTGAAGCCGCCGACGGATGAGCTGCTTGTCCAATCGGTCCAGTAGATCGTGCCTGCGCTGGCGGCAAAGCTGGCGATGCTGAGCGAGACCGCCGCGAGTACCCGGAAGGCCTTGCTTGTTGGGTGTGCTGTAATCATTGGTTTCCCTTTAGCTAAAAAAACTTGTGGGAGATAGGACATCTCAATCAGACCATGTTTTAAGCTAAGCACAACGCGCGCCAAAATATTAATGTGCAAATAAACAAACCCTTGCCTGCTTGCTCTGGCTGTGAGTGCATTGAGTGTAAAGCTTTTCGACATGGCTGATGGTTATGTAATTTAAGTGGCGAGTCAGGAAAGCGCCAAGGTCGCAAGTTGGCTGGGACGCTTGTTAACTGACGGCACTTAATCCATTTCAAGAATGATGCGCCGTCCCATAAAGTAGTTTATATCTTTGCCCTTCAACTCAACTCAAGGAGACCGTGCGATGAACTACCCTTCATTCAAATCGAAAAAGATTGTGATCGGTACGGCGACCGCTTTGGGTCTGATCGTGGCCGGCGTGGTGAGTGGAGCGGAATCCAAGGTGAAGATACCGTTAGCGCCTTATCTGACCCAAGAGCTGGCCTTGCAAGCGGCGACTGCGGCATTGGAGCAGTGCCGGACGGATGGCTACAGTGTCAGCGTCGCCGTGGTGGATCGCGCCGGTGTGTTGCTGAGTTTTGTCCGCGATCCGAGTGCCGGCCCTCATACCGTCGGCAGCAGCCAGGGCAAGGCCTTCACCTCGGCGAGCACCGGCCAGATCACCGCCAATATGGCGCAAGCTATCAGCGAAAATTCGGCCTTGACCGGACTGCGCGACATGGACCCCCGGATGGTGGTGCTGGCGGGTGGCTTGCCGATCATCATCGAAGGCCAGCGTCTAGGCGGCATCGGTGTGGGCGGCGCCCCCGGCGGTCATTTGGATGCGGTGTGTGCGCTGGCAGGACTTAAAAAGGTCGGGGCGCAAATTTGAGGGTCGTATCTGTGCGAGGAAATAAAAAAATTTCGCGCCGAACTGCAAAGCCGCGCGAGTTGTTTGTCGTGTTCAGTGCGGTTGTGGATTTTTGAAATTGATTATTATCCCGAGCGACTATTCAAAAATGAATCGAGCAACTCCTTCCCTTGGAGGGGGGAAGGAGGGGAGGGGGTAAGAGGGGCTGGATATCCGTCGCTTTGACCGCCACCCCGGCCGGTTTAATAACATCGTGTATTTCTTTATACGCTTCGGCAAGTGTGCTTGAATAATAGGCGGATGCGTCGCGGCGCGACGGGTTGGTAGGTTACGCCGTTGCACGGCTACTGCACCCTGGTACCTACATTTATTTCCACCGTGCTGTTCATGTGTTTCTTTGTATGCAATGATCTTGTCGGAGTTTTTTACGGCTCGAGTGGTTTTGAACGGCCATAATAATGATATATATGGAGAAAATTTATTGGCCCAAGATGTGCAATGCCCGATGTTGTTACTCATTAAGCATAAGGTAAATAACAATGAACAATCTTTTGTGTAAAACGATCTTGGCGGCGACGGTCGTAGTTGGCTTGACGGGTACAGCAAACGCCGGCCCTATCTTCCTGACGGGGCACGATCCCGATTTTCATACTCAACCCGGTTTGGGTTTTGGGGACACACTGCTAGCTACCGTACTGGGCTACGTGACTGGCGGAACCTATAACGACAGCAATCCTTCGACGAAAAAATTCCTTTGGGTGGAGAACAAGGCCATGCCGGTACAGGGTGGTCATGTGCGCGGCGTTAATAGCCTTGACGATGTGGGAGCGACCGCGGCCAATTTCGATTGGGTCGATGCTGCTGGTTTCGCGACGGCCAATTTGAGTGATTATTCGGCCATCGCCATCGCGTCCTCGTTTGGCGGCATGTTGACCCGCGCCGAGCTGGACGGCCTGATCGGGCGAAAGTTAGACATCGAAGCCTTCATCAACAGCGGCGGTGGCTTGTTCGCTTCATCGGAGTGCTATCCCTGTGGCGCTAATCTGATGGCGGGCGCTACAGCACCGGACCTGTTCGGTTTTCTGCCCGTGGTCGTTAGCTCAATCGGTGCCAATCCGCCGTTCAGCGTCACTACTTTCGGCGCCAGCTTAGGCCTGACGAACGCGGATGTGAACGATCCTACCCACAATTCATTCGGTTTGGTCGGTGGCTTGAACGTGGTCGATACCGATGCCGCAGGTAATGCTACTACCCTGGCGGGTAACGTGAGGGTCGGCGACGGTGGTTTTACACCGGTGCCTGAACCGACGAGCATCGTCCTGCTCGGTTTGGGGTTGGCCGGTTTGGCGGCGTCACGCTACAAGTCTCGCGCATAAGCATTACGCGCGGATGGACGAAGGATCCTGCAGGATCCTTCGTCTTTTTATGAAAGGTCGTAACTTGCAGTACCGTAGGCTGGGTTGATAAATCCAGCCTACCCGGCTCGAAAAAACGTCGCGGGTTTCGTCCCTCAACCCAGCCTACATTTATCATTTTGCGCAGATGCGGCCAGCGCAGTGAACCGTATCGGTCACGAACGATGCGGTTCGTTCCTCACCGACTCTTCAAGTATCGTCACTCGGTTCATCATCACCCGCGTTATCCATCAACTTCCGCAATTCACGAAACAGCGCCCGCGCCGCGGCGGGCGCGAGTTCCGCGTCGCGTTCTCTACGCGCTTTCACGACGAGTTGGCGCAGATGTTGGCGGTCGGCGTGGGGATAGTCATTTATTAATTCGGCGAGTGCGCTATCGCCTTCATCGAGCAGGCGGTCGCGCCAGGCTTCGAGCCGATGCAGGTGTGCGGTGGTCGCGCGGTCTTTGCCTTCGAGGGCGTTCAGCGCGGTTTGGATGGGCGCGGTGTCGATGTGGCGCATGAGTTTGCCGATGTATTGCAGCTGGCGACGCCGGCCGCCGTGGGCGGTGATGGCGCGGCAGGCGGCGAGGGCTTCGCGCAGTTTTTCCGGCAGGTCCAGTTTGGCCATGAGGGTTTTGAAGCGGGTGGCGGGCATGTCGACCAGGACTAGTCCCAAGTCCTGGGCCGCGGTGGCCTCGCGCTTGAGCTGGGATTTGCTTTTGGGTTCGAGTTCGTCGTCGTAGGTTTCCATGGTGCGGGATGGTAGTGGAGTGCGAGGGAAGTTTCAAAGCCTGGATCGGTTGTTATCCAAAGGGGATTTGCCGCTGGAGGACTAAGGTGCCAGTGGAAAGCGTTTCACGCGTGTAACGAAAGGCCATGGTGGCTAGGGTACATGCAGCGGAATTTCCACCACCGTTTGTCGGGATGCGGGCGGCGCCTGTGGCGGAGTTCGGGTAAGGTCGTTTGGCTGGCCGCCGCATTCCGGACGGTGGAGGGTCGCGACCCGCTGCAGTCACTCCCCGCTGCGCGATGGGTTTCAGCGGCGGCGGCTTCGGTTACACTAGCCGCCACGCGGGCCGCGCCTTGCGCGCCAACACACTATCGAATCAAACACGGGATGAACGAGATGGGCAAACAGCCGGTGCCAAATCATCAGGAGCTTGAGGCCGTGGTGGCCGCCATTCTCGACCAGGCCCAGCGTCAGGGGGCTTCGGCCGCCGAGGCGGGGGTGAGCGCGGAGGACGGCCTGTCGGTGACGGTGCGCCTCGGCGAGGTGGAGACCGTGGAGCACAACTGCGACAAGGGGCTGGGCGTGACGGTGTACTTCGGTCAGCGCAAAGGTTCGGCCAGCACCTCGGATTATTCGGCGCGGGCCATCGAGGAGACGGTGCGCGCCGCTTGCGATATCGCCAAATACACCGCCGCCGATGAATATGCCGGCCTGGCCGACGCGGCGCTGATGGCGAAAACCATTCCCGATCTCGATTTGTATTATGCGTGGGAACTGCCCGCCGAACGCGCCATCGAGCTGGCGCAGGAGTGCGAGGCCGCGGCGCGGGCGGTGGATAAGCGCATCACCAATTCCGAGGGCGCGACGGTGTCCAGCCACAGCGGTTACCGGGTCTACGGGAATAGCCACGGCTTCGTCGGCGCCTATCCCAGTTCCCGCCACAGCGTGAGTTGCGCGGTGATCGCCGAGGACGGTCACGGCATGCAGCGCGATTATTGGTACACGGTGGCGCGCGACGGCCGGGATTTGGAGAACGTGCGCAAGGTGGGTGTTCGCGCCGGTGAGCGCACCGTGCGCCGTCTCGGCGGACAACGCTTGTCCACCCGCCAGGCGCCGGTGGTGTTCGCGCCGGAAATGGCGGCCGGTCTGTTTTCGCAATTCATCCGCGCGATACGCGGCGAAAGTTTGTATCGCAAATCGTCTTTCTTGCTGGACAGTCTAGGCCAGGCGGTGTTTCCCGCCTTTATCCGCATCCACGAACAGCCGCATTTGAAGAAGGCCTTGGGCAGTGCGCCGTTCGACAGCGAAGGCGTGGCGACCCGCGCCCGTGACATCGTGAGCGCGGGTGTGGTGCAGGGGTATGTGCTGGACAGTTACGCCGCGCGCAAACTGGCGATGCAGACCACCGCCAACGCCGGCGGGGTGCACAACCTCAGCATCGAGCCGGGTGGCGACGATTTCGCCGCGCTGCTGCGGCGGATGGACACCGGCCTCTTGGTCACCGAAATGATGGGCATGGGCGTAAACATCGTCACCGGCGATTATTCGCGGGGCGCCGCCGGTTTTTGGGTGGAGCGCGGCGAGATTCAGTATCCGGTGGAAGAGATCACCGTCGCCGGCAATCTGCGCGAGATGTTCCGGCGCATCGTCGCGGTGGCCAATGACGTGGACCTGCGCAGCAATGTCCGCACCGGCTCGCTGTTGATCGAGAATATGACCATCGGTGGCACGTGATGGTTGTGCTGATGCACGCAAGGAGATGCGGATGAGTAAGCTCAAGTTGACGCTGAGTTTGCTGTTGATCGGCTTGGTGATGTTGTTCACCTTGCAAAACACTGCGGTGGTGCAGGTGCATTTCCTGTTATGGACACTGTCGATGTCGCAGGTGTTGCTGATCTTCGGCCTGCTGGTGATCGGTATGGCCCTGGGATGGCTGATCGGTTCCTTGTCGCGTCGTCAACTTGCCCCGTCCAAACGCGTCGATTGAATATCCCCAATCTCAAGCGGCTTCGAATAAACGAATGCCTTCTGGGTGCCGGCTTGCGCCGGCATGATAGACAAAGGGCCTTGGCTTTTCAGAAGCGAAAAACGAAAGGGGTGATTTTAGTTTTTCGCCCTTTTCCTATCACTTTCATGATTTGAAAGGGGCGGTGCATCCCCGCACCGCAAGGAACATTTCATAAATCATTAGAGGTTCCTTGATACATTCATCAAGCCCAAAAATATGGAGCTGGAATGGCGATACAAGACCAGTATGTACCCCTCACTTCCGGCAGGGATGCCTCGTTCGAAGAGTTCTATGGCATTTATGTGTCATCCATGCCGGCCCGGGAGCAAAAACCCAGGGCGTTCCTCGCCGCGATGGCTGTTCGGAGCGACTACCGGATACTTTTGGTAAAAAGAGCGGGTGCGGTTATTGGATTCAGCGTGGTGTTTGCGTCGCCTG
>JAHFRV010000045.1:0-4590 GCA_023266095.1 Gammaproteobacteria bacterium | reverse complement strand
AAAGAGACAGTGAACGGCCGGGGGAATATTCCGGTACTGCTGGAAGTGGACTCCGATCGTGAATCCTCCGCAGATCAGACGATCCGGAAACGCAGGCAGCAGTTCTATGAGAGGCTCGGTTGCCGCCGTATCGAAGGGCTTTCTTATCTTCTTCCACTGCCTGGGAAGGGTGCGCCGCCGCGGATGGATCTCATGATCTATTTTCCAGAGGGCGTGTCGCCGGTGGGCAAGTCTCGCCTGGAGCAGTGGTTGAAAACGATATATCAACGGGTCTATAACTGTTCGCCCGGTGATCCGCGCATTGCGCAGATGATGCAGGCAGTGACTGATCCTGTGACCTTCGCTTGAAGGCCTAAACCCCGAGGACAAATTATGTCGGATGTTTTCTCGCCCCAGAACTTTTGGGATGCCTTCGCTGCGATCACGGCGATTGCGGCGCTGATCATTTCCATGATCAGTTTCAAGCAATCCCGGAAAACGTCGCACTACACCGAGTTGGACAGGATGTATTTCGATTTGCTGAAAATCGCGCTGGAGAGGCCTCATGTCAATTATCCCAACGCGGATCGTACCGACGCGCAGAAACTGGAATATGAAATCTATGCCTACATGGTTTGGAATTTTCTCGAAACCATTTACGACCGGTGCGAGCGCGATAAACCCCTGTGGGATACCTGGCTTCCGGCGCTCAAGGCAGAGAACGGTCTGCACGGACACTGGTTGAGCGAGCCGCAAAATCAATGCAAGTTCAAGCCGGCATTCTGTGAATTCATTTCGAGCCAACACTTCACGAGGCAAGGATGATGTCAGCCGTCTTTGCCGGTGGCGCCGATCCGCTCATTGAGCTGTGGCCACCCGGAAGTCGGGAGGGGATGATCCGGCGCACTCCTCGGTAAGATCGTGGCGGCATTACCTTTCGAAACGGGATTAGAACCACCCCCGCTGTTTGAAGAACACCAGCATGCCGGCGATCATGGCGAAGATAACCAGCCATACCAGCGGATAGCCGTAATGACTGTGCAGTTCGGGCATCGCCCACGGGCTGTTGGGGTTGGAGAAGTTCATGCCGTAGACGCCCACTAAAAATGTCGGCGGGATGAAGAGGGTGGTGATGACCGTGAGTACCCGCATGATCTCGTTGAGCCGCTGGCTGCTGCTGGAAAGATAGACGTCCAGCATATTGGCGGTCATGTCGCGATAGGTCTCGAACAGGTCCATGATCTGGATGGTGTGATCATAGCAGTCGCGTAGATAGGGTTTGCTCTCGTCGTGAATCAGAGCCTGGTCCTCGCGCAGCAATTGACTGATCACCTCGCGCTGCGGCCATAACATCCGCCGCATCAGCAGCAGATCGCGTTTGAGTTGATGGATGGAGTTGAGGGTCTGTTTGGAGGGGGCGTCGAGCAGTTGTTCTTCCAATTCTTCGATGTCCTCGCCGAAATTCTCCAAAATGGGAAAGCCTTGATCGATGACCAGATCGAGCAGCGCGTACAGCAGATAATCCACGCCCCGCGCGCGCATGCGTTCGTCGGCGTGCAGCCGTTTGCGCACCGGCTCGAAGGTGTCGTCATCGCTGTTGTGAAAACTGATGAGGTAATCTTTGCCCAAGAACAGACTGACTTGTTCGGTGGACAGCTCACCGTCACGCCATACCGGCAGGCTCATTACGATGAAGAGTTGGTGGTCGTGGGATTCGACCTTGGGGCGCTGGCCGGTATTGAGCACGTCTTCCAGAGTCAGCGGGTGCAGGCCGAATTTCTCGCCCAGTTCGCGCATCACATCGGGTGTGGCCTGACCGTGGGCGTGAATCCAGGTGAGAGTGTCGTCGGTCAGCGAGGACTTGCACTGGCCGGAACTGACGCCATCTTGTTCGCTCACGCCGGCGGCGGAGAAGTCGATCAGCCGCAGCCGCAACGGATGCTCCGTCGGCTCGGGGTGTTCCACCAACGTGCCGGGCGGGGTGCCAGGCGGGTGATAGCGTTTCGTGAAATATGCCATGCAGCCTCCGGGAGGAGCATATTGGGATGATGTCGATCGATTGTCGCACATCGTCTTTCATGAGCCTACGCCGGAGTAGGCGCCATAGCGGGGTGGGTATCATCCGGGTTATCCTTGGCGCCGGGGCCACGTGTCGTGTATGACGCGCGCAGCCTGACCCATCAACGATTGCAAGCTATATCATGTCGCAAGCACGCGAGTATTCATCCCTGATCGAAATTCGAGGTCTGCGTTTCAGCCGCGGAACCCGGATGATTTTTGACGGCGTGGATATCGATATTCCGCGCGGCAAGGTCACCGCCATCATGGGTCCCAGCGGTACCGGCAAGACCACCTTGCTGAGAATGATCGGCGGCCAATTGCGGCCGCGAGCCGGTCGGGTAATGGTGGACGGCCAGGACGTCCACGCGCTGCGGCGCGGCGAACTGTACGCCTTGCGCAAACGCATGGGCATGTTGTTCCAGAGCGGCGCCCTGCTCACCGATCTCAATGTCTACGATAACGTGGCTTTTCCCTTGCGCGAGCATACCGAGTTACCGGAGTCCATGATCCGCGACCTGGTGTTGATGAAGTTGGAAGCGGTGGGCTTACGCGGCGCGCGGGACATGATGCCCAGCGAGTTGTCCGGTGGTATGGCGCGGCGGGTGGCGCTGGCGCGGGCCATCGCGCTGGATCCGATGATGATTATGTATGATGAGCCTTTCACCGGCTTGGACCCGATTTCCAAGGGTGCGGTGGTGGAGTTGATACACAAGATCAACACCGCACTGGGGGTGACCAGCATCATCGTTTCGCACGATGTGCGGGAAACCACCGCGATCTCCGACTATATTTATGTGCTGTCCGACGGCAAGGTGGTGGGTCAAGGCACGCCGCAGGCGTTAATGGAGAGCGATTCACCGTGGGTGCGGCAATTCATGCAAGGCTTGCCCGACGGACCCGTGCCTTTTCATTATCCGGCGTCCGATTACGCCGCCGACCTGCTGGCGGGACAAGGCTGATGCTGACGTGGCTGGCGCATTTGGGACGGGCGGGCCTGTCGTTCTTCGAACGTTTGGGGCGCGGCCATCTTTTTCTGTTGCAGGTGCTGGCGGGCATGCCGGGTTTGTTGTTGCGGCCGCGCCTGGTGATTCAGCAAATCTATTCGGTCGGCGTGCTGTCGTTGGTCATCATCGTGGTGTCCGGCTTGTTCGTGGGCATGGTGCTGGGCTTGCAGGGTTACAATACGCTCGCCGATTTCGGCGCCGCCGAATCCTTGGGGGTGATGGTGGCGCTGTCCTTGGTGCGCGAGCTGGGACCGGTGGTCGCCGCGCTGCTGTTCGGCGGGCGGGCCGGGTCGGCGCTCACCGCCGAGATCGGTCTGATGAAGGCCACCGAACAACTCTCCGGCATGGAGATGATGGCGGTGGATCCGCTGCGGCGGGTGATCGCACCGCGTTTCGTGGCGGGTTTCATCGCCATGCCCCTGCTGGCGGCGATCTTCAGCGCGGTCGGGGTGATCGGCGGTTACTTCGTCGGTGTCGGCCTGCTGGGTGTGGATGACGGCGCCTTTTGGTCGCAGATGCAAGCGCGGGTAGACTTGTACGACGATGTGATGAACGGTGTGATCAAGAGCGTGGCCTTCGGTTTTGTCGCGACCTGGATCGCGGTGTACGAAGGATATGACGCCGTGCCCACCGCAGAGGGCGTGAGCCGCGCCACCACCCGTACCGTGGTGCACACCGCCTTGGCGGTGTTGGGCTTGGATTTCGTATTGACCGCCTTAATGTTCGGTGAATAAACCTATGAAACAATCGACGACGCTGGAAATTATGGTGGGGGTGTTCGTGGCCTTGGGGCTGGCGGCGCTGTTCATGCTGGCGATGAAGGTCAGTAATATCAGCGCGCTCAATGACGAGGACGGTTATCTGGTGAAAGTCCACTTCGAAAACGTCGGCGGTTTGAAAGTGCGTTCGGCGGTGACGGTGGCCGGGGTACGGGTCGGCCGGGTCGAGAGCATTGATTTCGACGAGAAGCTGCTCGAGGCGCGGGTGACCTTGAAGATCAAACGCGACGTCCGTCTGCCTTCCGACAGCAGCGCCAGCATTTTCACCGCCGGCCTGCTCGGTGAGCAATACGTGGGTTTGGAGCCGGGCGGCGCGGACACCTACTTAAAAGAGGGCGATGTCATCGCCCTCGGCCAGTCGGCCTTGATACTGGAGCAGATCATCGGCCGGGTGTTGTTCAGCAAGGCCGCCGAAGGAGGCACGCAGTGAAGCGGCGTGTCCTGCCGCGGTTGTTGACGGCGGTCTTGTGCGTCGCAACGGTTTTGCCGGGCGCGTGGGCGGAAACCTTGAATCTCGAACAGGCGGTGGAGCGAGCGGTCAATCACGATCCACGCATCGAGGAGATGCGGCAGTTGGTCGAAGCCGCACGCACCTTGGTCGACGAAGCGGAAGGTCACGGCGGCTGGGCTTTGGACGGCAATGTCTTTTTAGGCATGGCGCCGGGCGTGAAAGGTGGTTTTTTTGAAAATGGCGGCTGCGCGCCCGGTAATTGCGAAGTGCGTTCCGATCGCTATGACCCCGACGGTTTTTCGCTGTGGACGTCTTT
>JAHFRV010000110.1 GCA_023266095.1 Gammaproteobacteria bacterium | reverse complement strand
ACGGGTACCGATTTCTTTATCAATAAAGAGTTTTCCGCCCGTGAACAGTCCGTTCTCGAAACGAATGCGGTGGCCCTTGTAGATCACGGCCCATCGTTGCTTGACCTTCGCTCCCAGGACTGCAAGGGCTAAGCCCACGATGATTACGATAAGAGCTATTGAAATCCGCTCTCCCTCTGGACGAGGCCCGCCAGGAGGCCCAACAATGAAGAAAACCATTCCTAATAGCAGAGAGAGCAGTCCGACTGGAATAATCGTAAGTTGAATGGGGTCCATTCCCCAAAAGGGGTGATGCAAATTTCGACAGATGATACCATAGGCTGCTTCTGACGGGGAGGATGAAATCGGCGTATCCGCACGGAGGACGGATGGCATGGAGATTCGCATGGACAGCCAAAAAGGGACCAAGGTCATCGGGATCGACCCAATCGTGGCCGAGATTCAGCAACGCCTTCAGGCCCATCCGAAAGAATGGCTGAAGGCACTGGAAAAAAACCCCAGCAACCTTGCCAATCTGGAACAAGAAATCCATCGGGCTTTTTCCCAGATGGCCGATCGGGTCGTGGCGGGACTCTTGGCCCAGGCAACCGCCGACTCGGCGTTCGCGGACGCCGCTAAAAAAAAGTAGCTCCCACCGATCCGGGGCGGAAAGTTCGTGTCGGCGAGCAGCGGCCGCTCCGGGTGCGCTTGCTGGGCGGGTTGCTGATCTACGTGATGACGGTTTTTTGCGGCCCCGCGCGGCGCACGGGGTGCGGGCGTGGCAAGAAAGGTTCGGGGTTGTATCCGGAGTTGGCGGTGCTGGGCATTCAAGAAGGCAAAAGCCCGGCCTTGGTGCGCGATGTGGGCCGGCTGACGGCACTGTTGCCCTCGTATGAAGCCGTGCAGCACGAGTTGGCGGAGCGCGGGCTGAATCTCAACATCAAGGAAGTGCATGGCATCGGCCAATACGCGGGCCAGGCCGCTTTGACGTATCGTCGGCGTGAGTTGGAACTTTATCGGGAAGGCAAACTGCCTGCCAGCAATGGCTGCGGCAAGCGCTTCGGCGCCATGATCGACGGCGGCCGCACCAAGATTCGCACGACCAAACGCCGCCAAAAAGGCCGCGGCAAAACCAAGACGCAGAAACGCCGCTACCAGACCGCTTGGCGTGAGCCGAAACAAATCATCGTCTTCGAGTTGGACGAGCAAGGCCGCATGAAGAAGGGGACCAAGCCGATCCTCGATGGCACGTTCCAGGGCCCCGACGAAATCATGGAAGTGTTGGCGATGCGTTTGCACCAGGTGGGAGCCGCGCAGGCCAAAGTCGTCGCCTTTCGCGCCGACGGAGCGCCGTGGATTTGGGAGCGCCTGGAGTGGGTGACCAAGCGTCTGGGCTTGAAGAAGAGCCAGGTCTCGTGCGGCCTGGATTGGTGCCACGCGGTACATCATGTCAGCTTGGCGTTGGCGTCGTTGGTGGACGAAGCGGATCGTAAGCGCGTCTTCAAGAAGTTGCGGAAGTGGCTGAAGCGGGGCGCTTGGCGGAAAGTCGTCCGCGACTTGATCGACCGGATGCTGGACCGAGGCCTGGACGAGAATGCGCCGGAGTGGACCGAGATCAACTACCTGCAACATCATGGCGAAGCGGGCCACATGGACTACGCGACGTTTCGCCGCCGTAAACTGCCGGTGGGCAGCGGCGCGATTGAGAGCGCGATTCGGCGGGTGATCAATTTACGGCTGAAGGGGAACAGCATCTTTTGGAAAGAGGAGAATGCGGAAGGCATGCTGGTGCTGCGCGGCTTGGTGTTAAGCCGTCGCTGGAAGGAGACGTTTGCGAAGATCACGGCAAGCATGGCCCGCGATCGCCGGCTCGCTTGGGAATGGCAATCGCCGGATATGGCAGCTGAGTTGAAGGCGGACATCGACATCAAGCCGCAGCAGCCGCAATCCCAACCGCCGCTAACTCCTTACGACGCAGCTGCATGACCCCTAATTGGGTATGGACCCGCTAAACAACAAACCAGGGCAAGGCGCCGACTGTGAAAACCACCGCGGTCTTCTTTCCCTTCGACCTCTTCGGAAGCGCCGGCGCCGGTGCCGGTGCGCTGCTGCTCGCCGATGCCCTGG
>JAHFRV010000044.1 GCA_023266095.1 Gammaproteobacteria bacterium | reverse complement strand
GCAGCGGCGGGCTTACGGCTACCGCGATGAGGAGTATCTCAAGTTGAAAATCATCGCTGCCTTCTTGCCGCCACTACCGAAATTCACGAAAAATGACCCACACTAATCCGCGTAGACCCATGTTTCATAACTGCCAAGGTAATGCAATACCAGCGCAATACTGTTGACATGTAGAGCGTATACATTGGTGGCCGTGGAGGATGGTTTTCGAAGACGTAAACACAACCAGAAATGGACGTAACCGCGATGGATAGAAAAAAACTAGTGTCGATACGGGTGCGCAGTCAGGACGTAGACAAGATCAGGGATATCGCTCAGCGGATCGGAGTCCGTGAATCCGATCTGTTTCGCTTTGCGGTAAAACTTCTCTTGTCGCGTTCCATGCCCCTGCGCAACCCGGATCTGCAGGGCCGTGAATTAATCCCGTTGTTGATGGAGTTCGGTACTGAACTGGCGAATTATTTCCAGTTCGACGCGGAAAGGCTGGGACGGATCGTCAACGAGGGTGTTGACGATCCCGATAAATGGGTGGACGTGCGCGACATCGAGATGTTGATCATGTCGTCTACGCAGGAAAGCTATGCCTATCTGCGCCTCAAGGAACTGACTCATTGCGAGGTGGAACCGCCGGGCGTCACCGGCATGATCAGACAGTACATCTATGAAAAATATATGGGAAAAGAAGGGTCCCCCCTTATGCCGAGTGTCGAATTCGGCGAACGGGTGACCGCGAAGGCATCTATGACAAACAAGGAGAAACAGATATGAATAAGCGGATCAAACGTGGTTTCCAGGCGGTCTTGCTCGCGCTGGGTCTTTGGGCGGCCATCGGTCCGGCCCAGGCGGCACTGGTGGTGTATGAGGATGTGGGTTTCATTAAAGACACCGGCTATTTCAGCGATGCCTTTCAGATCGCTGCCGCGGGAACCTATAAAGCCACCCTCACCGACTTCGATTTCCCCAGCCTGTTCGATGAGCTGTCCCTGATCGTGTCGACCGCCACCACCGCCCAAGGCAAGTCGCTGGCCCCCGGCAGTTTCACTTTCGATGCCTTGCCCGGCACCTATTACGCCAGCCTGTTCGGTATAGCCGGCGGTCCTTTGGAGATGGGTCTCTACGGTGTGCAGATTGAACAAATGACGGTAACGGCGGTGCCGTTGCCGGCGGCGGCGGTGTTGCTGGCCTCGAGTTTGGGTCTATGGGGTGTCATGGCCCGGCGCCGCCGCGGAAATACAGTCGTTTAAATCGATTGTCACGAAAGCATCATATTCGCCCGGTATCGTATTACAAATGTGAGCAGGGCGTGGCCATGGCGGCCCGCCCCGCATAAAAGTGGATCGGTCTCATGTTTCGTGTGTTCGGATTAATCCTGCTCTTAAACGCTTGGGCCATGCCGGTGACCGCAGCCGCGTTACCTCCCTACACCGTGCATCCCGGCGATGTATTGCAAGTCTCCGTCTGGAAAGAACCCGACTTACAGTTGGAGTTGCTGGTGCGGCCCGATGGCGGTTTCACACTGCCCTTGGTGGGTGAGGTGGCGGCGGCGGGTAAAACCGCGGAAATGTTGCGCGAAGAAATCGCGCAGCGTTTGCAAAGTTTCGTGCCCGATGCGGTGGTGACGGTGGCCCTCCGTCAATTGAGCGGACACAAGATTTATGTGCTGGGCAAGGTCAACCGTCCCGGTGAATACGCGGTCAACCGCTACGTGGATGTCATGCAGGCACTCAGCATGGCCGGCGGTACCACCACCTACGCGGATCTGAACGATATCACCATACTGCGCCGCGACGGCGATCAACAGCGGGCGATTGAGTTCAAATACACCCAGGTCAGCCAAGGCAAGCGTTTGGAACAGAACATCATCCTGCAAAGCGGCGATGTTGTGGTTGTACCGTGAAGAGGCGGCGGAGGCGGCGCCGACTGATCACCTGGTATTTCTGCGCGGCCGCGGTGATGTCACCGACGTTGTGGGCGGCGGAATGGTCGGCCCAGCCTTCGGCGGATGTGCAAGTGGAATATAACGACAATCTGCGGCTGCTGCCCGGTCATGCCGGGGATGCGGTGGGCGGGGTGTTGAATGCCGGTTTGCGTATGAAACGTGCCGACGAGCGAGGTTATCTGAGCTTGACCCCGACCTTGCGCGCCACCCGTTATGACAGCCGGGAGTCGCTGGACAGCGACGACCAAGTGTTGAAGGCGGAATGGAGCCGGCGCGGTGAATACAGCACGTGGCGCGTGGACGCGGCATGGACACGCGACACCACCCTCACCAGCGAGTTGGAGGTGAGCGGTCTGGTGCAGGCCCGCAAGCGGCGTTTGTTGCGCTACCTGGCACCGTCTTTCAGCTATGTGCCGTCGCCGCGCACCACCCTGGGAGTGAATACCGCCTATACGGCGGTGGAGTATCAAAATGCGCGATTCACCGGTCTGGTGGATTACACCTACGCCAGCGCCGATTTGAGCTGGAGTTATCAATGGTCGGAACAGACCGCCGTGACGGGCGTGGTTTACGCTACGCGCCTGGATGCCGGGCTTATCGCCAATCGCACCGATACCACCGGCATGCAACTGCAATTGCACTCGGCCCTGAGCGAACGCTGGAACGCAGAAGCGAGCGCCGGGGTGCGGCACAGCGATGATGGTAAAGGCATCGTCGGCCAAGATGCCGACGGCTGGCTGGCCAAGCTGGATTTGAGCAGACAGGATGAATCGGGTCAATGGCGACTGATGATAAGCCGCAGCGTCGATCCCAGCGGCACCGGTGTTTTGGTGCAGCGGGATCAATGGCTGGTGACCCGCGAGCAAGCCTTGACCGAGCAATGGCGTTTGACCGCGAGTGGTCAATGGTCCGTCAACCAGGACTTGCCGCCCCTCGCCGCCAGCAGCGACCGCGATTACCGCAGTGCTTATCTGCGCCTCAGCCGCGTATTGACGCCGGCGTGGAGCGTATACGCGGCTTATAGCTACGCCTGGCAGGAATACACCGGGGCGCTGGGCCAGGCGGAACGCAATGCAGTGATGTTGGGTGTCCATTATTCCGGGACACCGGTGACGGAGTAAATAACGAATGAGCAGCCTAACCGTATACGCCATGCCGCAGGGCAAGACCCTGCGTGATTATCTCGGCATCTTCCGCCGTCAGTGCGGCGTGGCGCTGTGGGTGGCGGCGCTGGCGCTGGTCGCGACGGTAGCGATCGCGCTGGCCTGGCCGCCGCTGTATCGTTCGTCCGCCACCATCCTCATCGAACAGCAGGAGATTCCCACCGATCTGGTGCGCTCCACCGTGAGCAGTTATGCCGATCAACGCATCCAGATCATCACGCAGCGGGTGATGACGCGCGCGAACCTGGTGGAGATCATCCGTAAATACGATCTCTATGCCGAGGACCGGCGCAGCGACCCCTTGGAAGTGGTCGTCGAAGCGATGCGCAAAGACATCGAGATGAAGACCATCAGCGCCGAGGTGGTCGATCCGCGCAGCGGCCGTCCCACCCAGGCCACCATCGCCTTTACGCTGACCTACGAAAACCAATCGCCGCAGCTCGCCCAGAAAGTCGCCAACGAACTCACCTCGCTTTATCTCAACGAGAACTTGTCATCGCGGCGCGAGATGGCGAGCCAGGCATCGGACTTTCTCACCGAAGAGGCGGATCGGGTCAGCGAACAGATATCCGAATTGGAGCGCCTGCTTGCGGAATTCAAGGAACGCAACGTCGAACGCTTGCCGGACATGGCGCAGTTCAATATGCAGCTCGCCGACCGCACCGACCGTGAGTTGATGGACGTGGAGCAAACACTGCGCAGCCTCAAGGAGCGCCGCATCTATTTGCACGCCCAGTTGCTCCAGGTCAATCCGCGCGGGTCTTTGTACTCGGAGAGCGGTGAACGCATCCTCGATCCGGCGGATAGATTGAAATCCTTGCGCGCCCGATATATCAGCCAGTCTGGAATCTATGCCGCCGGGCATCCCGATCTGGTGCGGATGCGCAAGGAGATCGCCTCGCTGGAGGCGGAAGTGGGCACGCCCCAATCCGCCGCCAAGGAACTGGATGCCTCGCTCACCTCGGCCCGCGGCGAACTGGCCGTCAGCCGCGAACGTTACGGCAAAGAACATCCGACCGTGGAGCGTCTGGAACGCCAGGTCGCGGCTCTGGAGCAAGACCTCGCCCAACAACGCTCGGCCGTCAATACGCCCGTCACGGAAGAGGCGGACAATCCCGCTTATATCCAGCTCCAGGCGCAATTGCAGGCGGTGGACGCCGAGATCGCCTCGTTGCAAGAAAAAGAGACGGAACTCCGCAACAAGTTGCGGGGGATTGATCAGCGCATCGCGGGGACGCCGGCCGTGGAGCAGCAATACCGGGGGCTCAGCCGCGATTACGATAACGCCTGGGCCAAATACAAAGACCTCAAGGCCAAGCAGATGGAGGCCAAATTGGCGGAGTCTTTGGAAACCGGGCGCAAGGGCGAGCGGTTCACACTGATAGAGCCGCCGCTGTTGCCCGAGGAGCCGGCCAAGCCCAACCGCATGGCGATCGTGCTGCTGGGAATATTGTTGTCCATCGCCAGCGGCGTAGCCGCGGCCGCGGTGCGGGAAAACATGGACGGCACGGTGCGCGGCGCCAAAGGAGTCACGGCCGTGATCGATATGACGCCGCTGGCGGGAATCCCGTATATCGCGACCGAGGAAGATGCGCGGAAAGCCGTGCGGCGGCGCTGGATGCTGGGCGGTGCGGTGACCACGCTGATCAGCGTCGTGGTGCTGGGGGCGCACTTTTTCTTCATGCCCTTGGATGTGTTGTGGTACGTGGTCCTGCGGCGTTTTGAATTTTAAGGAACCTGCGAATAATTCACAGGTTCCTGCGGCGCACGGATGCGCCGTCATTTTCAATGGCGGTCGGTCATTGAAAATGAAGGGAGCGAAAAATCACATTTTCGCTTCCCGCGCTCTGAAAATTCCAGAATGGGTTATTCAGAGCTTACTTAAAAATTACAGCGGGGGTTCACCGTGGAACGAGTGATAAAAATAGCGGAAAAAGGCCCGGTTTTCGGCGCGCCACGCGACGCGCCGCTCAGCGAGACGCGGGTCGTGTATACCCAGACCCGCCGTGTCGATGTGCCGGCCGCCACCTTGAATAAAAATCGCATCATCACCGGCCTGGAGAACGACGCGACCACCACCGCTTATAAAATGCTGCGCACCCAAGTGTTGCGCCGCATGACGGCGCACGGCTGGACTTCACTGGCGGTGACCAGCGCCGGCAGCGGTGACGGCAAGACCCTCACCGCCATCAACCTCGCCATCAGTCTGGCCAGGGAGGTCAATCACACCGTGCTGCTGGTGGATGCGGATTTGCGCCGCCCCAGTATCAGCCGTTATTTCGGTTATACGCCCACCGCCGGCCTGAGTGATTACTTGCTCGACGAGATTCCTCTGTCGGAAGTGTTGTTCAACCCCGGCATCGAGCGCCTGGTGATACTGCCCGGCGGAAATCCCATAGCGAATTCGTCGGAGCTGCTCTCGGCGCCGAAGATGGTGCGGCTCGCCGAAGAACTCAAGACCCGCTATCCGGCGCGTCTGGTGTTGTTCGACATGCCGCCGCTGCTGGCGGCCGACGATCTGCTCGCCTTCGCCCCCAACATCGATGCCGCGCTGCTGGTGGTGCGGGAAGGCAAGACCCACAAGGATGAACTCAAAGCCGCGATGGAGATGCTGCAAGTGGTGAACGTGCTGGGCACCGTATTGAATCAGACCGCGGACGCATCCGCCGGATATTATTGAACCGCCACGGCAGGCCAGGAGTGAGTGAGCACGTGGACCCCGGAGCAGCCCCCATGAACGAGTCGAAACCGCTGGCGAAGCTGATCCGGTTCGCGCGGCACGCGGCCGCTTCGGCGTCGGCGCGCAAGGTGGGTGGCGCATTGGTAGTCAATGTGCTGGGCGCCGCTATCGCCTTCGGACTACAGATATTGCTCGCGCGTCTCCTCGGCGTGGAAAGTTTCGGTCAATATATTTATGCGTTGACCTGGATCACCCTCTGCGTGCTGCTGGGCAAGCTGGGGCTCGATGTTACCGCCCAGCGTTTCGTGCCGGAGTACGAGGCGCGCGCCAATTGGGGCTTGCTGCGCGGTTTTATACGCCGCGGCAAACAGGCGACGCTGCTGGCGGCTTCGCTGCTTGCGGTCATCGTCGCGCTGGCGGTGGTGCTCGCCGGTCCGCGTATCGATGCGCAGCTGCGCGACGTGTTTTTATGCGCCGCATTGTTGTTGCCGTTGAACGCCTACTTGATCGTGCAGGGCGCGTATTTGCAGGGTCTGAGACGGATCGTGGCGGCACAGGCGCCGCAAGTCATCGTCCGGCCGCTGTTGTTCGCCGCCGCCTTGCTGATCGCCGCTCTGCTGATGCCGCTGCATGACGCCGCCGTCATCGCCATGCTGCTCAACGTGATTACCGCGTTGGCAACCATCGCGCTGATGATCTTTATCACCCGCGCCAGGATTCCCGTGGAGGTTCGCGGCGCGCCCCCCGAGTACCAAACCAAACAATGGGCCAAGGTGGCCCTGCCGATGATGGGTATTACCAGTTTCACGCTGTTGTTGAATCAGGCCGACGTGATCATGGTCGGCGCCTTGCTGTCGACTACGGATGCGGGCATATATTCGGCGGCCAGCCGAGTCGCTTTGTTGTTGACCTTCGCCGTGACGCTGGTCAACTCGGTGACGGCGCCGATGATCTCCCGCCTGTGCACGCAAGGCAAAACCGCCGAGCTACAGCGCCTGCTCAACGTCGTCGCCTGGGGGAGTTTTGCCTTCGCGACGCCGTTGTGCCTGGCGGTCATGTTCTTCGGGGAAGACATCATGCGGCTGTTCGGGCCGCAATTCATTCCCGGCACCGGTGCTCTGTTGATCTTGGCGGCGGCGCGTTGGATCAACGCCTTGACCGGCGCCGCCGGCTATTTAATGAGCATGTCGGGGCACGAACGGCAAGCCGCCTGGATACTCGGCGGCAGCGTTGTGCTCAATCTTTTGCTTAATGCCTTGTTGATTCCGCCCTACGGTATCGAAGGCGCCGCCATCGCCACCTTGATGACTACGATTTTAGGGGGCGCACTGATGGTGATCTACGGTTGGAAGTATCTCGGCGTGAATTCTTGCCTGTCGTTCCGGTTTTCTTGGACATGACCCTGCAATCCGCGAATCGTCTGCCCGCCTCCGCCCAGTGGTGCGGCGGATTGGCCGTGGCTTGGCTGCTGCTCGATTCCTTGTTGACCTATTTTATAAAACATTGGGTGGGCTACCTGCCGCCGGTCAACGCCCTGCTGATCGTAATACTGCTGGTGGTGGTGATCACATGGGGGATGCGGGCGATTCTGCCGCCCACTCATATCGTGGTCCTGCTATGCGCCGCGGTGCTGAGCATGCTGGGTTCGAACGTCTTTTATGGCGAGCTGGATTTGCGGCGGGTCGGCGAGATCATCCTGTCTCTGAGCGCCTTTCTGGTGGCTTTTTTCGCATTCCGCTGGAGCGATAACGCCGAGTTTTATCGCAATGTGTTTCTCGCCGTCGCTTTGGCGTATGTCGCCGTTTGCGTAGCGGCCTTGCTGCAAGTGGCGCCGGCCGTGTTCCCGGTAGTAAATGCGGTGTGGTCCAACAACGGTGTCCTGGAACTGCGCCCGGAAGTGACCACCGATCAAAATTTCCAGGTCTATTATTTGTTGCCGCTGGCCTTGCTGATCATGCTGCCGTTCAAGCCGTTGCGGTCCGCAATCACGGTGATCGGCGCGGTGGCGGCATTGTTCGTGCTCGCCAAGTTGCAAACCCGCAGCGGCGTGCTGGTATTCGCCGCGACGGTCGCGCTGGCGCTGCTCGCGCCGCTCTGGACCCACGCCTTGGGCCGGCGGAAGATTTTGCTGCTGCCCGTGTTGTTCGTAATCGCGGCCGCGCTTAATCACGAGCTGATCCTGCAGTCGGGTTCGCAACTGATCGCGCGCTTCAACGACAGCAGCGCCAACACCGGCTATAGCCGCTGGCTCGCCTTCATGTTCACCATCCAACACATGGCTGATCCCGCCTGGTGGTTGCCGCGCGGCACTCAGGAATTCATTCAGCGGTTCGGTTATCTGCCGCATTCGAATATCACGGCGATGTTTCTTGAAGGCGGACTCACCGGTCTGATCATGTGGTTTGGCGTCTTCGTCATCCCGCTGGCGGCGCTCGGCCGCCTGTTTTTCCAAGGCCGCCTCGATGTGCTGGCGACCGTGATCTTGCTCGGCGGCATCGCGTCGCTGGTGATCCAACTTTCCCTCAACGTGCCCTTCTTTAAGCAACCCTGGTTATGGGCCGGCGCGGTGGTGGGCACCTTGCTGCGGGTACGTACCGATCACGCCGGGGCCGCCGCGGCAAAACTGCCCGAAAAACCGCGTGCTTCGTCAAGCGTGCGCTACGCCAAGACGGGGGCCCGGCCATGAAGATTCTACTCGGCTGTTCGGCCCCGTCCGATCGAGGCTCGGGCATACTCGCCTACGCCAAGGATTTGACCGATGCGTTGTTGAAAATGGGCGCCGAGGTGCATTTCGCGTCGCCGACGCCGCGCGATTTCCAGTGGTTGCAACGTTCAGGCCTCCACCATGTTGCCACCGATCAACACCACGATCCGCGCCTGCGTACGGTGCAGTTGGCGCGCTATGTCGCCGAACAGGCTATCGAGGGCATTATCAATAATGACAATCCCTGGGTGCAAAGCATCGCGCCGACCGTGTCCTGTCCATTCATCGCCGTCGGCCACATGAGCAAGAGTTCGATCGCGTCCCTGGCCTGTTACCAGCCGCAGTGGAGCGATTACGTGGTGGCTATATCCGGCGCGATGCGGCGCGCCTTCGTAATGCAGCATGCCGTCCCCGCGTCGCGTTGCCCGATCGTGTATACCGGCGTCGCCGATCCCGGCGAGCCGCCGCGCCGTGTCCCCGCCGAACGCGGCGAACTGAGGTTGCTATTCGCCGGTGGTTCCAACACCCGCTTGAAGGGCGCGGACCTGTTATGGCAGGCGCTCGCTCTCGGCGCGCGCCACTGGCAAGGCGTACGGCTCGACTGGTTCGGCGATCTGCCAACGGCCAGACGTTCGCAGCTTGAAGCTTACGGTTTCGTGAAGGTCCACGGCCGGGTGTCCCGCGACCGTTTGCTGGATGCCATGCGAGCATCCGACGTGTTGTTGTTACCGTCGCGTTATGAAGGTTGTCCCATGACGATGCTGGAAGCCATGAGCCATGGCGTCGTACCCATCGCCAGTGACGGCGTCGGCGCGATGAGTGCGCTGATCACCAGCGGCCGCGAAGGTTTTATTTGCCACCTCGATGATTGGCCGCGCCAGATGTTGGAGAGCATCGTATTCCTGCGCGAGCATCCCGCTATTCTCGATACGATGCGGCGGCGCACCCGCGAGCGCTACCTCGCGGAATTTCAAAGCACGACCGTTGCCGCGCGGCTGCTCGATTTGCTGCGGCAGCCCGTGGTGGACCGCCGTGCTCCGGCGCGCAAGTTCGAGGTGCTGCGTTGGCATCGGCCACTGCGCAAGGACGGCCGCAAGTCACCTTTGCTCGATCGCGTCTGTATTCGTTTTGGCTGGTTGCGCAAGGCGGGACGCGTCGCGGCCGGCGCTGCTGATTTGGTGACGACACCGCCGGACACCGAGACTATTGCGCGGGGAATGAGTCATGGAAACCCGAGTTGAACCCAAGCGCGCACCCCATGCGCTGATTCAATACAACTGCATCCCGCATTACCGCGCGCGGGTGTTCGAGTTGTTGTCGCAGCGCGATGACGTCCACTTCACCGTGGTGGCGGACCCCGAGCCGGATACGCCTTATCTTAAAACCCTGCGCGGCGATGAAGGCCGCGTCATCCGCGTCATTCATGCCAGTACTCATATCTTTCGCTTGCCGCGCCTGCCGGATATCTATTGGCAACCGCGGGCGCTGCGCACGGTATGGAAACAGCGCCCCGACGTGGTGATCGCGCTCGGCACGCCGTATTCGCTCACCGCCTGGGCCTTGTTGCTCAGCGGCAAACTGTTGGGCATCCCGGTGCTGCTGTGGGGCCATGGTTTGCTGAGCGACGAGCACGGTCCCAAGTGGTGGCTGCGGCGCGCCTTGTATCGTCTCGCGGCGGGACAATTATTGTACGGCGACTATGCGCGCGAACTGCTGCGGCGCAAGGGTTTCGACGCGGACTCCTTGTATGTGGTCTACAACTCGCTGGACTTCGATGCGCAAACACGCATCGCCGCGGAGTTGACTCGCGGACAGATCGATGATTTCCGCCGCTCATTAAAGATAAGGCAGGGTGAGGGATTGGTGGTCTTTACCGGCCGTTTGCAGCCGGTCAAGCGTCTCGACTTGCTGCTGCGGGCCGTAGCGACGTTGGCGCGGCGCGGCCGGCGCGTTCACGTCGCCCTGGTGGGCGAGGGCGGTGAACGCGACGGCTTGGCGCAACTCGCCGCGCAGTTGAATATCATTGATCTCGTGCATTTTCTGGGCGAGAGTTACGACGAACACTATTTGGGACAAGTGGTGGGCGCCAGTGATCTTGCCGTGATCCCGTCCGGGGCCGGGCTGTCGATCATGCATGCCCTGGTGTTCGGTACACCGGTGTTGCTGCACGACCGCGTCGAACATCATTTTCCCGAATGGGAAGCGGTAATAGAAGGTCAGACCGGGTTTTTTTACCGCTACGACGACGGCGAGGATCTGGCGGAAAAAATCGAACGGGCAATTTTTCCTTTCCCGGCCAAAAACCACATGGCCGACGCATGCAAAACTGTCATAAACCTCAAATACAATCCTCATCGACAAGTGGAAACCTTCGTACGCGCGGTGCGTGAAAGCGTCTCACTCAGTGGCGATCAGTCATGAATTCTCTGATCGATCGTTTGCGTGAATTGTTTAAGTTTGCACGTGGCCGGGTATTACTGCAGACGTGTTATCGCGGCGCCAAGGTCGGTAAAGGTTTCCACGTGGCGTGGGATGTAGTGATACATGGTCCGGATAGATTCGAGGCCGGCGACTATGTCTATCTCGGACCGTGCGTGGAAGTCGCGCCGCTGGTGCGGATCGGTAATTACACCAGCCTGTCGTCCTATGTGGTGATTACCGGCAACGATCATCGGTTTGACGTACCGGGTACCCCGATCCGTTTTTCCGGGCGGCCGGAATCGGTGGTGACTTGCATCGGACACGACGTCCTGATCGGTCACGGCGCGGTGATCATGCGCGGCGTCACCATCGGTAACGGCGCCATCGTAGGCGCGGGCGCGGTGGTGACCAGGGATGTGCCGCCTTACGCCGTCGTCGCCGGCGTGCCGGCCAAAATATTGCGTTATCGCTTCGATGCCGCCGAGATTGCGCGGCACGAAGACATGTTACGGCAGCCCACGAGGTATGGAGGTGCACTGGGCCGCCCCTATTGAACGAGGCGTGCGATGTCGGACAGCGAATTCACTGAAGCGCAGGCAAAGACGGCTGGACTTTCCGTGCTCATCCTCACTCATAACGAGGAGCGGAATATCGCCAAATGCATCGAATCGCTGCTGCCGCTGACGCACGACATCTTTATCGTCGATTCGGGAAGCGACGACCGCACCGTGGAGATCTGCCGGCAGTATGGACTGCAAGTCGCGCACCGGCCGTGGACCACGTACGCCGATCAGTTCAATTGGGGCTTGGATCATTTCTCCTTCGCCGGCGAGTGGGTCATGCGCATGGACGCGGACGAGGAGTTGATGCCGGAATTGGCGGTGCAGTTGCAGGTCTTTCTCGACCAGCCGCCCGCCGGGGTGACCGGCATCAGCGTGCGTCGCCGTGTCTATTTCATGGATCGCTGGATCAAGCACGGCGGCTATTATCCGACGTGGCTGCTGCGCGTGTTCCGCCGCGGGGTCGGCCGCTGCGAGGCCTTGTGGATGGACGAACATATCGTCCTCAGCCACGGCACCGCGATCAAGATCCACGCCGACATCATCGACAAGAATAATAAAGATCTGACTTTTTGGACGGACAAGCATAACAAATACGCCAACCGCGAAGTGCTGGACTTGATCGCCGCGCGGCCGTGTGCGGAAGCCGGTGACCGGTTGACGGCCGCGTTGGGCGCATCCCAGGCGCAGTCGCGGCGCTGGATGAAAGAAAATTTCTACGTCCGCGCGCCCCTGTTTCTGCGGCCTTTCCTCTATTTCCTGTATCGCTATTTTCTGCGCCTCGGTTTTCTCGACGGCCGGGAAGGTTTGATTTTTCACTTTCTTCAAGGCTTCTGGTACCGCTTTTTAGTGGATGCGAAATTGTTCGAATACCGGCGCCAGCGGCGCGTTAATGATCTTGGAGCGCGCCATGCCGGTGAACCTCGCGCACTATGACAATCGCCATTACCACCCGGGCGCCGGCCTTGTAAAACGCGCAGCCTGGTATGTGGTCAACGCGGTTTTGTTCGATTCGTGGTGGTGGCCGGAGTCGCGCTTCAAATGCGTGTTATTGCGCGGTTTCGGCGCGCGGGTCGGGAGCGCGGTGGTCATAAAGCCGCGGGTGAATATCAAATATCCCTGGCATTTGGAACTCGGCGATCAGGTGTGGATCGGCGAAGGCGTGTGGATAGACAACCTGGCGCGGGTGCGGGTCGCCTCCAACGTCTGCATCTCGCAGGACGCCGTGTTGCTGACCGGCAACCACAACTACAAGGACCAGGCCTTCGGTTTGGTCGTCAAGGAAATTCACATCGAAGAAGGTGCCTGGATCGGCGCGCGCGGCGTGGTCTGTGGCGGTGTGCGGGTGCGGCGCGATACGGTGCTGACCGTGGGCAGCGTCTTGCAGTGCGACAGCGAAGTGGGAGGGATTTATCGTGGCAATCCAGCAGAACGGGTTAGACAACGGCATTTCGACGGACGCGGGGTCGCGTATGGCTAAAACCATTTTCATCAACCGCTATTTTTATCCCGACCACTCGGCTACCAGCCAGATGTTGAGCGATCTCGCGTTCGCGCTGGCGGCCGACGGCGGCGAAGTCCATGTGGTGACCGGCCGGCAACTCTACGATGATCCCGCGGCGGACTTGCCCGCCTTGGAATCCATTCAGGGCGTGCACATCCACCGGGTATGGACCACGCGCTTCGGCCGCGGCGGCCTGCTGGGACGCGCCATCGACTATCTGACCTTCTATCTCAGCGCGGCCTGGTGTTTGTTGCTGACGACGCGCGCGCATGACCAGGTGATCGCGAAAACCGATCCGCCGCTGATTTCGGTGATCGCGATGGTAGTCGCGGCCTTGCGCGGTGCCACGCTGGTCAACTGGGTGCAGGATTTGTTTCCGGAAGTCGCGGAGGGGCTGGATATGAAGGCCGTGTGCATCGGCGCGCCGTTCTTGCGCGGCTTGCGCAACATCTCGCTGCGCGCCGCGCGCAATAATGTCGTTCTGGGTGAACGCATGGCGGCGCGTCTGGTGGAACAGGGTGTGGCGCCGGCGGCGGTGACCATCATCCACAACTGGTCCGACGCCGCGGCCATTCAACCGGTGGCGGCGCGACACAACCCGTTGCGGGCGCAATGGGGACTGAGCGACAAGTTCGTGGTCGGTTATTCCGGCAATATGGGGCGGGCGCATGAATTCGTCACCTTGCTCGACGCCGCTTATCATCTGCGGGAAGAGGCCGGCATCGTGTTTCTTTTTATCGGCTCCGGTATACAACGCGCTTGGCTGGAGGATGAAGTCCGTCGCCGCGGTTTAAAAAACGTCCTGTTCCAACCCTATCAGCCGCGTGGGCGACTGGCCTTGAGTCTGAGTGTTCCCGATCTGCATGTCATTTCCCTGCGCCCGCAGCTGGAAGGATTGATCGTGCCGAGCAAATTTTACGGCATCGCGGCCGCCGGACGTCCCACGCTATTCATCGGCGATCCGGACGGTGAAATCCCGCGCATTCTGAGCGCCCATCATTGCGGCGCGACCGCCGCCATCGGCGATGCCGGGGCGGCGGTGCGTTACATCCGCGAGCTCGCCCACGGCCAGCCTGAACTGAATGAACAACAGGGAGGCAACGCCCGTATGGCCTTCGAACGGCGCTTCGCTCAATCGTCGGCTTTCGACGCCTGGCGGTGCGTGTTGGGTCAGTGCGTGGAGGAGGTCTACGCATGATGAAGCGCACTGGATTGTATTGGGCGCTAGCCTGGGTGTGGCTGCTGTTGTGCGTCACGCTGCCGGTCGCGACGGCAGCCGCTTTTCAAGTGTTTGACGGGACTCTGTACCGCGACAAGCCAGACCTCACTAGGTACGGCATCCAACCCATCGAGATTCTTTATGTGTCGCGGTTTTGGCCGGATACGCGGATGACGGAGGAGATGACCGGTCTGCCAGATGAGGCAACGGTGCGCCGGGTGGCGCGCGAAGCGCGCGCCAAACAGGTTCCAGTTGTTGTTGATATCGAGCATTGGAGCTTGGACGGCGATGACGATGAGAAACGCGCGAATCTCGCTAAATACATTACCGTGCTTCAATGGATGCACGATGAAGCTCCGAATACGCATTTCGGTTATTTCGCAGTGGTGCCGATGGGAGCTTATAGTTGGGCTTTGAAAGATCAGGATAGTGCCGAGTACCGCCTCTGGCAGGCCGAAAACTTGGGCCGTGCTGATTTGGCGGCGCAGGTCGATGCGGTCTATCCGCAACTATACACTTATTATCCAGATCAGAAGGCATGGGTGCGTTATGCGGTGGCCAATTTGCGCGAGGCGCGCCGTTACGGCAAGCCGGTCTATGCGTTTCTATGGCCGCAGTATTCCGAACGCAATAAGCAACTCGGACATCAATACCTGTCTAGCGATTTCTGGCGTTTACAGCTGGAAACCGCTGCGCGTTACGCCGACGGTATTGTGATCTGGGGCGGTTGGGATTCCAAGCAATGGGGCCGTGCCAAGTGGGACGAATCCGCACCGTGGTGGCAGGTTACCCGCGAATTTATGGACGAGCAGGCACGGCGTTCGTCAGTGCGTGACATCATCAATTGAGAAATAATCATGTTGAATAATCAGGTCGCGGATTACGGCTGGAGCGAGGACAAGCAGGTTCCTTCAATGACCTATCTGGAAACCGCGGTGGTGAATGCCTGCCGCGCGCTGGGGGTACGCAGCGTACTGGACCTGGGTTGCGGCAAGGGCGATATCGCGCGGGCCTTGGTCCGTTCCAACTTTGACGTGGTCGGCTGCGACGCGGATGCCGAGGGCGTGCGCATTGCGACGGAGGCGTGTCCGCAGGCGACGTTCCGTCAGCTCGGCGTTTACGACGATCCGGGTGCACTGCGCAGAAACGATTTCGACGCCGTGGTCTCCACGGAAGTCATCGAACATCTCTATGCGCCGCGCGCCTTGCCGCGCTTCGCGAGTAACGTGATGAAGGAGGACGGCTGGCTGATCCTCACCACGCCTTATCACGGTTACTTGAAAAATCTGGCCCTTTCGGCGACCGATCACTGGGACCGCCACCTGTCCCCGGCGTGGGACGGCGGCCATATCAAGTTCTTTTCGCGCCGGACCCTGACCCGTCTTCTGGAGGAAGAAGGTTTTCAGGTCAAGACATTTCAAGGTCTGGGGCGGGTGCCTTACCTTTGGAAGAGCATGTTGCTGGTTGCAAGAAAAAAGTGACGGAACGGCCTTAGCCGATATGCCTCCCATTATTCCGGCTAACCGAAGTCGGTTTGTAAAACGCCTGTCATAAAAACTTGCCATCATCACGCGATCATTCGGCGTACCTTTAAGCGGTTTCATGTGGGGGGTACGAACTCACTATTCACCGATCGACAGCATCAAGGCCGGGCCATGTCCACAATGCCGAGCGAACCGATAGTTTGGAAGGAACCGTATACGGTCTGGGCGTCGCTGGTGATGGTGCTGGCCGTGGCGATTCTGCTGTTTCAGGACGGCCTGTCGTCGATGGTGCGCGCCTGGGAGGGCCAGGAAGAATACAGTTACGGTTATTTGATTCCGTTCATCTGCCTGTTCCTGATCTGGCAGAAGAAGGAACTGTTGCAGAGTATTACGTTTCAAGGCTCCTGGGCCGGCGTAGGGCTGACCTTGATCGGCGTGTCCTTGTTTTTTTTAGGACACCTCAGCGCCGTTTATTCCATCGTTCAATATTCGTTTCTCATCGTCCTGTTCGGCTTGACGCTGGCCTTCGTCGGCTGGCGGGCATTCAAGATCATCTGGGTGCCGCTGGTCATCTTGACGTTCATGGTGCCCTTGCCCGGTTTTATCAGCGAGACCTTGTCCAACCAACTGCAATTGATCTCGTCGCAACTCGGTGTCGCGGTGATCCGCCTGTTCGGCATCAGCGTTTTTCTCGAGGGCAATGTGGTCGATCTGGGGTCCTACCAACTACAGGTGGTCGAGGCCTGCAGCGGCTTGCGTTACCTATTTCCCCTGATGACCTTCGGTTTCATCGCCGCCTATTTTTTCAAAGTCGCCATGTGGAAACGCGTGCTGCTGTTTCTATCGACCATCCCCATCACGATATTGATGAACAGCTTCCGCATCGGCGTGATCGGCGTGACGGTCGAATATTGGGGGCCGGCCATGGCCGAAGGCTTCCTCCACGATTTCGAAGGCTGGGTCGTGTTCATGGTGTGTACCGCGGTGCTGGTGTTGGAAATGTGGCTGTTGGCGCGCATCGGCAAGAATCCGCGCCCCTTGCGCGAGGTCTTCGACCTGACCTTGCCCGCGTCGGCGGCGCCACGGCAGGCGCGTATTCAATACCGTTCGCTGCCGCGGGCGTTTTATGCGGCGGCGAGCGCGGTGCTGGTTGTGCTGGCCGTGTCCTATGCGCTGCCGGAACGGGCGCAGATCATCCCGCAGCGTGAGGCGTTTTCGTCTTTTCCGATGGCGATCGCGGAGTGGAGCGGCAAGGAGCAACACCTCGAATCGAAATTCATCGACGCCTTGAATTTCGATGATTATCTCTTGGCGGATTATGCGGCCCGGCAGGGACGTCCGGTCAATCTCTACGTCGGGTATTACGAAACCCAGCGTGCCGACAAAGTGCCCCATTCGCCGCGCGCCTGCATTCCGGGAGGCGGCTGGCAGATATCCGATATCGACGAATACGCGGTGGACGGTGTTGACATCGCCGGCCGTCCCTTGCGGATCAATCGCGCGCTTATCGAACGCGGCGATCAGCGGCAGCTGGTCTATTACTGGTTCCAGCAACGCGGACGCGTGATCACCAACGAGTATCTGGTGAAATGGTATTTGTTCTGGGACGCGCTGACCCGCGGCCGCAGCGACGGCAGCCTGGTGCGTTTGACCACGCCGCTCGCGAAGGGCGAAGGACTGGAAGAGGGTGATCGTCGCCTAGCGGACTTCGCCCGGCTCGCGGTGCCGGAGTTGCACCCGTATCTGCCTGATTAGAGAACGCGCATGGTGATGTTCTTCAGTTTTCTAATCGCCATGTTGGTGACCATGGTTTTGATCCCGCCGTTGATGCGTTCGGCGGAGTGGCTGCAAATCGTCGATCTGCCCAACGAACGCAAGGTGCATAGCGGCGCCATACCGCGAGTCGGTGGATTGGCCATGGTGGCGGGGGCGGTGTTGCCGCCAGTGCTGTGGCTGTTGCCCTCGCCGGAAGTGCTGGGCCTGTTGTTGGGAATGCTGGTGATTCTGGGCTTCGGGCTTTGGGATGATCGCGTCGATCTCGACTACCGCCTCAAGTTCGCCGGACAATGCCTGGCGGCGCTCATCGTGTGGTGGGCGGGGGTGCGGGTGGATGAATTGCCCGTGTTGGGCGAGGTGGCGCCCTGGTTGTCGCTGCCGCTCACGGTCTTCGCGTTGCTGGCGATCACCAACGCCATCAATCTCGCCGACGGTTTGGACGGTCTGGCGGGCGGCAGTGTCTTGCTCAGCCTGGCCGGCATCGCGCTGCTGGCCTATATGGCCAATCTGGCCGCGCCCTTGTTGATCGCGCTGGCGGTGATGGGCAGCCTGCTGGGTTTTCTGCGCTTCAATACCTATCCGGCGCGGGTGTTCATGGGCGACGGCGGTAGCCAGTTTTTGGGTTTCGCCACCGGCGTCTTGGCGATCCTCCTCACGCAACAAAGTGAGGCCGGTTATAGCCTGAGTCTGCCGATCCTGCTGTTGGGCCTGCCCATACTCGATACCATCATGGTCATGGTGAGGCGGCTGCGCGAGGGCCGCTCGCCGTTTTCGGCCGATAAAAATCACATCCATCATCGCTTGCTGGCCTTGGGCCTCGATCACTATCAAGCGGTGTTCGTGATTTACGTGGTGCAGGCCGTGCTGGTGACCGCCGCCTATTATCTGCGCGACGCGCCCGATGCCTGGATATTGACTGTCTACTTGCTGTGTTGCGTCCTGGTGGTGACGGGTTTGATTTGGGCCGGCGGCCGCGATTGGCGGCGGGCGTCCGCCGGCGGTAACCGAGACTTGGCCGGCGACCTGTTCGGTGTGCGGCTGGAGCGCATCACACAATGGGGGGTGAGCGCGGCCGCGTTTTCCATGCCTCTTTATTTGCTCAGCGGCGGATGGCTGGCCCAGGCGCCCAGCGCCGATATGGCCTGGTTGAGCGCGGGATTGCTGATATTCTTGCTGCTGTGGTGGGGATGGCGGCGCGGACCGACGTTGAGTTTGCCGGAACGCGGCGCTGTGTACCTCGCCGGCGCCTGGGCGCTTTATCACGTACAGCGTTCGGCTCTGGAAGGGCCTTGGACCGCGCTCAGCAATGTCTATTTCGTGTTGCTGGCGGTGACCGTCGCGGTGGCGTTCCGCTGTTCGCGCGACCGCCGCTTCGCCGCCACACCCTTGGATTTCCTGGTGGTGTTCCTGGTCGTCGTGTTTCCTCAAGTGCCGGGCTTGGATGTAGGTTATCCCCAGGACCTCGCTCGTCTCATCGTGTTGTTTTGCGCCATTGAATTGGTGTTGACGCATCTGCGCGGCCGCGCAGATTGGGTCCGCATCACGACTTGCGTGCTCTTGGGTTTGCCGCTGCTGCACATGTTCATGTAATCGTATTGCAATCATTCCCGCCTACACTGCCCGCTACGTTCCGCAGGCACCGGCAGAGTTCCCATGACTAAAAAGGCATTAATCACCGGCATCACCGGTCAAGACGGTGCTTATCTCGCCGAATTTCTCTTACAGCAGGGTTATGAGGTGCACGGCATCAAGCGCCGCAGTTCGCTGTTCAACACCGATCGCATCGATCACCTGTATCAAGACCCGCATGAGAGCGAGCGCCGGTTTATTCTCCATTACGGCGACATGACCGACAGCAGCAGCCTGATCCGGATCATGCAACAGGTGCAACCGGACGAAGTGTATAACCTGGCGGCGCAGAGTCACGTGGCGGTGTCCTTCGAGGAGCCTGAATACACCGCCAATGCCGACGCCTTGGGGACACTGCGCCTACTGGAGGCCATCCGCATCCTGAGCCTGGAGAAAAAGACCCGCTTCTATCAAGCGTCGTCCTCCGAGTTGTACGGCCTGGTTCAGGAAGTACCTCAGCGGGAAACCACGCCCTTTTATCCGCGTTCGCCCTACGGGGTGGCCAAGCTCTACGCCTATTGGATCACGGTGAATTACCGCGAGGCTTACGGCATTTACGCCTGCAACGGCATTCTGTTCAATCACGAATCGCCGCTGCGGGGCGAAACCTTCGTCACCCGCAAGATCACCCGCGGCCTGGCGCGGGTGAAGCTGGGACTGCAGAAGTGCGTGTATCTCGGCAATCTCAATGCCCTGCGCGATTGGGGCCACGCCCGCGACTATGTGGTCATGCAATGGCTGATGTTGCAACAGGAGCGGCCGGAAGATTATGTGATCGCCAGCGGCGAGCAGCACAGCGTGCGCGACTTCGTCGATGCCGCCGCCGCCGCCCTCGACATGAAGATTTTCTGGGAAGGCAAAGGCGTCGCCGAGTGCGGCTACGACGAACACGGCATGTGCGTGGTGGCGGTGGACCCGCGTTACTTCCGTCCCGCCGAGGTGGAGACCCTGCTGGGTGATGCCCGCAAGGCGCGCGAGCAACTGGGCTGGCGGCCGCGGGTCTCTTTTAAAAATTTGGTGGAAGAGATGGCCCATGCCGACCTCGAATTGGCCGAGCGTGACGCCTTATGCCGGCGCGAGGGTTATCGCGTGTACGATTACCGGGAATGAATGAACATGGAACGTGACGCTCGGATCTATGTCGCCGGCCATACCGGTCTCGTGGGCGCGGCGCTGGTGCGTGAATTAGATCGGCGCGGTTATCGCAATTTAGTGCTGGCCGAGCGCGCCCGGGTCGATCTGCGCGAGCAAGCGGCGGTGCGCGATTTTTATCGCGAGACCCGCCCCGATTATGTCTTCGTCGCGGCGGCCAAGGTCGGCGGCATACTCGCCAACGACAGTTATCCGGCCGATTTCATCTACGACAATCTGATGATCGCCACCAATCTGATTCACGGCGCCTATGAGCAGAAGGTGGAAAAACTGCTGTTTCTCGGCAGTTCCTGCGTCTATCCCAAGTTCGCGCCGCAGCCCATGCAGGAAGCGGATTTGCTGAGCGGGCCGCTCGAACCCACCAACCAGTGGTATGCGGTGGCCAAGATCGCCGGCATCAAACTCTGCCAGGCCTATCGCCGCCAGTACGGCTGCAATTTCATCGCCGCCATGCCCACCAATCTTTACGGTCCCGGCGACAACTTCGATCTCATGACCTCGCACGTGATGCCGGCCTTGCTGCGCAAGTTTCACGAGGCCAAGCAGGCGGACTCGCCCGAGGTGATCGTGTGGGGCAGTGGCCAGCCGCGGCGGGAATTCTGTCATGTCGATGACTGCGCCGCCGCCTGTCTGCACCTGATGGGTGTCTACGACGGCGAGGAGATCGTCAACATCGGCGTGGGCAACGACCTCAGCATCCGCGAGCTGGCGGAGATCATCCGCGACATCGTCGGTTTTCAGGGCGAGATCGTCTTCGACACCGGCCGCCCCGACGGCCCGCCGATTAAACGGGTGGACACCGGCGTCATCAACGCCCTGGGCTGGCAGCCCCGCATCGAGTTGGAACAGGGCGTACGCGCGACATATGACTGGTATGTGAGCTACAAGGCAGACCACAGAGGATAAACGGCAATGACCAAACACGGGTTGATTTTTATTCTGGCCGCGGCCCTGATGGCGTGCAGCAGCGCCGAGGACCGCAAGGCCGCTTATTTGGAAAAGGCGGCGGATATGCATGCCCAGGGTAATTATGAAAAGGCCCGCCTGGAATTGAAGAACGCCTTGCAGATCGATCCCAAGGACGCCGAGGCCTGGTACCTCATGGGTGAAATGGAAGAGAAGCTGCAAAACTGGCGCGCCGCCGCCGGCAATTACCAGCGCGTGTTGGAAATGGACGCCGCGCATAGCGGCGCCAAACTTAAATTGGGCAGGCTGTATCTCGTCGGCGGTGTGGAAGAGCGGGCCGAGCCTCTGCTGGAGGACGTGCTGAAAACCGAACCGGATAATGTGGATGCGCTGGTGCTGCGCGGCGGTCTGGCGGCGCGGCGCGGTGATCTGGAAGGCGCGTCGCGCGATGCCCGTCTTGCCTTGGAGAAGGCGCCCGGCCACATCGATGCCACCATACTCAACGCGTCGCTTGCGATACGCGGCGGCAACGCCGAAGCCGCCATCGGTCTACTTACCAAGGCGGCTGAGCGGAATCCCGAACACACCGGCCTGCGCGCGGTCTTGGCCGAGGTCTATAGCCAACAAGGACGGATCGACGAGGGCGCTGCCCAGCTCAAGGAGATCATTGCCCTGGAGCCGCGGATCGTCTCCCACCGTATGCGTTTGGCTCAGTATTATTCGGCGAAGCAGCGTCTCGACGAGGCGGAGCAGGTGTTGCGCGAAGGGCTGCGGCAGCAAGCCGATAGCAAGGAACTCAAACTGGCCCTGGTCAATTTTCTAGGGAGCCAGCGCAAACCCGAACAGGCGGTGGAGGCTTTGCAACAATTTATCAAAGAGACCCCCGAGGAATATGAGCTGCGGTTTCGTTTGGCGGAGATTCATCGGGCCTTGGGGCAGGGAGACGAGGCGCGTGGCATATACGAGGCGATCATCGCCGCCGCCGGCGACAAACCCGACGGCCTCAAGGCCCGCACTCAACTCGCGCGCCAGTGGATAGAGCAAGGACAGGCGGAACGCGGCGCCGTATTGCTGGCGGAGGTGTTGAAGGAAAACCCGAGTGACAACGACGCGCTGTTTCTACGCGCGGGTCAGGCCTTGACGCAAGGCGACGCCGCCGCGGCGATCGCCGATTTGCGCGCGGTGCTACGCGATCAGCCGGCCTCGGTGCCGGTCTTGCAAACCCTGGCCCGCGCCCATCTCTTCAAGGGTGAAGCCGACCTAGCGCTCGAGGCCATGCAAAAGGCGGTGGAAGCGGCGCCGCACGATGCCGCCACGCGGGTGGCTTTAGCGGGCTTGCTGGCCGAACAGGGTAAAAAGGCACAAGCCCGTGAACATCTGGAGCTGGTGCTGAAGGCCGATCCCAAATCCATGGCCGCGCTGGAAACCTTGTTTAAACTGCACGCGGCGGAACAGGACTATGTTAAGGCCGCGCAACTGGCCCAGCGCATCCAGGCCTTGCAGCCGGGACGCGGCGAATATTACGCGGGTTTAGTGTTGCAGGCTCAGAATAAACCCGAGGAGGCGATCGCCCGTTTCGAGGCGGCCCTTAAAGCCGTGCCAGGCGCCGTCGAACCGCTCGCCGCCTTGATCAAGATCCGGCTTGCCAAGAATCAAGCGGCACTTGCCGAACAGCGCTTGCGCCAAGAGCTGGCGCGTGATGACGACAATGTCGTGGCGCATAACCTGCTCGGTGAAGTCTTGTTGTTGCAGAAGAAGACCGCCGCCGCCATCGTTTCACTGCGTGAGGCGGAGCGCCTCAACCCGCGTCTGGCGACGCCTTATCGCAATCTTGCCGCCGCTCACCTAGTCCAGGGAGAAGCTCAGGAAGCGATGGCGATTCTGCGCAAGGGGATTGCCGCCACCGGCCATGATCCCGGTCTGGTGTTCGCGCTCGCCTCCTACGAGGAAAATCAGGGCCGCGCCGATCAGGCCATCGTCCTTTATGAAAAGGCACTCGACACGCGGCCCGGCGAAGCGATGTTCGTCAACAACCTGGCCATGTTGCTGGCCAATTATCGTAAGGACAAAGCCGACCTCAACCGCGCGATGGAACTGAGCGAGCGCCTCAAGGGGCACGCCAATCCCGCCTATCTCGATACGCTGGGCTGGGTCTATTACCGGCGGGGCGACGTGGAGGCCGCCGTGCCGGTGCTGGAGTCGGCGGCGCGCGAAGCCCCCGATTCGCCGCTGCTCAGTTATCACTTGGGCATGGCCTATTACCAAAAGGGCGATCACCAAGCGGCGCGCCGTCATTTGGAAAAAGCGGTGACGGACAAGGCCAATTATCACGGCATAGATGAGGCCAAGACCACCTTGGCCAAACTCGCGGCCTCGTGAGTGACGGACGGGCTCGCCGTCCGCGCGGATTTTATGTCGCGCCGGTCTTGCAACCGCGAGTGTTAATAAGAACCATATGAAGAATGCCAGGCTTGTCGAACGGTTTCCGCCCCCTTGAAGGGGGCGCGACAGGATGGGGTGTGTGCATATAACAAGTCTAACCAAAGCTATCGTTCGCAAAGCGGTGGCTTTGTTAACGACAGCCTTTAGTAATTTAATCCGGCCTCATCAATAGTAATACACCTGTCACACGCATGTTCTAAAGTGCCTCGTAATATTGCGGTACGAGTACCGCTGCGAATTGTTCTGATATATTCCTGGAGCGATAATTCATGAAGCCCGCCTCGCTGTGTTTGGTGCGCCCTTGTGTTTACATGTTGACGCTGCTTCTTGGGTTGGGGTCCTTCGCCGAGGCTGCGGTGTTGACGCCCTTGACCGTGTTCAAGAGTGGTCTGGCGGGCGTGGCGCCGGTAGTGACGTCCGTTGATGGTCAGCAGGTCTATGCGGGTTCCACCAGCACCGGTGAGATCGCGGTGTTCCAGCGCGACGGCGTGGGCGGTTTTAAGGCCCCGACGATTTATAAGCCTGCTGATCTCCTGCCTGGCGAAGGTGTGGATATCCTGGAGTGGCTCGCGATCAGTCCCGATGATAAGCAGCTCTATGCGGCTTACATACTGCAGGGTGACCCCGCAAGCGCGTTGATCGCCGTATTTGGGCGTGACAATAGCGGCGCCCTCAGCCTTGTACAGAAAATTGTTTTTCCCGGCGTGAGTGCGCTCAATGCGCTGCGCGTCAGCCCTGACGGCGCGCAGGTGTATGCCGCGGCCGGTAATTCCTTGCGCGTTTTTGGGCGTGATACCCAGGGCCGGCTGAACGCGCTACAACAATTGAGTGACGGCGAAGGCGGCGTGGACGGGCTGGCGGGGGCTTGGGCGATAGCGGCGAGTGCCGACAATCGCTTTGTGTACGTGACGGCGAAAGCTGAGCACGCCCTCGCGGTGTTTCGCCGCGAGGGCGGCGGGCAACTCACGTTTCTGGTCGCTTATAAAAACGGTGTCGATGGCATCAGCGGTCTCGGCGATGCGCGCGGCGTGGTGGTGAGCGCCGACGGCAAACAGTTGTATGTGGCCGCTGCGGGCGATAACGCGGTCACGGTATTTTCCCGCGATACCACCACCGGCCTGCTGCAATTGAAACAGGTGTACCGGGACGGCGTGCAAGAGGTGGACGGCCTCGGCGGCGCCTTCGCCCTGGCCCTCAGTCCCGAAGGCTCGCAGCTTTACGCGTTGGGCAGCGCGGAGAATGCCTTGGCGGTGTTCCGGCGTGACGCCCTCAACGGTGAGTTGATGCAAGTCAGCGTACTGCGAGAGGGACAGGGGTCGCCGCTCGTCGAAGGTTTGAACACGGCGTGGGGTCTGTCCGTGCATCCCGGCGGACAACAGCTGTTCGTCAGTTCACCCGTCACGGGTTCCCTCGCCGTGTTTACGATCGCCGCCGCCGATCTCAATCTGGTGATGCAAGTCGATGCCAATACCAAGACCGCTGGCGAGAGCGCGCAATTTCAATTGATCGTCACCAATAACGGTCCCGCGACCGCGACGGGCGTCGTGGTGGAAAATAGCTTGCCCGCCGACGTGGGTGCGGTGAACGGCGCGGTTTTGCAAGCGCCGTGTGATCAAGAGACCTCGCGCTTGCGTTGTCGCATCGGCAGTCTCGCCCCCGGCGGGCGGGCGACGGTCGATATCGACATGGAATTACCGCAGGCGGGCAGCTATCTCAATGCCGCCGCCGCGGCCGCCGATCAGCGTGACCCAGATACTGACAACAATCGCGACCAGGAAACCCTCAACGTGAATCCGATCGTCGATGCCAATCGCGCGCCGGTCGCGGTGGCGGATCAGGCCAATACGCGGCCGAGCGTTGCCGTCGATATCCCGGTGTTGGCCAATGACCATGATCCCGACGGCGACAGCTTCTCCGTCAGTTCCCTGTCCGCCGTTTCGCAACACGGCGGCAGCTTGAGCATCAACGCCGACGGCAGTGTGCGTTACACCCCCGCAGGCGGTTTCCATGGCCTGGACAACTTTACCTACACCGTGACCGACGCCGCAGGCGCCGCCGCGCAGGCGGAGGTGCAAGTCATGGTGAACACCCCGCCGGATGCGCGCGATGATTTTGCTTCCGTGACGACGGGAACCCCGGTGAGCCTCCATGTGCTGGTCAATGATGTCGACGCGGACGGTGACGCGCTTAGCCTCATCAGCGCGGAAACGTCTTCGGTGCGGGGCGGTACCGTGAGCATCAACGGCGATGGCACGGTGGCTTATACGGCCGCCGCCGGTTTCATCGGCGAGGACAGCTTCAATTACACGTTGAACGACGGCAATGGCGGCAGCGATACGGCGCAAGTGAATCTCGTGGTGACCGCTCCCGCCGGCGGCAACAGCACTCCACCTCCCGCGCCCCAGGCCCAGCCTAATAAAAAGCGCGGCGGCGGCGGCATGCAGCCCGCGGAATTGGCGATGTTGCTTTCCTGCTTATTGCTGGCGAGTTTTCGCCGGCTAAATCACCGGCGATAAGTTGCTCTCCGTAAAGACCGGACTTAAGGTCGCTGTGCCAGCGTTGAGCTATGTCTTCAGTGATGATGGTGGTGATGAGGACTGCCCATCAGCGCCTCGACTTTACGCACGAACGGATCGCTTTCACGATCGCCAAGATCGGCGAAATCGCTGATCTCATAACTATCACGATGTGTCGCGGCCCTCAGGAAACGATTCGCACCTCCGTGTGCGAATCGACCTCGGTCTCGCGACGTTGATTCCTTTCGCCCCGGCCGCCCTGCGTCCGCCACGACGCGCTACTGCGCAGCACCTCATGGCTACCACAATGGCTGACGCCGCTTCGCGTCTACCGCGGGCTCCTCGCCCTCGCTTCGCTCTCCTTGGCTCGTCGAACGAGGTCGGCTGTCAGGGTACGGCGGCCAAGGCATGCGCCGATCGTTATTCGGTGATCTCCTTGAAGCCCGATGTTCTCGGACGATACGTACCGGCAGCGGCAGGTCAACCGGGATCAGAATATCCCAGCGCGCGCCAAGGTGAGATGCTGGAACTCTTCAAAGCTGAGGCGGTGGTGCGTTTCGCGAGACTTACGAATTTCCGATCTCGTGCAACCGAGTTTGCAGTGCCATGCGGTCGATGCTGGCCAGCGGCAGGCTCAAAAATAATCTGAGGCGTTGCGTGATGTCCCGCGCGGTTTTCGCGAATGCCGCGCGTTTGACCTCGATGTCGCCTTCGACGTGCGACGGATCGGCAAAGCCCCAGTGGGCCGTCATGGGATGGCCTGGCCAGACCGGGCAAGTTTCGCCGGCGGCCGCGTCGCATACGGTGAAAATAAAATCCATTTTAGGGGCATTGGCCGCGGCGAATTCATCCCAGCTTTTGCTTCGCATAGTGCTGGTGTCGATGCTCAGGTGTTGCAAGGTTTCGATCGCCAGTGGATTGACCTTGCCGGCGGGAAAACTGCAGGCGCTATAGGCCCTAAAATGATTCTTGCCCAACGAGTTCATAAGACCCTCGGCCAAAATACTCCGCGCCGAATTGCCCATGCAGAGAAATAATACGTTATAGATTTTTTTGCTCATTGGTTGCATCTCGTTTTGCCGGCGCGCGGCGTTTGGCGGTTGGATTTTTATGCTTGCCGGCGCGCGACGGGTAGCTTGCGCTTGCCGGCGGAGATGCGCGAAAACGCCATGAATGCGGCTGCATTTCATAGGCGGCTCCTCTTTTTTATTGAAGCCGCGGGTACCGTGGCGCACGGCTGACCGCCGCAGCAGTTGTCGGTTAAAAAGCCCATCAGCTCGGTCATGGCCGGATAATTGGCGGCGTAGATAACGAAGCGGCCTTTCTGGCGTGACATCAGCAGCTCGGCGTTACTCAGTTCCTTCAAGTGAAAGGACAGAGTGGCGGCGGGGATGCCGAGCGTTTCTCCGATCTTGCCGGCCGCCATCCCGGCGGGGCCGGCCTCAACGAGTAAGCGGAACACCGCCAGGCGGGATTCCTGGGCAAGGGCCGACAGCGTTTTGATGACCTGCTTGGTTTTCACATTTTTATATTTATGGAAATATCTGATTTAGGCAAGTGAAATTTTAATCCTTCAGGTTCCCCACCCTTTGCGGCTGAACATACAGGAGTGAAATATCTAGCTATACATGGTGACGGAAGCAGGTGCGCCGTGCGCGTGTTAAACCGACTTTCCATGCGCGCGGCGCACGCTACCGATGAGTCAAAGAGAGCGAAGCGAGTGAGCGTTCGCGGTAGCCGCGAAGCGCCGTCAGTCATTGTGGTAGCCCTGATGGGCTGCGGAGTAGCGCGTCGGGGCGGATGCGGGAGGTCCGGGGCGAAAGGAATTAATGTCGCTCGACGTAGGTCAATTCGTACCCGGAGCTGCGAATGGATTCCCGAGGGCCGCGACACATGGAGTAGCATGCGCCGTGCGCACGTGAAACCGCCTCGCGAGCCGCCAGCAATTGCTTCAAGCCTCTTCCATTGGTGAGGGTGCAAGAAGTCATGTAAGTGTCATGAGGCTTGTATACATTAATAGACCAATATTTTATGGCCGCGAAATGGGCATCCAGCGCGGCTACAATTTCGAATGCCATCGGAGTCTTCGCCTGTGAGTAATGAATTATTGCGCAAAGTGGTCATCGCTCTACCCGTGCTGGGTTTTATCAGCGTGATGATTTATCTGTTCAGTACGCCCTCGCGTTCTCCCGTCGATCAAGTTCAGTCACAAGGGAGCCTCACTGAAAATCCAGTCTCTTCGCCCGCGCCACGCGCTGACGGCTTTGCCGGCACCTGGCCGCCCAATCCCGCTGACGCCGGCGCCGGCACGTCGGTATCACCAGTATCTGAGTTGGGCGAGCAAGTTCCTTTGGCCGAGACGCCGGAGGAATGGGAGAAACTGGCTTTTTCGGAAGCGGAGGATATGCAAACACGCGCCGAGGCGCTGGTTAATCTCACTCGGCTGGACGGTACACGCGGCGCACAAGCTTTGGGCAACATGACGATGTCCGACAAAGTGGATGAACGCCAGCTTGCCGTCTCATTGTTGCGCGAATGGCGGCTTCAATCGGGTGATCCCGACGGCCGTCTCACCGGCCTATTGCGCCAGGCCGCTAACGACGTGGATGCCGGCGTCGCGTATCAGGCCCGCGTAGCGCTGAACCCGGAGCTGGATCGGTACTAATAAAAAAACGCTACGCTCTCCCGCGGCCCTGAAAGCGTATCCAGGGAACGAGCGCTGACTATAAACGCCGTTCGCGGCGCCACATACACACCCGCCTATTGATCTGGCCGGATGACGTTTTAGCTTCCTGTCACGTGAGCATGGCACACGCTTCCCTTGGATTCATGGCGGCGTGCGCCATGCGAACGAATGCGAATTCAAACATCAGGTGGCCGGATCAATAATGCCGTTCATATTCATGTCAGCCCGTGCGCGGGACGGGTTGTAGCAATTGATGCCCGGAAAAATATAACAGATGCGATTGGCGCGGTGTTTGCTCGGGCATGCATTGTAACCACCGGGTGCCGGTATGGCCTGCCACTTGCGACGCGCTTCCACGGAATAGAGGCAGCGGCGTGAGTGTCATTGCTGCGTTTACGTACCTAATCAGGATGAAATGCGTTCGTAATACAAATGCCGCTCTCATCCAAAGCCCGTCAAGACAAGCAGGGCGCATGAAAGTTTCATGAGGAACACATCGATTTGCAACAATCCAAATGTTTAATGACCGCGACTGTGCAATGCGGCTTACGCGACACGGTTTTATATGGAAATCAGATGATGATCGGTTAACTAACCGGAGTCATTAATTCTCACATGGTCACTATGACCCAACAAAAAAGGGGATGAATATGAAATTTGCAACCAAAGCTTTGGTAGCCGCTTTCGCGCTGGCCATCGGCGGGCAGGCCCAGGCGGCCATTGATTCAGACAGTGGTTTAAATGCGACGGTTGGCACGGGCGCGGGCGAGCTGTTCCTGTCCGTCATTGATCGGGGCGGTGCCGCTCCGCGTTCCTACGTGCGCGATCTGGGCATCACCGCCGCGGATTTTCTCGCCAACGACGCGAGCTATGTAAACAGCCTGTCGACGGTGTTCGCCGCCGACACCAATCTGCTGGATATGCTCGTTAACAAAACCGGCACCATCGCCTGGAACCTAGCCGCGGCACACAACACCTGGGACGCGAACTTCAACGGCTTGGGTTATCTGTCCACCAGCTCGACGCAATTGGATGTCAACAATACGCCTTCAGGCTTTGGCGGGATTGAAAATGCGATTGGAAAAATCGGTACCTATCTGCAATCCGTAAACGGTATCGACACCAACTACGCGGCCGACGGTTCGCAGATATTCGGTAACGCGGCCAACGCCTTTTATGACACCGGCTGGGGTGACATGTGGAATAACGCCCACCCTACGGAAGCCGCACTCGACCAGTCTCTGGGTTTCTATTACGTGGTGTTGGATGGCTTGAATGATACGACCGGCGTGCAGAACATGCTTGGCAATTGGATGTTGTCCTCGGCTGGCACATTGACCTACACGGCAAGCGTCGTGCCGGTT
>JAHFRV010000088.1 GCA_023266095.1 Gammaproteobacteria bacterium | reverse complement strand
TTTCGGCACCGGCTATTCTTCGCTGACTTATCTCAAGCAACTGCCGGTACATGAAATCAAGATCGACAAATCCTTCATCCTCAATATGAGCGAGGACAATGATGACAGCGTGATCGTGCATGCCACCATCGATCTCGCCCATAACCTGGGTTTGAAGACCGTGGCGGAAGGCGTGGTGTCGTACAAGACCTGGTGCCTGTTGTCCGCCCTCGGCTGTGACTCCGCGCAAGGTTATTACATCAGCCGGCCTCTCACCGCTGAACAGCTCACCCGCTGGCTGGAAGAGACCGGACCGCGGGTCGATTGGACACATTATTAAGCCAACGATCTTCTCATTTATGGAACCTCCGATTTATTCAGAGATTCCTGCAGTACAGGGAAGAGCGAAGCCAAAGGTCTTGCTCTGAGAATTCCAGGATGGAATTATTCAGAGCTTCCTTATTAGAGCTCCCTTGATTCGGCCGGAAGAATTTTTAATCTCCTGCCACGTGCGCCGTGCGCACGAAGGCAAATTCAATTGAGCTGTTCAACAGGCTTCATTCACCGCGCCGGTAGCCCAGACGGCCGCCGGTCAATTGTTCGGCCATTTCCACGCTGTTGAGTGCGCCCGCACGCCCCATGCCGCCGAACACATACACCCGCTCGCCATTCACCGCCAGCGCGGTCGCGCTGCGTCCCTCGATCAGCGGCGCCGCCAGAGACCACGCGCCCACGCCGCCTCGGGCATCCAACGGCGCGAACTCCACGCTCCGCAAACGGTTGCTGCCGTCGTGGCCGCCCAGCATGTAAATATACTCGTTCATGGCAAAGGCGGAAGCGATGAAGCGCGGAGTCAGCAAGATGGATTTTTGAATCCGCCAGCTTGAAAGCCCACCGTCCGCCTTGAGCACGCTCATCTCCACATCGCCATAACTCATGTTCTCCGCGCCCTGCACATGGCCGCCGAGTAAATAAAGCTTGTCGCCGCGGTGCGTGGCGGAGTGGATGTAGCGGTCGACCACCGCTTGTTGCGGATCCAATTGCCATTCCGTCAATTCGCCTTCGGTGTTGACCCGCGTGTGTTCCGTGGATTTGAGAAAGGCGCCGTTGTAGCCGCCGATGGCGTAAAGATGATTGCCCTGGGCCACGGCCTGCAAACCACGCCGCGGCGTGGTGAGGTAGGCTGCGCGCTGCCAGGGACCGAGGCTGCCGTCGGGCAGGAGGCGGGCTTTTTCGACCGTGGCGCTGGGGATATTGTCTTTGCCACGTTCGCCGTTAGCCCCGCCGATGGCGTAGAGATAACCGTTGCTCACGGCCGCCGCGAGATAAAAACGCGGTTCACCCAACGGCTCGGTGAATCGCCACGGTCCCAGCCGGCCGTCGGCGAGGATGGGCGCATATTCCACTTCCGCTACGTAGCGGTCCTCAGCGTCCATACCGCCGATGACGTAGACATGGCTGGCGGTGGCCGCCGCGGCGAGGGCGCGGCGCGGAACCTGGAAAGGCGTAGTGGCGCGCCAGCCTTCCTGTTCAATAGCGGGCGCCGGGCCGGGCCGTAACTGGCCGGACAGCACTGTGGCGATGAGCGCGGCCAGGATCACCAATCCCAGAAGAGGCAAGGCAAGGTTGGAGTTGGAGGTGTTCACCGTGCAAGGTCGCTGATAGTGATATTTGCTTAGTGTACCTGCTACGCCCGTTTAGTGGGCAGCGGCGGGGCCGATAGCTACGATGGGGGCTGGACCGCGTTATCCGGTGAAGGTCCAGCCGGATGGTGATGTAAGCGAGGAAAAAAACACCATGAGTAAAATGAAAATGAGCGTGATGATCCTGGTCGTGGCCGTCAGCGCGGCCTGTTCTCCGCGCGGTAACCCGCCCGCCGCCGAGCAGGCAACTCCCGTGACCGAAAAAAAACTGCCTGAGCATGTGTGGACTCAGCAAACGCAGGCGCTGGATCAAGCCAAAGGAATGGAGGCGACCTTGCTGGATAACGCACGTCAGCGCGATCAGACGCTGACCCAGGAAAGCCGCTAACGCGCCAAGTTCAACGCGGAATCACGGCGCCAGGCATGCGGGCCAGGATGACTGCGGTGCGATATTGTAAATAACGGGTTTGACGGCGGCGGTCGTAATAACGGGGATTGGGAATCATCGCCGCCAGGCGTGCGGCTTGCTGAGGCTGGAGAGCGGCGGCGCTTACTCCGAAATAATGCCGCGCGGCGGCCTCGGCGCCGAAAACCCCGTCACCCCATTCGATGATGTTCAGATAAATTTCCAGGATACGGCGTTTGTCCATCAGCCACTCGATCAGCACCGTGATATAGGCTTCCTGTGCTTTGCGCCACACGGTGCGTTTGCCGGACAGAAAGAGATTTTTGGCCAGCTGCTGACTAAGGGTGGAACCACCGGCGACGATGCGGCCTTTTTTTAAGTTTTTCTTCAAGGCTTTTTCCAAGGCCGCCCAGTCAAAGCCGTCGTGTTGGGTAAAGGTGGCGTCTTCGGAGGCGATCACCGCCCGCTTGAGATAGGATGAGATTTTCGAATAAGGCACCCAGCGCTGCTTGAGCTCAGCCTGCGGCTTTTTCTCCCGCAACACTTTCAGCCGGTCTTCCATGAAGGCGCTGGTCTGGGGATCATATCTGACCCACCACGCCACGCAGGCCGCAACCCACAGTTCGTAACCGACGAAGGCCATGACCAGGATCAGTACCGGGATTTTTATGAATCGAAAAAAGCGTTTCCACATGCGATGAATCGTCGATGCTGCCGAGGTGAGCGCGGTTTATGAGTATACCGTCTCCGCCCGCGCCTCGGGGGCGGGCGGCGTATGGTACCGATTCCGGCGCCGCTTGGGTAGCCGCCGCGCCCGCTGGTTATTTCATGGGTAGGGGAAATTTACGGGTAACAGATGTTTGAAGAGCAGCAAGCAGCGGACGACCTGGCGAGGCGTGCGGCGGGTATTTGCGTGATGTGTCGCTATCCTCAGCAACGCGCCAGAGAAGCGGCTTTCACTACAGCTGCTCCAAGGGTCTACCTACCGTCATTTCAGAAATACCTTGCAGGTAGGGATCGAAGGATGGCGACATGGTTTAAGTCGGCTGCTTAAGCGCTGCGCGGGTAAGGCCTTCATACCTTCTCGCTGGCTATGAAACGATATGCCACCGCTCCGAACAGCGCGCCAATGATGGGGGCGAGCCAGAACAACCAGAGCTGGCTTACCGCCCAATCACCAACGAACAGGGCGACGCCGGTGCTTCGCGCCGGATTGACTGACGTATTCGTCACTGGAATGCTGATGAGGTGTATCAGCGTCAGGGCAAGGCCTATCGCGATGGGCGCAAAGCCTTGTGGTGCACGTTTATCGGTTGCGCCGAGTATCACCAACAAGAAGAACATTGTCATGACGATCTCGGTGACCAGTGCGGCGAGAAGTGAGTAACCACCCGGTGAATGTTCTCCATAACCGTTTGAAGCAAAGCCCTTGGAAACATCAAAACCTGCCGCCCCACTGGCGATGACGTAGAGTACGGCGGCTCCGGCGATCGCGCCGAGGACTTGCGCCACGATGTAGGGCATGAGCTTGTTCACGGGAAAGCGACCACTTGCCCATAGGCCGACCGAGACAGCCGGGTTGAGGTGGCAGCCGGAGATATGCCCGATGGCATAGGCCATGGTCAACACCGTCAGACCGAACGCCAAGGAAACGCCATGCAGGCCTATGCCTACATTCGGAAAGGCGGCGGCAAGTACCGCGCTGCCGCACCCACCCAGAACTAACCAGAACGTTCCAATAAACTCCGCGCTGTACTGCTTCATTTTCATCGTCTCGTCTATATGGATAATGGATGGCCTGTGGACACGCGCCACTTAACCAAAGGTTAAGCGACGCGTTGTTCTGGTGCGCGCCATCTCGGAGCGCAGCTTCGCGGCGCTTATAAACGATGCACCTTCAGATTTATTCCACCCAGCAACGCTTACCCACCGAATAATTTGCCCTTCAGCAAGCTCAAGCCCTGTGCCAGCAAATCGCCGCTGGGAATCTGGCCGTTCAGAGTAAGTTTGTCGACCACATCAGGCAGCATCTTTGCCAGGCTGGCCGAGGCTTGGTCGGGGGATACACCGAGTTTGCTGGCGACCTGTTGTACTTGGGCGCCGCCCAGTGCATCCTGAATCTGCTTCGGCGATATCGCTTGATTCTGTCCCGTGCCAACCCACGATGAAACGATATCTCCCAACCCCTTGCTTTTGAACTGCTCCACTAACCCCGCCAAGCCACCGGCCTGCGGATTGTTGATCAAGCCCATCACCACATCGAGCAAACCCTGCTGCCCAGCCGCGCCACCCGCCTGCTGCTTCAGCCCGCTGGTAATATCGTCGAACAATGACATGACGCTCTCCTTCCGTTCGTTAACATACTCGCCACTCGCCACTCGCCACTCGCCACTCGCCATGGCCACAGTGGTGGCCGCCAATATCTGTCTTATATCATGAGCGTGAGCTTCACGAATGGGTAGCAGTAAAAGTTAACAATTCTTCACATCAGTCGCGCGGCGCACCTGAAATCAGTAACGAGTATTGTCCACTTCTTGTCGGAACCCATCATTATTAATTAGCGGCTTATAACTCTTATCGCTGGGTAACCGCGCAGCATCGATACTATCAAGGCAATGATGATGACGCGGATTTGCCTTTTCCGGTTCGCTGGATTAGTTACGAGGCAGACTCACAAGGAGGAAACAGCGCTGAGCGCCGCCGATGCCCGAGCTGGAGGGTCAGCACGTGTTTGCTCAAGGTTTGCCGGGGTAGCTGAGTAGTCCGAGCGTCGCCAGTACGGCGAAGACGGCCCCGGCCACGAAGGTGGCGGGCGCGCCGATGACACTCCACAACACACCCGCGATGACGCTCGCCAGCAATAATGCGCCGCCGCTGATGAGATTGAAGATGCCGAAGGCGGTACCGCGCAGATCGGCGGGTGCGGTGTCGGCTACCAGCTTGGCAAGCAGGCCTTGCGTGAGTCCCATGTGCAATCCCCACAGTGCCGCGCCGGTTAAGGCCGGTAAGGGCGAGCTGGCGGCGGCCAGCACCAGATCGGCCAGCACCAGCATGATAAGTCCGACGATGAGCAAGCTTCTATGACCGAAGCGATCGGAAGCCACCCCGGCCGGATAAGCGGTGGCCGCGTAGACCACGTTCATGACGATCAACACCATCGGCACATAGCTGATGGCCAGACCGACATCCTGAACACGCAGCACCAGAAACGCTTCACTGAAACGGGCCAGAGTGAACACCGCGCCGAGCAATACGATCAGCCAATACCGCCGCGGCAGCCGCTTGACGTCAGTCAGGGTGAGCCGACTGCGCGTGGCGGACTCGGCGGATGGAGTCTCGGGCTCGTGTATCCCAAACATCAGCAATGCCACGGCAATGAAGGCCGGAATCACCGCCAGCCACAACACTGCCCGGATGTCGTTGGCGAGTAAGACCATGAGTATTATCGCGAGCAACGGGCCGATAAACGCGCCGATGGAATCAAGGGACTGACGGAGTCCATAGGCCGCGCCGCGCAGTTCGAGCGGTGTAATGTCGGCCACCAACGCGTCACGCGGCGCACCGCGTATGCCTTTGCCGATGCGGTCTATGAAGCGCGCGGTGAATACCCAGCCGATGGTGGTCGCCAGTGGAAAGATTGGCTTGGTCACCGCCGCGAGCCCATAGCCCAGCACAGCAAGCCATTTACGCTTGCCGAGATAATCGCTGATCGCGCCTGAAAACACTTTGGTGATGGCGGCGGCGGCCTCGGCGACGCCCTCGATAAGGCCGATAGTAATCATCGAAGCCCCCAGCACCGTGGCCATGAAAACCGGCAGCAAGCTGTGAACCAATTCGGATGACATGTCCATGAACATCGAGACACCACCCAGCACCCAAACGCTGGCCGGCAAGGCGCGGAGTCCCGTGGTAGCGGCGGGGCGGGTGGACCGCTTTTGGTTGGGAGTAGTCACGCCAGGGAGGCTGCTCTCTTAATGGTGTGCGATGCGATGCGTTGTTCGGCTAACATCTTGAGTGGTTTCGTTGCAAACGCGCGAGCTATGAACACTATAACACCGACTCGGTTATTTCTTGAGTAAATCTCGGATTTCCGTAAGAAGAACCTGTTCTTTTGAGGGGGCGGCGGGTACCGCCGGTGCTGCTGCTTCCTTTTTCTTAAGTGAGTTTATAAGCCGTACAACCATAAAAATGACAGCTGCAATAATCGTAAAGTCGATAAGGGTCTGGATGAATTTTCCATAAGCGATTACTACCGCGGGCGAGGTACCCACGGCTTCTTTAAGGGTGACCGCAAGGTTGGAAAAATCTACTCCGCCCAGAAGAACGCCGATCGGCGGCATGAGTACGTCGGCAACCAATGACGAAACGATTTTACCGAACGCCACGCCGATAATAACGCCAACCGCCATGTCGATGACATTTCCTTTAATCGCCAAATCTTTAAACTCTTGTACTATGCTCATGGTGTTGTCTCCTCTCGGTTGTTGAATGATTTAACTTGCGCACGCAT
>JAHFRV010000005.1:60400-98401 GCA_023266095.1 Gammaproteobacteria bacterium | reverse complement strand
AGGGGGTACGGGAACTTCCGGACAATACGCACCGTGGTATTTCTGATCGCCGGCAAGCTCAATTTCGGGACGTTGAACCCGCATTTGCCCGGTCAACCCACTTGAAATTCAACAGAGCCCAATTATGTGCCGCGCCCCCGGCTGAATGATGGAGCCGGATGAGTCGAGATGTTTACGTCCTGTTCTGCTAGGTTCTTGGGTGAGGTTCACCTAGGCGACTTACCCGCATTGCGGCGTACAACCGTCCTGTCGCGACAGAGCCAATATTCTTTCTTAGTACACCCATGCTTGATTGCGCTACCCGGTAAAAGCCGCTATGGTGTTTGTAATGGATTAACTCGGGTTATGGGGCTGGAGCTTGGGCATGTCCCGTTCAATAGGTCTTTGGCGGCTAAGTATTGTCTGTAGTGTGCTTCTTTGTGCAAGCTTCACCGGGTATGCGCAAGGCTTTGTTATTGCCAATCCCAGCGTAACTTATACTCAGCTTTCCGTGAATCAGTTACAAGCCATCTTTGGTATGCGCACGCGGACTTGGCCGGACGGACATGTCTTGGTCGTAGCCGTCCTGCCAGATAGTTCATCCGCTCACGTTACCTTCTGCAAACAAATCTTAAATGTCTTTCCGTATCAGCTGAGGCGCGCCTGGGACCGGTTGGTTTTTTCGGGTACCGGACAAGCACCGCTCACCGTGTCTGATCAGGCCGCAATGCTCGAGACAATTGCGCGTACACCCGGGGCGATAGGTTACATTTCAGGGACGGTTGATGATGCACGTATCAAAGTACTGCAAATCGATTAGACGGTTGCGAGCGGGTAGGGACGTTAGGCTGGGCTTGGCCATGTCATTCGCCATGGCGCTGAGTTATCCCGCGACAGGGGTGACCCTCAGTGAAGGCTTGCAGTTGCATGGCTTTGCCAGTCAAGCCGTGGTCTATACCACTGACAACAATTTCTTCGGTGAGACGGATGACTCGGGCAGTCTGGACTTTTCCGAGCTTGGATTGAATGCCTCTTATGCACCCGTGCCGAATTTGCTGGTGGTGGGGCAGGTGATCAGTCGTCATGCCGGGGCCACCGATGATGGCGAGGCGGCGCTGGACTATGGTTTCATCGATTCGCGCTTCGCCGCCTCGGACAAGGGCTATTGGGGCGGGCGTTTCGGCAGGATAAAAGTGCCCTTGGGCCTGTTCAATGACGTCAGGGGCGTGCCGCTGGCGAGGCCGGGAATATTGTTGCCCCAGTCCATCTACTTTGAGCGTACCCGCAATCTCGCCGCCTCCGCCGATGGTGTGGTGTTATACGGTGAACAGGCGTGGCCCTGGACGACGGCCTTGCTTGAGTTTGGCATCGCTGAACCTATTATCGATGCAATCAACACAGAACCGGCCTTGCTGGGTGCCGACCGCCCGGGTAACTTGCAGGACCGTATTTCTTTTCAGGGACGGCTGATGTTGAAGAGCTACGACGAGCGTATTCGGCTCGCCGTCAGCAGCGTGCAAGCCAACATGGATTACCAGCCGGGAACCGCTGACCCACTCGCTGCTGGCAAGATACGGTTTACACCCTGGATATTTTCCTTGCAATATGACGCTGCGCGCTGGGGGTTCACTGGGGAATATGCACGGCGCCGGTTTAGCTACAGCGACTTCGGGCCCGCGTTGCCCAATATGGAAGTCGTGGGCAAGAGCCGTTATGCGCAGTTCGATTACCGTCCCGCTCCACGTTGGCAATTCTTTACCCGTTATGATGTGTTGAACACGGATGAAGACGACGAAGACGGTGAGAGCTATGCCGCGGGCAGCGGCCTGCCCGCCCATACGCGTTATGCCAAGGATTTCACGTTAGGCGTGAGGTGGGATCCTTACCCCTATTTATTCTTGCGTGCTGAGTGGCACAAGGTCAACGGCACGGCTTGGTTGCCGATTATTGAAAATCCCGATCTTTTTGCACGCACTAAAGACTGGCAGCTTTTCACCATGCTGGTTTCTTTCCATTTTTGAAGGGTCTGGCGGGTAACAGCGGCGTGTGCTAGTGGCGATTACGCCCAGGGAGCTGGCGTGTGGAATAAAGGTTTTCTCAGCCTGAAATGGCGCTTACTCTGGGTGATCGGGCTGGTTCTGGTGGCCGTTAACGCCGTGTTCCCCCTGCTCAGTTATATCAGTCTCTCAGATCAGCTTCATGAACAACTCGATGAGGATCATGTCCACCTCATGACAGCCTTCGATGCGGAAATGGAGCAGGCCAAATTGCACCTACAGCAGATCGGAGGATTGCTGCCAGGTTTGAGTAGTGTCAGTGCCGCCCTTGGAAAAAATAACAACGCACTGGAGGCCGCTTTAGATGATCACTGGACGGCCTTACAGCTGAATTTCGATTTGCGGGCGGTAGGTTTTTATTCCAAGCGAGGTCAGCTCGTCACGGCACGTGGCGCTATTCAAGATCTCCAAGGATCGAATCTGATAACACGCGCCGTGAATGACGCCATCCGCGACGAACTCCCTCACAATCAAATGTACTGTGCGCAGGATTGCATAATCCTATCGGCGGTACCGCTGCTCAGTCAGCAGGGCGACATCGGGGCGGTGGTCTTGAGCGCTTCCCTGGCCGAGCTGGCCTTGGACTTTCGGCGCGCCTCCGCCGCGGAGATCGGTATTTTGGTGGCGGACATGAATTCGCCCGGCGCGGATGAAGAGGAGACGACACGCCGACTCGACGGCTGGCAGATGCGGGTAGTCGCCTTGACCAACGCCGCCGAGACCTGGCCGATACTGCGCAAGCTGGCCAATGAACGGCGGTCGCTAGATGAGGTATTGGCCGGAGCCAACATTGATATCGACGAGCGCGCATATGCCTTGCGCTTTGTGCCTTTGAGTAAAGAACCCGGATCCTTACCCAGCCATCTGATTACCATCACGGATGTAACCGACGCGATGGTGAAGATCCGCTCCGCGGCGATGCAGAGCATAGTCACTGGGATTCTGGGGCTGCTGATTTCGGGCACGGTGGTCCTTCTCTATTTGCGACGCCCTATGGAGCGTCTACGCAATACAGCGTCGAGCTTGCCGTTGCTGGCACAGAGCCAATTCGACCAATCCCGCAAGCTGATCGGCGCGCAGCATCTCGCCGCCAAACCCCGGGACGAAATCGAACAGCTATGTGTGTCCGCACTGGCGCTGGCGGATCACTTACAAACCTTGGAGCAGCAGGTAGACTCCCGCAGTCGGGATTTACAGCAGAAGATCAAAGAACTGGCCCGGGAACGTGACTTTGCCGAGGGGCTGCTGGCCACCGCCCAAGTGATCATCATCACTCTGGATAATGATCTGCGGGTCCGGCTGCTGAATCAACATGCCGCCTCGCTGATCGGCTATGACAGTGATGAACTGATAGGCAAATCATTCATCGAGCTGCTGGTTCCCCCCGAAGAGCAAGACACCTACACGCGGTTGTTGAGGGATGTGTCCGTCGGCCATGATAAGCAGCTCCAGCATGAATCCAGCATTCTCTGCAAGGATGGGGGTGAGCGCGATATCGTCTGGCTGTATTCTCACTTGAAAGCGGAGGGACCTCTCGACCCCGGGGTGCTCGCGGTAGGTCTCGATATCACGGAGCGTAAGCAGGTTGAGCGACGTTTCACCTGGTTGGCGGAACATGACTCGCTCACGGGTCTGTTCAATCGCGGACGGTTACAGGAAGAATTGCATACGGCGCTGCTCAGGGCGCAGCGACACGGACACAGTGGTGCGCTGTTCTACATCGACCTGGACTATTTCAAGGACGTCAACGACACCAGCGGTCATAAAGCGGGTGATCAATTGTTACGGGCAGTTGCGCAGGCCCTCCAGCGTGAACTGCGCAAAGTGGATGTGGTGGCGCGCTTGGGGGGCGATGAGTTCGCGGTGGTGATACCGGAGATCGACGAGCTGGGTGCCTTGGCCCTCGCCGTCAAATTGAGTGACGCCTTGCGGGCGGTGAGCATCACCGCCGATAGCACCGTGTTCACCGCCAGCGCCAGTATCGGCATCGCTTTGTTTCCCGCGCAAGACGAGGGACCGGAACAAATATTGGCCAATGCGGACCTGGCCATGTACCAAGCGAAGGATGCGGGTCGCGGGCAGTGGCATCTCTTTTCCGGCAAGGAAGGGGCCCGTCACCAGGTTCGCGCACAGATTCATTGGCGGCGTAAGATTGAAGATGCATTGACTCAGAATCGATTCGTACTGCACTACCAACCCATTCTCAATTTGAAAACACAGCGGATCTCACACTATGAGGCTTTGCTGCGCATGTGCGAAGCGGGCGGTAGCTTTTTGAGGCCGGGCGCCTTTATCCGCGAGGCTGAACGCACCGGCCTGATTCGCTCTATAGACCACTGGGTCATGACGGAAGTGATCACTCATCTCTCGCAATGGGAGCGGGATGGGCAGCTGAGCTATTCTCTCAATCTCTCCGCCCGCGCCTTCGACGATCCCGAGCTACTTCCCTTACTGGATAGGTTATTGATCCGCACCGGTGTCGATCCCGAACGTTTGATCTTCGAAATCACCGAGACCTTGGTGCTGACGGATGCGACGGCGACGCGCAAACTGATGGAGGCCATCAAGGACAAGGGCTGCTATTTCGCCTTGGATGATTTTGGTGTCGGTTTCTCATCGTTCAAATATTTAAAGGAGTTGCCGTTTGATTACATCAAGATCGATGGTTCCTTTATCCGTAACCTGGTCAGCAATCGCGATGACCAAGTATTGGTGAAGGCCTTTTGTGATGTGGCCCGGGGGTTCGGCAAAAAGACCGTGGCGGAATATGTGGAAGACGCCGAAACCCTCGCCATGCTCAGCGACTATAAGTTCGATCTCGCACAGGGATATCATGTTGGCATGCCTTCTGCTCAAGTGGCAGTACCGGTATGACGCGGCGGTTTTCCGACACAAATGCCGCGCAGACGCCGGTCAACACACTAACGCGGGAGAAAATGCATGTTTGGGAAAACAGGTCAGACGGCGAACCCTACTGCCCATGCTCAGAATGGCCTGATTGTCCGGGCCATGAGTGGGAACCAAGAACTTGATCAAGTGCACCGTCTTGCCCACGATGGCTATGTACAGCGCGGCTATTGCACGCCACAGCCAGACGGACGATTGCACCATGGCCGTCATTTGGACCATCTGCCAGATACATTAATACTTGGCGCCTTCCAAGATGACACCCTCATCGGCACCGTTTCTTTGACCCGGGACGGTGACTATGCCATGCCGGTGGACGAGGTGTTCGCCGCCGAATACGATGTCATCTGCCGGCAAGCCCGCGCGGTCGGGGTAGTCTGGCGCTTAGCCACCCATGACGATTATCGGGATGACCCGCGTCTGGTTATCGCTCTATTCCAGGGAATCATCCATCATCAAGTACGTTGCGGTATCGACGTCATTGTCTGCACGCTGAATAAACGCCATGAGCGGGTTTATCGCCGCTTATTCAACATGCAAGCGGTGGCGCACTGTGATGGTATCAAGGCATTGGCGAATCTGCCTGCGGTGTTCATGCGGGGGGACTTGGATTCCTGCCACCCGCGTTGGCTACCCCAGGATCGACTCATTAACCACAACCCCGGCTCTACGGTGCAAGGGCAGTGGACGGGCCAACTAGATGTTGACGGCGCTCGCCACCTCGTACAGGCGGCTTGAGATCCTGGTTTGCGACTTATCAACCGGGCGAGCGATGCATCAGCATGAGCAAGGCCCAAGGGCCGTGCTGCGCGTGGCCGGGGTGGCCGGCGAGTGACAGCCCGGCGGCAGTGAGGCGACTGCGGCCCAGCGGCGGCGGATGCTGAAATCAGTAAAGGCATGGCTTAAGAAGTTGCTGGCCGAGGCCGGGCTGGATGATTCACTACGCAGTGGCGACAGACGGACCACCGGTCCGGTAGAGGTCATAAATAATACAGACCGGGTTAACTGAACGGTGGCGTTAATTATTGGGTGGGATAATACGCCCAGTTTGTTGATCTCGCGTACCCAGCCGTGGGCGCGCAGATTTCTATGCCCACCCTCGCCGCAGGCAGAGTGTTAAAGATTTCCAGCGCCTGATCACGCCTTAGCTTGCGATTGGGCACTACGCGCCCAACCCTATCCTTGCCAACCACATAAAAAAACCGACTTGGCGGTGTCCAAGGCTGCATAAGTTGCGCTACGATTCGTGACGGCCTCCCCCTCTTTGGTTTGGCCGGCGCCCTCTTCACCCGCTTGGCACAGTACGATGCCGTTAAAGGAGGGTGGAGTCGAGTGCATTAGCTTGGCTTGCATGAAAATACCGACACGGAGCAGGAAGCATTCATGCCACGAACAAATCTTCTTTCATATTTACTGAATGCGATGCGCGTTGCGCAATATGCCGAAAAGCACGACATCAGCACAGCGGAAGCGCAAGAACGTTTAGCGGAGCTTGAGTACCGCAATGCTTTATTTCGTCGCGATCGCCGCGATTTCCTCAAGCTCATGGCGGGCGCCGCGGTGATAGCCGGCGGCGCCTTGGCCTTCCCGCAATTTGCATTGGCGAAGCGACAGCCGCGGATCGCCATCATCGGCGGCGGCTTGGCGGGTTTGAGCTGCGCCTATCAGTTGCGCAAGCACGGTTATCGCGCGGTCATTTACGAGGCCAACGCGAAACGCGTCGGTGGGCGGGTAGCCTCGAGCAATGCGATTCCCGGCAGAATCGTCGAGCGCGGCGGCGAGCTGATCGACAGCGGCCACACTACCGTGCGCAGTTTGGCCAAGGAATTCGGCTTGGCCTTGGAAGACCGCGTGATGCTGAGGGGCGAGTCGTTCTTTTATTTCGACGGCGCGCGGCGCACCGAGTCCGAGGTAGTCGACGAGTTCCGCGAATTCCTCCGGCGGATCAAGCCGGACGCCGATGGGCTCGATGAACCCACCGCCTTGAAACATACCGACGCGGAACGCGCGTTGGACTTGACCGACCTCGCGACCTATCTGGATCGCCATGCCCACGACCTACCGCTGTTGCGCGCGATGTTGAACGTCGCCTACACCATCGAATTTGGTCTCGAAACGCCGCAGCTGAGTTCGCTCGCCCTGCTGGCGATGGTCGAATTCGAACCCGCTAAACAGTTCCAACCGTTCGGCGCCAGTGATGAACGCTTTCATGTCGTGCAAGGCAATGATCAGATCGCCAAGCAACTCGTAGCGCGCGCCGACGCGTCGCTGCAAGCCGGCGCCGAGCTGGAACGGCTGCGGCGTAATGCCTCCGGAAAATTCGAGTTGTTTTTCAGGAACGCGGCGTCACCGGAAGTGACTGACGCGGTGGTGATGGCCATACCGTTTTCTGTGTTGCGCAACATCGTGCTGGAAGACAACGTAAGTTTATCGGAGCAGAAGCGGCGCGCGATCGCCGAGCTGCGTTACGGCAACAACGCCAAGACCATGATCGGTTTCGAGGGAAGGCCGTGGTCGAGCCGATTCGGCAACAACGGCGAAGTGTATGCGGACCTGCCCAACGTACAGAATGTGTGGGAGACCAACTGGAGCGTACAGGCGCCTATCGGCGTGCTCACCGATTTTTCGGGCGGTGACCGCGGCAGGAGATTGCAGCTGGGCGGGCAGACGCAGCCGATGAACTGCTCGGATTGTCATGTCGGCGAAGGGGTGCCGACGGTAAATCCGGTGCCGGTGCAGAGTCAGACGGATGAATTTTTGACCGATCTCGATAAAGTCATGCCCGGCATCAAGGCCAGGGCGGTGAAGAAAGACGGTAATTATCTGGTGGTGCGCGGTCACTGGTTGCCGCAGCGCACGGCCTTGGGTTCTTACACCGCGAACCATCCCGGCTATTTTACGACGATCGCCGGGCTCGAGGCGCAGGCGTCCGGCCTGCTCAAATTCGCGGGCGAGCACACCTCGTCGTTCTACGAGGCGCAGGGTTTCATGGAAGGCGCCTGCGCCTCGGGCATCGCGGCGGCCAATGAGTTGCTGTTCGATATCCGCCACGGTCGCTTGTAGCGACTTTTCTGTAGGGTATCGATATAAATGGCGGTGGGGCTACCTATGTAATAATAGGTGCGCCGCGCGGTGCGGGATCAGGCTGTACGCGTCGCCGATAATTTTCTCGTGGACCAAATAACAGGTAGTCATCATGAATCTCAGCGTTGTCATCCTTGCCGCCGGCCAAGGCACTCGCATGCGCTCCAAATTGCCGAAGGTGCTGCACACTATTGGTGGACAACCCATGTTGGCCCATGTCATCCGTACCGCGCAAAGTCTGAGGCCGGAGGCGATGCAGGTGGTATACGGCCACGGCGGTGAGCAGGTGCGTGCCGCGTTGAGCGATCTGCCGGTGCAGTGGGTGTTGCAGGAGCAGCAACTGGGTACCGGCCATGCGGTGGCGCAGGCGTTGCCCAATATCGCAGCCGGACAAACGGTGCTGGTCCTCTACGGCGATGTGCCGCTGACCCGCACAGACACCTTGCGACGTTTATTGGCTGCCGCCGAAGGTGGCGCGCTGGGCTTGCTGACCGCGCACCTCGATGATCCTGCCGGCTACGGCCGCATCATCCGCGACGCGCAGGGTGATGTCATCGCCATTGTCGAGCACAAGGACGCCAGCGACGAGCAGCGCAGCATCAACGAGATCAACACCGGCATGCTGGCGGTGAGCGCCGCGCGGCTGCGAGAGTGGCTGGCGGGTTTGGACAATAAAAATTCCCAGGGTGAATTTTACCTGACCGACGTCATCGCCATGGCGGTGCGCGACGGTGTGGCGGTGAAGGCCGTTCATCCCGCCGCGATCGCCGAGATCATGGGCATCAACAACAAACCGCAACTCGCCGAGCTGGAGCGCATCCATCAACGCCAGCAGGCCGAGGCCTTGATGGTGCAAGGCGTAACCCTGCGCGATCCCGCGCGCCTCGACGTGCGCGGCGAGATCAACGTGGGCCGCGACGTGGTGATCGACGTCAACCTGGTGTGTGAAGGCAGGGTGATCATCGGCAACGACGTCAGCATCGGTCCCAATTGTTATCTGCGCGACGTCAGCATCGCCGACGGCGTAGTGGTACAGGCTAATTCAGTTATAGAAGAAACGAGCATCGGCGCCGGGTCCCGCATTGGGCCCTTCGCCCGCATCCGTCCGGGCACCGTGCTCGCCGACGACGTGCACATCGGCAACTTCGTCGAGATCAAAAAGGCGGAGATCGGCCAGGGTTCGAAGGTTAATCATCTCAGTTACGTCGGTGACGCGACCATCGGCAAACGCGTCAACGTCGGCGCCGGCACCATCACCTGTAATTATGACGGCGCCAACAAACATCAGACCATCATCGAAGACGACGCCTTCATCGGCTCCGACAGCCAATTGGTGGCGCCGGTGACGGTGGGTGCGGGCGCCACCATCGGCGCCGGCTCCACCATCAGCAAAGACGCGCCGCCCGGCGAACTGACCTTGAGCCGCGTGCCGCAACAGACCCGCAAAGGCTGGAAGCGGCCGGTGAAAAAAAAGTCGGCGGAATAACTGCGGTGTGGCTACGGCCAGGCAAGGCCGCTTGCGTGATGACCGACGTCACGCCCATCGGACGCGAACTTCCCGACTCGGTTGTGCCGTGCCCGAAGTAGAGGATATAGGCGAAATCCATTGGTCGTTTTTATATTCCAGTCGCACATCGCGGCCATACTAAGGCGCGCTTGTGCGGTGCGGCACGTGCATAAATCACAGCCTGCCCGGTAATCCTCTGTTCATTCCCATGGCTCCGGCATTTTATCTTGATTCAGCCTCGCCTTCTTTTATGGATATCCCATCCACTGCTCAGCTGCGACTTGGGCGGGCGCAGCGGAAGGCGAGGGCGCTTTTTCACTACTCCTATGCAAGCGTTCACCGGACATCGCAGAATTAATACAAAAAAGCATGTTCTTTTCGGTTTAGTCCCCTCGCTCCTAATGGAGAGAGGGCGTTGTTTATCTCTATCGAATGGTTGCGCAATCGCATGACTCTCCATGGTGAAACGCGTTAAAGTAAGCCTTACCCATTCTTCGAGTAAACGTTTCTTCAACGTCCATGTCCGCCCGGCATCCTATCAAGTCAAATAAAATTCCAGGCAAACCGGACGGCCGGCGGGTCGGTGTCGCGCGTGCCTTGTCGAAGCTGGGGCTGGCCTCGCGCACGGTGGCCGCGCAATGGGTATGTGCCGGCCGGGTGAGCGTCAACGGCAAAATAATCACGGATCCGGAATCTCCGGCGATGCTGGAACGCGATGAATTGCGTCTCGATGGTGTCCCCGTGCGCGCCGCGGTCAAGCGTTACGTCATGCTCAACAAGCCGCGCGGCCTGGTGACCAGCGCGCGTGACGAACGAGGCCGCGCTACCGTTTACAGTTGTTTTGCGAATCCGCAAGATCATGCTTTGGCACCGGTCGGGCGTTTAGACAAGGCCAGCGAAGGCTTGCTGCTGTTCACCAATGATACGGAATGGGCGAGTCGCTTGCTCGATCCCGTTTCGCATTTGCGCAAGACCTACCATGTGCAATTGAACAGCCTGTTTACGGAGTCACAGTGCGCCCAGTTCCGCGAGGGTCTGCCCGTGGAGGACGGTACCTTGTTGAAAGTGAGCGAAGTGAAGTTGCTGCGCGCCGGCGACAAAACCAGCTGGCTGGAAATCATCCTGCATGAAGGAAAAAACCGGCAGATACGCCGTTTGATGGAGGCCTGCGGCGTCGAGGTGCTGCGTCTGATCCGCGTGGCTATCGGGCCGCTCGTTTTGGGTGAACTCGCCAAGGGCGAGAGCCGCGCGCTCACCCCGCATGAGCTGGATGCCTTGTCCGCCGAGGCCGACGCTAGAATCAAAATTCCGAATATGTAAATTTTTAAAGAATTCTGATGGCGGCGCAGCTTGCCAACACACCCTCTCCCAGTCAGGGAGAGGGATGGCGTTGACGATTCAACGGTGTGACGGCACAGCTGAGTTGAGCGATGTTACGCCCAATTAAAAACGCAGGCCGACTTTCAGGCCGTATGAATTAATGCCGTCGGTTCTATCGTATTCGGCGCCGATATTGATCACCGCCAGATTGAAATTGGCGCCGACATACACCTTGTTTTGCTGAAAGCTTTCGTCACTGAGGGTGATGGTATCGGGTTGGCTGTCCACCCAGATCCGGCCGATGCCGGCATAGGGCGTGATCATGGCGAAACCCTTGGAGATCGACAATTCGACGCCTTTGGTATCGAGATCGAGTTGATCGACGCCGCTCAATTTGGTGTAGGTACCGCGTATCGCCAGGGCGGGTGAGGCCGTGCCGCCGGGGAGTATGGCGTAGCGAAGCTCCGCACCCAGCAGGCTGATGTTACTGTCGGGCACGGCGCTGTACATGGCGCCGACATCGATGTTGAAGGGTAAGCCTTTGGTGATATGGAGCTTGGGCACGAACAAGGTGTCGGGGGCGTCACCGGAGCTCGCGGCGTCCCAGCTGTCCTGGTTTTTCAATTGGGTGGCGGTCACTTCCAGGCCGATGTCGAAACCGGTCAAGCCGAGCGGTTCGGCCGGGCCGAGCGGTTTATAACTGAGGGCGGCGCCCAGGTCTTCTGACACGTCCCGGAACTGGTCTTGGGTGAGGAACGGTATCTGGTCGAGATCGTCAGCCCAGGCGGAGGCCGAACTCAGCCCGAGGGTAAAAATAAGCGCGGAAATCGAATGCTTCATGCTTCTCTCCTTGAATGTTGATGGAACGAGGCGGCGACAGGAACACGACGGCACCGGAGGAATATGCCGGCTGAGCAGGGGCAAAAAGGCCAGCATGAGTTGAAGATCATACCTCATTCTCGGTCCAGCTCAAGCCGAGACACTTGCACGGAGCGAGCCAAAGTAAGCCAGGCTGGCGGCCGATATAAAAAAGGAAATCGGTGTGAGATAATTTTGCCGGATAAATCTCAAGTTTGTTTCACATGCCCGGCGGTTTACCGCAAAGATGTTGGGTCGGGGTTTCCAAAGGGGAGTACGCCGTTTTTCCCTTCGTCTGGGAAGATGTCCATCTCGTGGACGATCAAATGTATAACTACTTTGCAATTTTGCAGTAAGGACTCTTATGTGCGGTATCGTGGGCGCGGTGGCGGAACGGGACGTGGTTCCTATTTTGATCGAAGGGCTGAAACGGCTGGAATACCGGGGCTACGATTCCTCCGGGGTGGTGGTGCTGGATAGCCACAACAGCCTGCATCGTGTCCGCGCCCCGGGCAAGGTGCGGGAAATGGAAGCGATGGCCAAGGCCGAGGAGTTGCGCGGCAGGAGCGGTATCGCCCATACCCGCTGGGCCACCCATGGCAAACCCACCCAAGCCAACGCCCATCCCCACATCTGCCGCAAGATCGTGGCGGTGGTGCATAACGGCATTATCGAAAATCACGAAAGCCTGCGCGCCGCGCAACGCAAGGCCGGTTACGAGTTCACCTCCGAGACCGATACCGAAGTGGTGGTGCATCAAATCCATTATCACTTGGAGAGCGGCAAGAGTTTGCTCAAAGCCATGCAGGCCACGGTGGGCGAATTGCACGGCGCCTACGCCCTGGGCGTGGTGAGCAAGACCGAGCCCGGCGTGCTGGTGGCGGCGCGGCGCGGCAGCCCGCTGGTGATCGGCGTCGGCATCGGCGAACACTTCATCGCCTCCGATGTCGCGGCGCTGATTCCGGTGACCCAGCGCTTCATCTTTCTGGAAGACGGCGATGTCGCCGAACTCACCAAAGATCGGCTGACAATATTCAATGCCGCCGGTGACGTGGTCGAGCGGCCGTTGAAGGTGAGTGAGCTTACCGCCGACGCGGCGGAACGCGGCCAATATCGCCATTACATGCAGAAGGAAATCTTCGAGCAACCTCGCGCCATCGCTGAAACCCTCGAAGGCCGTATCAGCGGCCAGACGGTGCTGGAGGCGGCCTTTGGCCTCGGTGCGGCGGAGATTTTCAGCAAGGTGCAAGGCATACACATCATCGCCTGCGGCACCAGTTTTCACGCCGGCATGGTGGCGCGTTATTGGTTCGAATCGCTGGCGGGCATACCGTGCAGCGTCGAGGTGGCCAGCGAATTCCGTTACCGTCAGCCGGTGGTGCGCCGCAATTCATTGGTGGTGGCGATTTCCCAATCGGGCGAAACCGCCGATACCCTGGCCGCGCTGCAAGAGGCCAAACACCGCGGTTTCGGCGCCTCGCTGGCGATTTGCAACGTGCCGGAAAGCTCGATCGTGCGTGAGACCGATCTGGCCTTGATGACCCGTGCCGGTCCCGAGATCGGCGTCGCCTCGACCAAGGCCTTCACCACCCAATTGGTGGCCTTGCTGATGCTGGTGATCGTGCTGGGTCGCCGCCATGGCCTGTCGGCGCAGGTCGAAATCGATTTGGTGGCACAACTGAAAAGTTTGCCGGGTCGCATCGAACAGGCCCTGGCCTTGGACGCGCAAATCGAAAAACTTGCCGAGCGTTTCGCCGACAAACATCACGCCTTGTTCCTCGGCCGCGGCACGCAATATCCGGTGGCGATGGAGGGCGCACTCAAGCTGAAAGAGATTTCCTATATCCACGCTGAAGCGTATCCGGCCGGCGAACTCAAACACGGTCCCTTGGCCCTGGTGGATGCCGACATGCCGGTGATCGCCGTGGCGCCGCATAATGATTTGCTGGAAAAACTCAAATCCAATCTCCATGAAGTCAAGGCGCGCGGCGGTGAGTTGATCGTGTTCGCCGATGATTCAGTGGACGTGGAAGCGGATCCGCAAATCGAGTTGTTCAGGATCGGCTCGGTGCCCGATCCCATCGCGCCCATCGTTTTCACCATCCCGCTGCAATTGCTGGCCTATCACGTCGCGGTGTTAAAAGGCACTGACGTCGATCAGCCGCGCAACCTCGCCAAATCCGTTACCGTGGAGTGAGTGCCGGCATCCATTAGCGCTACGCTGAGGAAGTCTATACGCGCGGCATGGACTTATTCATGTCGCGTCTTATTGTTATCACATAATAAGAAGCACGCACCACAATCTACAATCCATGTAAAAATTACCATTGCACCACGCGCCGTTAAGCTCGCCCTCTATCCGCCGCCGGATTGGCGGCGGATAGCCGAGAACGAATAAGCCCCGCCTATCCATCATAATTTCATGACGCAGGTCATGATCACTGCCGATGGGTGTTTTGCTTGCAAGGCACAAATCCGCGTCGAGACTGCGTTTCAAGTTACTGGCATAAAATTCTCATGCCCGCTTGAGAGCAAATGGGAACGAGTTTGCTGTGAATTGGAAGTGTCATCGGACAAAGTGCAGGTCAACTTCGGCGCGGGCGAATTGGGTTTCGACATCCTGCCTGAAGAGGTGCATGACTTTATCTGACCATAGGTCATGCGCCGTACGCGCCGTCGATTTCGCTGCCGCGGTGTGCCGCCAACGCGGCGCGATTGCCCTGGATCGGGCTTTATACCAGTGGTATTCCCACGAAGGGACGACATGAAACAACCGGCCGACGGTTTATATATCATGCTCATCAGTGTGCACGGTCTGGTACGCGGGTATGCCATGGAGCTGGGCCGTGATGCCGACACCGGCGGCCAGGTCAAATACGTGGTGGAGCTGGCTAAGGCCCTGGCGGCGCATCCCCGCGTGGCACGGGTTGATCTACTCACTCGCCAAGTCAACGATCCAAAAGTGGACGAGAGTTACGCCGCGCCGGAAGAACCACTCGCCGCTAAAGCCCGCATCGTGCGTATTCCCTGCGGACCGTGCCGCTATCTGCGCAAGGAAGTGCTATGGCCTTATCTCGATAATTTTGCCGATAACGCCTTGCAGCATATCCGCAGGGTCGGCCGGGTACCGGACGTCATACACAGCCATTACGCCGACGCCGGCTATCTCGGCGCGCGGTTGGCCGCCTTGCTCGGCGTTCCGTTGATATACACCGGACATTCGCTGGGACGCGAGAAAAAACGGCGGCTGCTCGATCAAGGGCTAAAGAGCGACGCGATCGAAAAACAATACAACATGACGCAGCGCATCGAAGCGGAAGAATTCGCGCTCGACAATGCCGCGCTGGTGGTGGCGAGCACGCGCCAGGAAGTGGAGCGTCAGTACCGCATTTACGATAATTACCAACCGGAGCGCATGCAGGTGATACCGCCCGGTGTCGACCTCAGCCATTACCACGCGCCGGATCCGCAGGCGGAAAAACCAGCCATTTACCCGAGTGTTTCACGTTTTCTCAGCGATCCCGGCCGGCCGATGATACTTGCGCTCTCGCGCGCCGACCAACGCAAAAACATCGGTACCTTACTCAAAGCCTACGGCGAACACCCCGTTCTACGGGAACAAGCCAACCTGGTGCTGGTGGCCGGCAACCGCGACGACATCGCCGGGATGGATAAAAGTACGCGCGGCGTGTTGACCGAAATGCTGTTGCTGATCGACCGCTACGATCTTTACGGAAAAGCCGCCTATCCCAAGCAGCATCAACCCGACGACGTGCCGGATTTTTATCGACTGGCGGCGCAGAGCCGCGGCGTATTCGTCAATCCCGCGCTCACCGAGCCTTTCGGTTTGACCTTGATCGAGGCGGCGGCCAGCGGTCTGCCGGTGGTGGCGACCGAGGACGGCGGACCGCGCGACATTGTCGATGCCTGCAAGAACGGCCTGCTGATTGATCCTCTCGACATCAAAGCTATGGGCGAGACCATTCATTCCGCGCTGAGCGACGGCGCACGCTGGACCCGATGGTCGGAAGCGGGCCTGGCCGGCGCTCAAAATTTTTCATGGTCTTCCCACGTGGAGAGTTATATGAAAGCCCTCGACGCCCTGCGCGACCAACCCCAGCGCCGCCAACTGGCGGTGGCGGAGAGAAATCCTTTACCGAGCGCAGACCGGCTGCTGGTCAGCGATATCGACAATACGTTGATCGGCGACCGGTACGCGCTCAGGAAATTGATCGAACACTTGCGGCGTACCAACGACCGGGTGGGCTTCGGCGTCGCAACCGGGCGGCGCTTGGACAGCGCGCTGCAAATACTGAAAGAATGGCAGGTGCCCACGCCCGACCTGATCGTTACCGCGGTCGGTACCGAAATTTATTACGGCTCGCGGCACACGCCGGACGTAGGTTATCAGCGCCATCTCGCTTATCGCTGGCAACCCTCGCTGTTGCAGGAGGCCATGGGTGATATCCCGGGTATTCTACCGCAGCCCGCCAGCGAGCAATTGCCTTTCAAGCTCAGTTATTTCGTCGCGCCCGACGCGCCGCCCATTGCGGAAATAGCCCGCCACCTGCGCCGCCGTAAACTGCATGCTAACGTGGTGTATTCCCATGGCCTGTATCTCGATCTTTTACCGGTGCGTGCCTCCAAAGGCTGCGCGATCCGTTACCTGGCCATGAAATGGAGCATTCCCGTCGAACACATTCTGGTCGTCGGCGATTCCGGCAACGACGAGGAAATGCTGAGCGGCAACACTCTGGGCGTGGTGGTCGGCAATCACAGTGAAGAGCTGGAAAAATTGCGCGGGCGCGAACACATCTATTTCGCGGAAGGCCGCTACGCATGGGGCATTCTGGAAGGCATCGAGCATTATGACTTCTTCGGTGCCATGGCCGCGACCGATAGTGATAAACCGGAGGAAGCAGCGCATGAGTGAAAACGTCGCCAGTTTCCTGCAGCAGAACCGTGACGCGGTTTATCTACTGTTGCGCCGTTATGCGTCGCTCGGAAAACCTTTGCTGCTTCGCTCTGAATTATGGGACGAGTTCAATGCGTATTGCCGCGAGCACGATCAAATGGATTTGCTGAGGTCACCGCTGGCGGACACCATCCGCATCTCTCAAGAGGCGGCGGTGGCGACGCCGTGGATTTATTTCGCCACCCGCCGCTACGTGGCGCGCTGGGAATATTTGAGCATACATAGCGAATCGTTGCAGGCCACGCCGGTTTCCACCGCCGCGTATCTCCAATTCAAGGAACGGCTGATCGCTAGCGGCAACCCCGATGAATGGACGCTGGAATTCGATATCGGTCCTTTTAACCGTGACTTTCCCAAGCTGAGCGAAGCCCGTTCGATAGGCCGCGGCGTCGAATTTCTCAATCGCCGTTTATCCGGCGCATTGTTCCAGGAGCTGGGTAAGGGCGACCGGCACCTGCTCGATTTCTTACGCGTGCATCAATATCAGGGCCGTCAGCTCATGCTCAATGAGCGCATCACCGATGTGGCGGATTTGCGGCGTGGCCTGCGCCTCGCCGACGATTATTTGAGCCATCAGCCGCGAAACGCCGCTTGGGATCAAGTCGGCGCAACGCTGCAAATTCTCGGACTGGAGATCGGCTGGGGACGCGATGCCGAACGTATGCGCGAGACCATCGCCCTGTTGTCGGACATACTCGAGGCGCCGTCGCCCGCGGCGCTGGAACAATTTCTGAGCCGGGTGCCGATGATCTTCAATATGGTGATTCTGTCGCCCCACGGTTATTTCGGCCAGGCCAACGTGCTGGGTTTGCCCGACACCGGCGGCCAGGTGGTGTACATTCTCGATCAGGTACGCGCCTTGGAGAAGGAAATGCGTACCCGCCTCGACAACCAAGGTTTGGACATCGAGCCGCAAATCCTCATTATCACCCGGCTCATTCCCGAGGCGCCGCCGGGCACCACCTGCAATCAACGCGTGGAACCGGTGGTCGGTACCCGCAACACGCGCATCTTGCGCGTGCCGTTCCGCGGCGTGCAGGGTGAGGTCGTGCCGCACTGGGTTTCGCGCTTCGAACTGTGGCCTTATCTGGAAGAGTTCGCGGTGGAGGCGGAAAAGGAAGCGTTGGCTGAACTGGGCGGCCGGCCGGATCTGATCGTCGGTAATTATTCCGACGGGAATCTGGTGGCGACCTTGATGGCGCAGCGGCTGCGCGTCACTCAATGCAATATCGCCCACGCATTAGAAAAAACTAAATATTTGATGTCCGATCTCTATTGGTGGGACAACGAGCCGCAATACCACTTCAGCTGCCAATTCACCGCCGACCTGATCGCGATGAACGCGGCGGACTTCATCATCACCAGCACTTATCAGGAAATCGCCGGCGGCGAGGACAGCGTCGGCCAATATGAAAGTTACAGTGCCTACACCATGCCCGGCCTCTACCGCGTGGTGCAGGGTATGGACCCCTTCGATCCCAAATTCAACATCGTCTCGCCCGGCGCCGACGCCGATGTTTATTTTCCCTATCATGAAACGGCACGGCGTCTAAGCGGCCTTTATCCCGAAATAGAAGCGATGATTTATCTGCGCGATTATCCGGGCAGTCGCGGCGCGCTCCGCGATGTCAGCAAACCGTTGCTGTTCACCATGGCGCGGCTCGACCGTATCAAAAACATCACCGGCTTGGTCGAATGGTACGGCAATAGCCCGCGCTTGCGGGCGGCCGTCAATCTAGTGGTAGTCGGCGGCTATATCGATGCGGAGCGTTCCGGCGATATCGAGGAGCAGCATCAGATCGCGCGCATGCATGAATTGATGGACAGCGACGGGCTGGACGGCGAACTGCGCTGGCTGGGCCTGCGACTCGATAAGAATCTCAGCGGAGAGTTGTACCGCTACATCGCCGATCATCGCGGCGCTTTCGTGCAGCCGGCGCTGTTCGAGGCGTTCGGACTCACCGTGATCGAGGCGATGGCGTCCGGCTTGCCGACATTCGCCACTATGTATGGCGGCCCGTTGGAAATCATCGTCGACGGCGTGTCCGGATTTCACATCGACCCCAATCACGGCGACCGCGCCGCGGACCGCATGGCCGATTTCTTCGAACGCTGCGCCGCGGACGAGGCATATTGGGAAAAGATCGCCGGCGGCGCGGTGCAGCGGGTACGCAGCCGTTATACGTGGGAGCTGTACGCGGAACGGATGATGACCCTGTCGCGTATCTACGGTTTCTGGAAATACGTGACCAATCTGGACCGGGACGAGACCCGCCGTTATCTAGAGATGTTTTACGGTTTGCAATACCGGCCGCTGGCCGCGTGGCTGGCTCGTTGAACGGCGATTATTTCAGCGAGAGGTTGGTTCAATGGATTTATTGAAGGAATATTTGAGCGCGGTCGAGTGGCGGGACATCATCTTCAGCGGCATGCGGATCATGCTGATCTTGGTTGTGATATGGATGCTGCTGATCGCCGTGCGCGGCTTGCTGCGCCGTTTGGAGCGCAGCCTGGTTCATCAGGGGCAGGAGGCCGGCGAGGTGCACAGTGAGGCAGCCAAACGCGCCGAGACCCTGGTGCGGCTGTTGCGCCAAGGTGTGGTCATCGTGGTCTGGCTGATGGGTGTTTTACTGGTGTTGCGTGAGCTGGGCATCGACATCGGACCCATCCTTGCCAGCGCGGGCATCGTCGGCCTGGCAGTCGGTTTCGGCGCTCAGAATCTGGTGCGGGATGTGATCGCCGGTTTCTTTATGATCCTGGAGAATCAGGTGCGGGTCGGCGACGTGGCGGTCATCAACGGCACCGGCGGCTTGGTGGAGCGGGTCAACTTCCGCACCATCGTCCTGCGTGACGTGGCGGGGGTGGTGCACGTCTTTCCCAACGGCAGCATCACTACCCTGGCCAATATGACCCGCGAATGGTCGGCTTTCGTCTTCGATATTCGGGTCGCTTACAAAGAAGACGTCGACCGGGTGGTCGCGCTGTTGAAAGAGGTGGGTAAAGAGTTGCGCGCCGATCCCCACTTCGGCCAGCTGATGCAGGACGATGTGGAGGTCTTCGGTTTGGATAAGCTCGACGATTCCGCCGTGATCATCAAAGGCCGGCTCAAGACCCATCCCAGCAAACAATGGGACGTGGGCCGGGAATTCCTCCGCCGCGTGAAGATCGCCTTCGATGGCGAGGGTATCGAGGCGCCCTGGCCGCAGCGTACCCTCTATGTGGGTGAGACCGGCCCAGCGTCGCTGGCTAAAATGGTGAAAGCGACCAATCAAGACGCCGTTCCCGCGCCGGACAAGTGAGGTACAATGCACGCCCCGGTGCCGCCCTCTTTCCGGCGGCGGCGCCCCTCTTTCCGGTGGCAGTGTAGGCTCGAATCATGTCCGGCTTGAATCCCGCTCAACGCGCCGCGGTGCGTTATCTCGACGGTCCTTTGCTGGTGCTGGCGGGCGCCGGCAGCGGCAAGACCCGTGTCATCACCCAGAAGATCGCCTATCTCATCAAGGAATGCGGCATCGAAGCCCGTCATATCGCCGCGGTCACCTTCACCAACAAGGCGGCGCGCGAGATGAAGGGCCGGGTCGGCGAACTGCTGGGCGGCAAGGAGACCAAGGGTTTGCAGGTCTCGACCTTTCACACCTTGGGTTTGAACATCATCCGCCGCGAGCTGGCGGCGCTGGGCTACCGTTCCGGCTTTTCGATCTTCGACGCCGGCGACAGCGCGGGCCTGGTGCGCGAGCTGCTGCGCAGGGAGTTCAACGACGACAGCCAGGTCAACAATATCCAGTGGCAGATCTCGCGCTGGAAGGGATTGCTGCTCGACCCCGAGCAGGCCCTCGCCGCGGCCGACGGCGACGCGGCGCAGGTCTTGGCGGCCAGCGTCTACGCGCAGTATCAGCGGCATTTGCGGGCGTATAACGCCGTCGATTTCGATGACTTGATTTTGCTGCCGGCGCTGCTGTTTCGCGAACAGCCCGACATACTCGGCGCCTGGCAGAATCGCATTCGTTATCTGCTGGTGGATGAATATCAGGATACCAACGCCAGCCAATATCACCTGGTGCGTTCCCTGGTGGGGGTGCGCGGCGCGCTCACCGTGGTGGGCGACGATGATCAATCGATCTACGCCTGGCGCGGCGCCGCGCCGGAGAACCTCGCGCAGTTACAGGAAGATTTTCCCGGTTTGAAAGTCATCAAGCTGGAACAGAATTACCGCTCCAGCGGCCGCATCCTCAAGGCCGCCAACGCGCTGATCGCCAATAATCCCCATCTCTTCGAGAAAAAGCTGTGGAGTGAGTTGGGCTACGGCGATCCGTTGCGCGTCATCGAGACCGGCAGCGACGAACACGAGGCCGAGACGGTGATCTCGGAAATATTGAGTCACAAATTCAAACACCGCACCGATTACCGCGACTACGCGATTCTTTATCGCGGCAATCATCAGTCGCGTGTGTTCGAGAAGGCCTTGCGCGAACAGCGCATACCCTATTATTTGAGCGGCGGCACCTCGTTCTTTGCCCACAGCGAAGTGCGCGACTTGATGGCCTATCTGCGTTTGCTCATCAACCCCGAGGACGACAGCGCGTTTTTGCGGGTGGTCAACGTGCCGCGCCGCGAGATCGGCCCTACCACTTTGGAAAAGCTGGCGGACTATGCCAGCGGGCGCGGCGTCAGTTTGTTCGCCGCCTGCTTCGAGCTGGGACTCCGCCAGCACTTATCGGAGCGCGCCGCCGATCGTCTCGACTATTTCGCGAACTGGCTGACCGACCTCGGCGACCGTGGCCGGCGCGGCGATCCCATTGCCGTGGTGCGGGAGATGATCGCCGGCAGCGGTTATGAACAATGGTTGCGCGACAATTCCAAGGACGACCGGGCCGCCGAGAAGCGCATCGCCAACGTCTGGGAGCTGGTGGCCTGGATGCAGCGCATCGCCGAACAAAACACCGAGGACAAAACGCTCGCCGAGCTGGTGGCGCATATGAGCTTGATGGACATCCTCGAACGCAACGAAGAGGACAGCCAGGCCGACAACGTGCATTTACTCACCCTGCATGCCGCCAAGGGGCTGGAATTTCCTCATGTGTTTCTGGTGGGGATGGAGGAAGAGTGTCTGCCGCACCGCAGCAGCGTCGAGGAAGGCAAACTCGAGGAAGAGCGCCGACTCGCCTATGTCGGCATCACCCGCGCACGCAAGACCCTGACCTTCACCATCGCCGCCAAACGCAAACGCGGCGCCGACATGGTGCCGCGCGAGCCCAGCCGGTTTTTGGCGGAACTGCCCGCCGATGATTTGCAGTGGGAAGGCGGCGCCCGTCAGGCCGATCCCGAAAAACGTCAGGAGCGTGGCCAGGCCCATCTCGCCAATCTGCGGAGTTTTCTGGGTTCGAGCTGACACGGAAAGCGGAACGGCGCGGCGAGAGCGGTGCAGCCGTATCTGGCTTGACAAGCTTGGGACCGGCAACTTTACTTAAACGGGTCTGACTCCGGTCAAGGGGGTAGTAATGATTGCTGCGGGGAATTCGCCGCCCTATGAAGTTCCGTTGCACATGTCCGCCGCTGCTCCCCGGCCGCCCAGACGGAATGCTTCACCTCCTGCCGCCGCCCCATTTTCGATTCCCCACTTGATTCCGGACGCGGCGCCAACGCCTGGTCGCTTGCAATTCACGCCGGACCCAAACAGGTCACATCACAAACCTATCGTCCTGGATCTCATTGCATGAGGCGGCCACCACGCGGCGGGATGCGTCGTGGCAGCGGTGGCGGAGATGCCTCGTAGCGCGGGGACACGGCGTGACCCCGTGCGGGTTCTATTAACGGAGGGCAGTGTATGAATGTGATAGCGATCGCCAATCAAAAAGGCGGCTGCGGCAAAACCACCACCGCCATCAATCTGGCCGCGGGCTTGGGACGTAAAGGTTTACGGGTGTTGCTCATCGACATGGATGAGCAAGGCCATGCATCGTTGGGGCTGGGGGTGCCGGCCGCGGCGCTGCCGGGTTTGTACGAGGTGTTCGTGGGATCGGCGTCCCTGATGGACGTCATTTTGTACAACGTCGTTCCGGGCGTGGATCTGGTGCCGGGGGCGAACACCCTAGTGCGGGTGGAACACTTGCTGGCGGCCAAACCGGAACGGGAAAAGACGCTGCTCCAGCAGTTGGGGCCGGTGGCGGATTATTATGATCACATCGTCATCGATTGTCCGCCTGGTTTGGGTTTGCTCTCATTAAACGCATTGCGCGCCGCCGCGCGGGTGTTGATCCCGGTCGAACCGAGTCCCTTCGCCTTGGACGGGGTGGCGCGGCTGCATGAAGTCATCGATTTGATGAATGACCATTACGGCCTGGAGATCCGCATCAATCTATTGCCCAGCCTGGTCGATCTGCGTTGCCGTCTCACCCAGCGTTTGTTCGCGGAACTCGAGCAACGCTGGCCCGATGAAGTCACGCCGCTGAGTGTGCGTTCTACCGTCAAAGTGAAAGAAGCCGCCTATCTCGGCCGCCCACTTATCGATCATGCGCCGCGCGCCGCCGCAGCGGAGGATTTCGCCGAGCTGGTGGGATGGCTGATCGGGCATGATCTGCCGCCCCGCCGCGGCCGCGTGACCCACGAGATCGGATCGCTGCGGATGCCCGGCATGACCTTCAGCGAAAGCATGGAAAACGGCGGGGAGCGGCGGGTAGTGTTGAGTTACCATCATTCGGCCAACAAGGACATGCAGATCGCCGGCGATTTCAACGGCTGGATTCCCGATCACGAGGTGGAAACCCGCACGGTCAACGACACCATGCAAAAGGTGTTGAAGATCTCGCCCGGCGCCTATCAATACCGTGTCATCATCAACGGCAAATGGCAGGAAGACCCGGCCAATCCCATGCGGGTGCCCAATAGTTTCGGCGGCAGCAATTCGCTGCTGCGGGTCTTGCCCTAGGCGAGCCTCACCCCGGCGGATTAATCGGCAGCCCGCGATCGTTGGGTAAGCGACAAGGCGCGCTGTGCGGCGAGAGGCGTGCAGCTTAAGCCGTGGTCTTGCTCTGTGTGATGCTGTTCGGTGCTTGGGGTTGCACTGAATTCAAACGGGTCGGCGTGGATATCCTTGAGCGCGGCACCGGCCAGAAAGGCTTTTTTCTTGGTGGTCTTCACCATATCGGCATTGCCGCACAGAAAGACCTGCCAGCCTTTCAGCTGCGGATAGTCTGCGAGCGCGATTTCGTTGGCGCGTCCCAACCGGTAATCGCCCTGTGTCCCGCCGCCTGAAACGCAGGCGGTGTATTGGAAGTTGGGGTGGCGTTGTGCGAGTGCCTGCAGCGCGTCCATTAAATAAAGTCCCGCGGCAGTGCGGCTGCCGTGAAATAAATGAATGGGGCCGCTATGGCCTTGGGCCAGTGCGTCGCGGGCGATACCCCACAGCGGGGCAAGCCCCGAGCCGGTACCGATCAGCAATAAGGCTTGGTTCACATCGGATTTGCTGTAGTAACAATCGCCCAAAGGACCTTGCAAGCTCAGCGTGGTACCCACGGTGCATTCATCATGCAGCCAGCCGCTCAGCCGGCCATGGGCGATACGCTGGACATGCAGCTCGATAAAATCTTCGGTCTGCGGCACGCTGGCGAGAGAATAGCTGCGCACCACCTCATCGTGATGCAGATTGACGAATTGCCCGGCGCGGTAAACCAAGCCTGGCTGAGTGCGCAAGCGCAAGCGGGTGATGTCGTGGTTCAGCGCGTCCTTGCCGATGACCTCTGCCGCGGTGAGCGGGATATCGTCGTTGCCGGGCAGGGCGACTTCGAGGTCTTCTGTGGGTTTACAGGCGCAGGCGAGAAAGAAATTGCGCGCGCGCAGGCTTTCCTTAATGCTTGCTTGTGATGCGGGGGGCGGTGTGCCCTGCACAGCACGCATGATGCAGGTTTGACAAATCCCGCTGCGGCAGGAGGAAGGAACGGAAACGCCATGCCGCGTTAAACCGTCGAGCACCGACTCGTTATCACCTAAAGCGTAAGTGCGGTGTTCGAAACGGATGTGCGGCATGGCGTGTTCCCTAGGCTAAGGCTTAGCGGCCCAGCACGTCATTGCGGGTGCTTTCCGCGATGGCGGCCATTTCGGCGATGAGGTTTTGCGGCACGTTCAACTCTTGCAGGGTAGCCGCCAGGTTTTCCATCACGGCGTCGAAGTGGCTGTCATTCAGTCCTTGTTTGACCAAGCGAGCGTGGCCTTGGCGCATGTCCTTGCCGGTATAGTGGTGGGGGCCGCCGAAGGCGAAGGTTAGAAAGCCCTTTTGTTTGGCCGCTTGTTTTTCCATATCCACGCCTTCGAAGAAGCGGTTGATACGTTCATCGGCCAAGACCTTGCGATAAAAAATATCCACCGCCGCGTTCACCGCCGCCTCGCCACCGATACGCTCATAAAGGCTTTGACTCATGACAACCTCCTATTTGAAATGACTAACAATTAAAGATGTATTGTGAATATATTATTATGGGCGGCGAGAAAAAATGTCAATATATTTTAAGTGGGATTTAACCGAGCAGCACGCTAGGTTATTTATACCAAAAGTTTTGAAGGAGCTTGGCGGCGAAAGACCGTAAATCAATAACCGGTGAGGCTCAGACCCGTGCGCGGGGTTACTAACTCGCCGTCACGCAGCCGGACTTGAAACGGTAGCGAGCGCATCTCCGTGCCCTGATTTTTATGTATCGCGAAATGCAGATGGGGACCGCTGGAGAAACCGGTATTGCCCGATTCGCCGAGCAGTTGGCCAGACGTCACTCGCGCGCCGGGAATCACGCGCACGCTTTCCAATTTCAAATGGGCGTATTCGGCCATGGTGCCGTCGTCATGCAGGATGCGCACGCTGTTGGCGCGCGCGCCGTACTTCTCCATGTCCAGGCCGTTGCCAAAAAAATCCTGCTCGATGTCCATCACCACGCCGCCGCGGGCGGCGACGATAGGCGTGCCCTCGGGCATGGCGATATCGACGGCATATTCGCTATAAGGTGTGTTGTGGCTATAGTCGCCGAAAAATCCCTGAGTGATGGCAAAAGTATTTCCGGAATCAAACGGTACACGATAAGACGTTTGCGGATCGTGCTGGGCCTTGGAGTCACCCAACAAAGGAGATACCCTGATTTTATAATCGAAGCCGCGCCCTTTGTCGGCGACCTTGAGGCCCACGGCGCGGATTTCGCGGCGGGCGGGGATGACGAAGCGGTGAGGCAAAGGGGGTTGGGCGATGACGTTGCGGACCTTAGTAAAATCGAGAATGACTTCGACCGGCCCGTAGTAACTGTTATAAATATACAGCTCGTGTTCGCTATCAGGACCGCGGCTGCTGACGACGATCTTGTCTTTCTGCGCAACCCGCAGCGGATATGATTGCACGGGCTGATCGGTGACCGGCGCTAGATCGGTAAATTGCCAGCGGCCGTTCTCATCTTGAAATTTGTAGAGTTGCTTGCCATGCGACGGGGTTGTCGACATGAAGATAGTCAGCAATATTAATAAGAAATGAATACGGCGCTTACACATGGCCATTGTCTCGATACCAAACTATTCAACGAATAGATCGGCACTAAAGCCTGGTTCATGATCGAAGCGTAGAGTTTCGAAGCGCGGGTTTTTCGCCGGCCCTTAAATAGGTGAGGGTAATTACTTTACGACGTGAAGCGGGTAGAAAAGTGGCAGCAAAGCCTGCGGCGTATGCGCGATCAGTATTCGATATGACAGCGATCCAGATGAAATGCCTTCGAACGTATTCAATATTTAAATTCGCCGACGATGTCGTGCAGGTGACCGGCTACCTCTTGCAGCGAGGCGATATTGTTTTCTGTTTTTTCGCACAGCTGTTCGGCATGTTTCGCAAGTTCGCCGATATGCAGCAAGTGATTCTTGGTGTGCTCGATGACGACGCTCTGTTCCTCGGCGGCGGCGGCGGTATTCATGCTCATTGCGCTGATGTTGGAGATGGCACCCGCGATAGCAACAAAGTTGCGCTGCGCCGATCCCGCGTCAATTACCGTAGCGTCGGCCCTTTGCTGGGTCGCCTCCGCGGTGTCTATGGCCTCATGCGCCCGGGTTTGCACTCGGCTGATCGTGGCGGAGATTTCGTGAGTTTGTTCTTTGGTGCGGTAGGCAAGAGTGCGAACTTCACTGGCGACCACGGAGAAGCCGCGGCCGTGCTCGCCGGCGCGGGCCGCCTCAATGCTGGCATTCAATGCCAGCAAGTTGATTTGATCGGTGATCGAGCTGATCGCTTCTAATATCATGCTGATATTGTCGATCTCCTTGACCAGGCTGATGATGACTTCAGAAGTGGCGTTGACCTTAGTGGCAAGAGTATCAACGGAGGAAACGGTGGATTGCACCAGGGCTTCGCCCTCTTTAGAGCTGGCGGCCGCCTGTTCCGCGGCCCGGGCAGTGCCATTGGTGTGTTGGACCACTGACAAGACCGTGGTCGCGATTTCCTGCATTGAAATGCCGACTTCCTGAGTTTTGTCTTTCTGGGATATTACCGCCTCATATGCGGCCCGGGTGGTGATAGCCACCGAATCGGTTTCGCTGCGCAGTCGCGCGGTATTCTCGGCGATGCCTTGGACGATGGTTTGCAGCTTGGTGACGAAGACATTGAACCAATGCGCCAGCTCACTGAGCTCATCGCTGCCGCTTTCGTCCAAGCGGTGACGGAGATCTCCCTCGCCCTCGGCGATTTTCTTGAGGGTGGCGGTAATGGAAATAATCGGCTTGGTGAGCCGTTGTGCGCCGAGGTAACCGATCAAGCCCAGGATGGCGGCCAGTATTATCCCTAGTACGACGGTCCGGTTACGTAATTGCATGACGCTGCGGTAAGCGTAGTCTTCATCCACCAGGGCGGCCAATTGCCAACCGGGATCCTGCATCACGTTCGTAGCTGCCGAAGGAAACCAAGCCGTCAAAAAGCTTCGCCCGTCCACGCTGTGTAGCCCCATGTCTCCCGCGTTTTCCAACGATAAACCGTTTTCCAATTTCTCCAGTTTACGGGCCTGGCCAGTTTTATAAAGCAGAGACCGCGATGCGGTATCGTACAGTAGGAATTGAGCCTGTCCATCTTGTTTGCCGGTGAAGACCGTGAGCGTGGACAGATAATCCTGAACGAAGGCCCACGACACTACGCCGACTAATACTCCGATGGTCGTCTTCGCGTCATAGTCCGCCGCGATAGGCGCATAGATAGTGAGCCCGGCCGTGCCGGTCAGCTTGGAGAGCCGCACAGGCCCCTGGTGAAGATGACCGGTCAGGGCGTCCTTGACCCCTTCCTCTTGAGAGTAGTCTCGGTGCAGATTATCCGCTTTGGTGGCGGCGATGACGATGCCGCGATCATTCAATACCGCCAGTTCCGCGAACTGAACATACTGCGATGAAAAATTTTCGAGGTAGCCGTGGATGGTTCCATCACTGTCGTCGATTAACGTCTCTTGCATGACGTTCAGCCTGGCCCAGGCCCTGACATGTATCACCGCGTCATTGAGGATGGCCTGAACGTCGCTGAGTGACTGGCGGGAAGCGCTGGTGATCTGGCCCCTGATGTCCGCCTCCAATGTATTTTTCGCGCTGAAGTACGAGATGACGGAAATCCCCACCAGCGGGATCAAGGCGCAGGCCAGAAGCAGGGCGATGAGTTTTGTTTTTATGCTGATCCGCGCCGGCATGGTGATTCACTCAAGGGTGAGTACTCTGACCGTCGCCCCAAACTTTATGGGGCGTTCTTCCTTACTCCATTAACAATGCCTGCTACTGTTTTTCCACGGCGATGATGGTCCATGATTCGACGGGCTTGTAGGCGATGACATACTCTTTGCCGTCGGCGGCCTTGCTGCGAATCACCCCTTCCTTGGCCTTGGTGACGGCATCCGATACTTTGTCGATATCGGCCAACCGCCAACTTTTGATGTTGGAAAAATAGCTGGCCTGGTCGTCCGCGTCGCCCTTGGCATTCAAGGAAATATCCTTGCGGCTGTCGGAAAAGACATAACCATCGCGGGTCACCATCAGCAGGTAACGATCGTCGCCGGATAGTCCACGATTGACCATATCCCGATATTTATCCAGGTTGTGCTCGAAATGCAGGATCGCGGGTTTGCCGGTGCCGACGGCGAGGGGGGTGACATAGGCGACCACCCAGCGCTGGGTGTCCGCCGACACATAGAGGGGCGCCACCGCTACTTGCTTCGGTTGCAAGGCGAACGCGAGCTTGAAGAACGGCGCGCTGGCCTCCTCCGTGGACAGATCCGCATCCGGCGCGATGGCCTTGCCGATGATGCGCGAATGTTCATTACCTTTTTCATCGATCACGCACATTTCGTCAACTTCGAAGCGGCTTTGCACGGCGAGGGAGACGTTGTCGATGCGAGACTTAAGCGTATGCTTGTCGGTGCCGGGAGTGAAATACTCCGGGAACACCCGATCCTGGGCGGCGGTGACTAAGGCACGCTGCGCCTTGCTGTGCATGTTTTCAATGATATTGGTCTTCTGATTGACCAGATTGATCGTGGCTTGTTCATCGGCGAACGCCGCACCGGCACCGGCAAAAGTTAAGGCGCCCAACGCCCATCCAAGTAGTGTGTGTGTCTTCATTTGCCTAATCGCCTTGTTGTTTGCGTTGAATGGCAGGTGCCGGAACGACCTGTTCTTCTGTTGACTGCCGCGGCAAGATCAGCTTTTTTATCGACTGTAATTTACATATCTTTAGTCAGTAATAGTGAGGACCATTCCGCCCTGACCGGCTAGGACGCGGTGAGCGGTGAATCGCTTGGAAGAAAAGCCGTTGCGAGGGCGGACGATAAGCCGATGCGGGTACGGCATTCATTGCAGGAAATCGCGGGAGCGGGCCGTCGGACCGCAAGCCCGCGCGGCGAGCCAGGTAAAGCCAGGTCTGCGCGGCGGGCCTTGGTTTTTAAAGCGCGAACAAGGGCTGTCCGCTCGGCGTGACGGTCAAAAAGGACATTACATCGGCCGGTGCAGCGGCTTCCCGCGGTTAGCCGCTGAGTTTTTTCTTCAACAAGTCGTTGACCTGCGCGGGATTGGCCTTGCCTTGGCTCAGCTTCATCACCTGGCCGACGAAGAAGCCGAACAATTTGTCCTTGCCGCTGCGGTAATCGGCGAGCTGGTCGGGGTTGGCGGCCATTACGTCATCGATCACCTTTTCGATGGCGCCTGTGTCGGTGACCTGTTTGAGGCCGTGTTTTTCGATCACCGTGTCGGCGTCGCCCTCGCCGTTCCACATGGCCTCGAACACGGTCTTGGCGATCTTGCCGGAGATGGTGTCGTCGGCGATACGGCGCAGCATGCCCGCCAACGCGGCCGCCGGCAGCGGGCTTTGGGTGATTTCCAAACCGGCTTTGTTGACGGCGCCCAATAGATCACCGATCACCCAGTTGGCGGCCAGCTTGGCCTCGCCACCCGCGGCCTTGACGGTGGCTTCGTAATAATCCGCCAGTTCGCGGCTGGTGGTGAGCACGCTGGCCTCATAGGGGCTGAGGCCGTATTCATATATGAAGCGCTCGCGTTTGGCGTCGGGCAGCTCGGGCAGGGTGGCGCGCACCTCTTCGATCCACGCCGCGTCGAGTTCCACCGGCAGCAGGTCCGGGTCGGGGAAGTAGCGATAATCCATCGCCTCTTCCTTGCTGCGCATGGAGCGGGTCTCGTCTTTCTGGGCGTTGTAGAGGCGGGTTTCCTGCACGACCTTGCCGCCGGCTTCGATCAGCTCGATCTGGCGCTCGACCTCGTAGTTGATGGCGCGTTCGACGAAGCGGAAAGAGTTGATGTTCTTGATCTCGGCGCGGGTGCCGAATCTTGGTTCGCCCTTGCGGCGCACCGAGACATTGGCGTCGCAACGGAACGAGCCCTCCTGCATATTGCCGTCACAGATTTCCAGATAACGCACCAGCGAATGGATTTTTTTCATATAGGCCACCGCTTCCTTGGCGGAGCGCAGATCCGGCTCGGAGACGATCTCCAGCAGCGGTGTGCCGGCCCGGTTCAAATCGATGCCGGTCAGGTCGTGAAAATCCTCGTGCAGCGATTTGCCGGCGTCTTCTTCGAGGTGGGCGCGGGTGACGCCGATGGTTTTGCTGCTGCCGTCTTCCAGCTCGATGTCGAGGCGACCTTGGGTGACGATCGGCAGTTCGTACTGGCTGATCTGATAACCCTTGGGCAGATCGGGATAGAAATAATTCTTACGGGCGAACACCGAACGCGGTGCCACCGTGGCCTGGATGGCCAGACCGAACTTGGTGGCCATCCGCACCGCTTCTTTATTCAGTACCGGCAGCACACCGGGCAGGCCGAGGTCGACGGCGCAGGCTTGGGTGTTAGGCTCCGCGCCGTAGGCGGTGGCGGCGCCGGAGAAAATTTTGCTCTTGGTGGCGAGCTGGGCGTGGATCTCCAACCCGATGACAGTTTCCCATTCCATTCGTGCAGCACCTCGACTCGTGGCGGGCGACAAACCCGTCGTCAAAAAAGAGCGCCTATCTTAGCACTAAGAGCCTATTTCAGTAGGGTCTCGGTCGTCGATCGGGTGATACATCCCGTCGGACGGCCTTGTATAGGGGTACAGGCGTTGGGACATGCATTCTCGTACGCCTTACCCGACCGGCTGCCCCGACCACCAGGCCGGGTCTGTCCCGCTGAAATAAGGCCTAAACGCGCGGATTCTCCGACCCTTATGTTGGGTGACATGGCTACGCGCCAGCCGCCACCCTCTGCCGGCGCCGGACCGCCAAAGACTGGCGCGACGCCGGGGTACTTCAGGAAAAACCGTTAGCAACCGATGGCATGGATACCGTTCCGATAATTGGATAAGAATCTTATGCAACTGCTAGGCGATAATTTCGATGATAGCCGCTCCCATGTGCGCAACGAGATTCTGGTGCCGTTTATCAACGAAACCATTCTTACCCTGGATAGCATGGCCGATTTAAAGGCCTCCAGTGACTTGCTGACCTATCACGATGCACTCGATACCTTCGTTTTTAAAGGTTTCGCGGTCTGTCTGGTGACACGCAAACTAGGCACGGTCGAAGGTAAAATCGTCATGAATCACGACCTCAGCACCGCCCTGACGATAGGCAACCGGGTGCGGGCCAAGATGCTGGGCACCCAGGAAAACGCCAAGATTCTGAATACCGAGGTCAGCGACGCCCTCGCCGAATTCGCCAATACCGCCATCGGTCTCGCCGTCCGCCACCTCAGTGTCACGCGCAAATTCAGTTTCGGCACGCCCGCCTACATCACCACTCAGGCCGACAGCCAAATGTTCCTGGAGGGAGTAAAGCAAATCTTCACGGTGCCTGTCGATCTCGCGATCGGCGGACGTTTCTATTTCAGTTATCTCCTCCACGGATAAGATGCAATTATGCTGAGTCAGGACGCAAAGATACTGGTGGTCGACGATGCGCTCATTATGCGCGAGGCATTGCGGCGGGTACTCGCCTCGCTTGGCTACAATAATGTGCTGCAGGCGGAACACGGCAAGGGCGCACTCAATGTGCTGGAAAAAAACCAATATCAGGTCGGGATAGTCTTTCTCGATATCGTCATGCCCTTCATGGACGGCAAGGCCGCTTTGAAGAAAATCCGCGAGAAGAGCAAAACGCTGCCCGTGGTCATGCTCAGCTCGGTGACGGATCAAGAAGCGATCGACGAGTGTGTCAAGGAAGGCGTCGTCACTTATCTACTGAAACCCGTCAACGCCGTGAACGGTCCGGCGCTGCTCACTGAAATATTCAAAAAGCTTTAAACGATGATCATGCGCTGCGACGGCGATGACTACCCTTCACTGTCTGGATACCGCTCAAGTCGCGGGCTGGTGAGGACGCTATACCATCGAGCAGCCGTCATTATTGAAGTAGTGATTGAATGACGAGAATATGTTGCGTGCGGTCGTGAAACGACCTTTAACCCGGTAAGGAGAATTGAATGAAACGTACTTTGACAGCTGTAGTCACTTTACTATGCTTGGTGTCCGGCAACAGCTTTGCCGGCAAGGAAGAGGACGCCTTGCGGGCGTTGGCGGCAACCAAAATAAAAGCCTGGGCTAACAATGCGGCGGTCATCGCCGCCGTTAAGAAACAGAATGAGAAAAATGCCAGCCTGTCCGAGGCCGACATTCTCGTCCTCGACAAACAATGGCGGGCGGAAACCAAATCCGCCAACAAGCCGTTGATCAGCGGCATTCTCTCCAACGAGCTATCCGGCTATTTGAAAGGCGTGCAGGGAAAGAGCGGTGATCTTTACACCGAAATTTTCGTGATGGACGCCAAGGGTCTGAATGTGGGGCAGAGCGACGTCACCTCGGATTATTGGCAAGGCGATGAGGATAAGTGGTCGCAGACTTTCAAGATCGGGCCCGACGCGGTTCATATCGGTGAAATCAAGACGGACGAGTCCACGCAAAGATTGCAGGCCCAGGTCAGTATCACGATCGTCGATCCTGCCAGCCACGCGCCGATCGGCGCCGTCACCGTGGGTGTGAATGTCGATCAATTGTAAAAGTGAAGTGGTCTAGGACGATGGCGTATCCCCGGATGCGATGACTATCATGAGTGAGTGGGCGGAATGGATATTGTCTCCTTGAATAAATGGACGATCAATCGCAAGATTGGCGTCAGTGTCATTGTGGCGCTCGCCTTAGGATTCTTCATTCAGTCCTGGTTGCTGATGGGGCATAGCCGCGAGGCGATGTTGGATCTGGCGGTACGCGACAATGTGCTGGTCAGCAAAATGATGGCCGAGCAATTGGGTGGCGCGATCCGTTGGGAGAAAGCGGATGTCATCGAAGAGTTATTTCGCAATATCGAATCCGTCGAAGGTTCCACCCTCGTCAATCTGGTGGCGGTGAACAGCGAAGGCAAGCGTATCGCGGAAGTTCGTTCGAAGAATTTCCAGGCCTTCGAATTCACCGCCATTTTGAAACAATACCGTGGACAACTAGCAAAGGGGGAGACGGTGGTTGAGCGGGTCGACAACCACAATGTGGTGATCGCTCCGGCTTACTCCGGCAAGGACAAGGAGTTGATCGGTGCGCTGGCGGTGACCTGGAGCCTGATCCCGATCGAGGAGAGTCTGGCCTCGATGCTGATGACCCAAGTAACGGCTACCAGCGTCATCGTGACCATCGTTTCCGTGCTGCTGTTACTGTTGCTGCGCAAGATCGTGGTGATGCCCCTGAAAAACATGATACATCTCGCGCGCGACCTCGCCGAAGGGGAGTGTGATCTGCGCAAGCGCTTGAGCGTGACCAGTGGCGATGAGCTGGGGGAGTTGTCGCACTGCTTCAATACCTTTGTCGGCACCACGCAAGAGATGGTTAGAAAAGTGGTGACTACGGCGGCTTCACTTTCCAAGTCGGTGGCTGACTCGGCGTATACCACCGGCGATATTAGCCAGGCGCTCGTACAACAAAACACCAACATCGATCAAGTGGCGACGGCCATGACCGAGGTGGCGGCGGCGGTGTCGGAGGTGGCGGGCAATGCGAGCCACGCCGCTGAATTCGCCGCCAAGGCCCAGGCTGAAGTTGGCAGCGGCGCGGCGATCGTCGAGCGGGGCATGGGCAGCATCAACCAGCTCGCCGCCGGCATCGATGACGTCACCCGGGTGATCGACGGCGTCGCGGCCAAGAGTCATGATATCGGCTCCGTGGTGGAAGTCATTCGCAATATCGCTGAGCAGACTAATTTATTGGCGCTGAATGCCGCCATCGAAGCGGCCCGGGCGGGCGAACAGGGCAGAGGTTTTGCCGTAGTGGCCGACGAAGTACGTGCGCTCGCGACCCGCACGCAGCACTCGACGCTGGAGATCAATCAAATCGTGCAAGCCTTGCAGGCCTCAGCGCAAGAGGCTGTGCTGGTCATGCGCAATAATCGTGAACATATCGACAGCAGCGTGGCGCTTTCTCAGGATGCAAGGGGCAGTTTGCGTGCCATCCTAGAGGCGATACAGCGCATCAATGACATGAACATTCAGATTGCCGCGGCGGTTGAGCAACAGAACCACGTTAACTCAGATATCAACCGCAACATCGTCAACATCCACGATGAGGCCGACAAGATCGTCACCACGTCGAGTCGCTTGGTCACCTGGGGCGAAGATTTATCGGGCCTGTCCCAAAATCTGGAACGCATGGTGAATCAGTTCAAGGTATAAGCCGGGCTATCTCTCCAGGCGAGGAGTCATGCGTGACGGCCAGCAAGCCGGCAATCACTTCACGTGCTGGGCGCCCGCCTGCTTACACCGGCAATGCGACCTCATGCCAATCTTGCATACTTGTTTCCGCATCACAGTCTGCTCAATCATTGAAGACAAGGTGGCTCATCAACGCCAAAATGCGGTAAGAGCCAGGTTATTCAGCAGGCTCTTCGACCGTTAATCGTTGACCAACCGCCGCGGCATAAAAAATCACCACCTTCGCGGGAGTCGAACCCTCGGCATGTTGCAAGGTATCCGGGTGTTGTTGAGTGAACAATCGGTGGGCGTTCTTACGCTGACGGGTCGGCACGCCGCATTCCACATAAATCCACATTTTAAAAAACTGTCTTATCCCGGCTCAAGCCCAAGCGTTCGCCGAGCGACCGCCGCTGCGGATAACTTACCGCATACAAGTCCGCTTCGTGCGAACGTTTGAGCAGGTAGTCGTCGCTGGTGATCAACTCATCGACCAATTTTAAGTCCATGGCGCGGGTGCCTAGCCAGTGTTCGCCGGTGGCGACGGCGGCGAGATCAAGTTGCGGGCGATGTTGGGCGAGGAATCGTTTGAAAAGATCGTGGGTTTCTTCGATCTCTTCTTTTAGCTTGGCGCGGCCTTGTTCGGTGTTTTCGCCGAAGAGGGTGAGCGTGCGTTTGAATTCTCCCGCGGTGTGCAGTTCGTAATCGATATCGTGTTTTTTGAGCAGGCCATGGAAGTTGGGCATTTGCGCCACCACGCCGATGGAGCCGACGATGGCGAAGGGCGCGGCGAGGATGCGGTCGGCGACGCAGGCCATGAGGTAACCGCCGCTGGCGGCGATTTGATCAACCGACACCACCAGCGGTATGCCGGCCTGGGTGATGCGTGCCAGCTGTGAGGCGGCCAGGCCGTACGACATCACCAGACCGCCCGCGCTTTCCAAGCGTAGGAAGACTTCGTCCTTGGGCGTGGCGACGGTGAGCAGCGCCGTCACTTCCTCGCGCAAGGTGCGTACCGCCGAAGCGCGCAGGTCGCCTTTGAATTCGAGCACGAATACCCGCAGGCGCGGCTTGGCGTTGTGTCGGGTATTTTTATCGGCTACACGGCGGCGCTGCAGATAATGTTTGAGATCGTGTTTGGGCAGCATGGCGCGGTGCAGGACGTCGGCCATGGCCTGATACTTTTCGTTGAGTTTTTTCACATGCAGGTGTTCGCGTGGCGTGTCCTTGCGCCGCAGCAGGCGCGCCGTCATCGCGACGGCGAAGACGATCAGCGCCAGGAAGGTGAAGGTTTTCGCGATGAACAAACCATAGGCGGACCAGAAACTTTCCATGTCGATGTCCTCGATGAAGTGTATCGCCTTCATCGTAGACCGAGCGGCACGGTCATGCCCAGCGGAAATTGCGGGCGAGGTGGCGCGCGGGCGCGCTCGCGCCGCTTATGCGCGGTGCCGGGTCGCCCCAATTAGCAGCAGCGCGATCAGCCAATAAGGCGCGAACACGCCGCCGCCAACGCCGCTTCCCGTGGCGGAAGCGGCGGGTTGATCGGCGCCCTGTCCCGTTAAATCGACGGCGGCGGAGACCGCCTCGCTGTCGGTGGTGATTTGCAGGCGGGCTTGTTTGGCGGTGTCGCCGGTGGGCTGATGCATGACCTCGACGTCGCACGTGTCATCGGGCAAAAGAGTGCGGCCGCTGCAATCATCCTTGCTCACGGTGAACTCGCCGCTGGTCAGCGCGGCCGCGACAGCGGCCTCGGCGGATAACCGCAGGCCGGTGACGGTGACCGGCAAGGCGCCGCTGTTACGCAGGGTGAAGCGCTTGGTGCTGGTAGTGCCGGCGGCCGTCGTGCCGAAATCCAGCAGGGCGGTGTCGGTGTGGAGCGCGGCGGCCAGGACCGGGCCGATAAAATGTTCGCCGGCGTTGGCGTTACTGCCCGTCCCCACCGCACCGTAAGCCGTCAGCGCATCGGCGCTCAAGCGGTGAAGGCGACTGGTCTGGCGATTCAGCACCAGCTTGCTGTCGGACGCCTCGCTGGCGATCACCTCCTCGCCGCGCGCGAGATCGCGAACCAGGGTGGGCAATAAGCTGACGGGATCGATGGCGTAAAAACCGTTTCTGGCGTTGCTGCACACGGCCGCGTCGGGATTGTAGGTGTTAACCAGCAAACGGTCCGCGTTGAAATTAAAAAACAGCCGCGTGACTATTCCAGTCAGTGTTTGCGGGGCGATGCGCCATTGGCGGCTGGCGAGATCCAAGGCATGGAGAGTGGTGCTCGACCCATCGCTGAGCGCGAGATACACGGTCGCGCCGTCGCGGCTGACGACCATTTGTCCCGCGTTCGCGGTGCCGTTAGGCACGTGATGGCGGGTGACGATCTCGCCGGTGAGGGCATCAATGATGTGCACTTCGTCGAGCGCCAAGTCCAATCCGATTAAATGCGCGTCGTCGGGATGAACCACCACATCGGTCAGGGTGGCCGCCAAGTTCAACACCGCCAGCACCTGGCGTTGCCGGAGGTTGACGACGGTAATGATGTCGCCGGGGGCATGTGTAACGTACAAACGCTCGCCCGCGCTGTCCACCATCAGCGCCGCGGCATTGGCGGGGACGGCGATAGTGTCGATGACTTGGCGATCGAAGGCGCGAATCACCGAAATAGTGGAATCATCATTATTGCTGGCATAGAGAAATGCGCCATTAGGGCTGACCGCGACCGCGAAAGGCGACCTGCTGACTCGCAAGCTGGCGGTATAGGTCAAGGTATCCGGTAAGCTGAGATTGATGACAATGATCGACCCGTTGCTGGTGGCGAGATACGCGTAAGGACCGTGCGAGGCAGGCGTGGAATTGGCGGATGCCGGCGTGGCAGCGGTTGGTTCTTCGCGCTCCTTGCCCGCCACGCCGCCGCTGGCGCCACTCCTCACAAACGATTCGTCGGAAAGGACTAGCGCGCCACTGCCGTCGCTCTCTTCGGTCACGATGGTCTGGAAATATTGGACACCCTCAGCAGCAGTAACGGTGCGCTGTGAGAACCCTAAGGCCGAAACTCCAATCACGCATGTATAACCGGCTGCACATGGGATGGTCTCATTACTGGGGGTTTGAGTGCCGCCGCATTGTTGCAC
>JAHFRV010000005.1:0-60390 GCA_023266095.1 Gammaproteobacteria bacterium | reverse complement strand
CCCCCCCATATTATCGTCGACCGCTTGCCATTGATTGTAAGCGATGGGCGGCGCGGCATGCGCGATGACGCCGAGTTGAACCGCCACTAACAACGAGAGGATGCCCAACTGGTGCCTGCTGATCATGAAGCGCTCCCTACGGTTCTTGCTTTTTCTTGAGACCGGAACATGTCGAGCATGTATTTATTAATAGGACGCGGGTATACGTGATGGCCGCCCTTTGCCTCAACTCGCCGCTTATTTAACGCTCATTTAAAGGCCGGTGTCAAAAAATGGACCGCACCGCCGGCACGGCGGGCGATGTTATAACCCGGTATAAATCTGGTTTAAGACGTATCCTCTCCCGTTGGGAGGGAACGTATTTAATCACCGAATTAATAGCAAGATCAGATGACAGTAATACGACGGCCGCGCAACGGGCTTTAACCTGCCGCGCGGCGGGGGTGGACGCTATTCAAATCCCCGGGGACTCCGCGCATGCCAGTCGGTGACCCGCTGATATTGGTGCGCGATGTTGAGCAGCCGCGCCTCGTCGAAATAATTGCCGATGAGTTGCAGACCGACCGGGCGTTGACCGACGAAACCCGCCGGGATCGACATGCCGGGCAGGCCGGCCATATTCACGGCGATGGTGTAGATGTCGGACAGATACATGGTCACCGGGTCGTCCATCTTCTCGCCGATGTTGAAGGCGACCGTGGGCGAGGCCGGGCCCATGATGACGTCCACTTGCTCGAAGGCCTGTTTGAAATCCTGGCTGATGAGCTGGCGCAGTTGCTGGGCTTTCAGGTAATAGGCGTCGTAATAACCGGCGGACAACACATAGGTGCCAATCATGATGCGGCGCTTGACCTCGGCGCCGAAACCTTCGCCGCGTGAACGTTTGTATAAATCGAGCAGGTCTTTCGGCGCGTCGCAGCGATGGCCGAAACGCACGCCGTCGTAACGGGCGAGATTGGACGACGCTTCGGCCGGCGCGACGACATAATAGGTCGGCACGGCCAGCGCGGTGTTGGGCAGGCTGATCTCCACGACCTCGGCGCCGAGTTTCTTGTATTCGGCGATGGCCGCTTCGATGGCGGCGGCCACCTGCGGGTCCAGGCCCTCGCCGAAATATTCCTTGGGCAGACCGATCTTCAAACCGGCGAGGCCGTTGTCGAGCGTCGCGGCGTAGTCGGGCACCGGCCGATCGACGCAGGTGGAGTCGCGTGGATCGTAGCTGCTCATGGCGCGCAGCAGCAAGGCGCAGTCCTCGGCGGTGCGCGCCATCGGTCCGCCCTGGTCGAGGCTGGAGGCGAAGGCGATCATGCCATAGCGCGACACCCGGCCATAGGTCGGCTTGATGCCGGTGATGCCGCACAGCGCGGCGGGCTGGCGGATCGAGCCGCCGGTGTCGGTGCCGCTCGCGCCGGGTGTGAGCCGTGCCGCTACCGCCGCCGCCGAGCCGCCGGAGGAACCGCCGGGTACCGCGGCGGTGTCCCAGGGATTTTTCACCGGGCCGTAATAACTGGTTTCATTGGACGAGCCCATCGCGAACTCGTCCATATTGGTCTTGCCGAGCATTACCGTGCCCGCCGCGTTGAGCTGGCTGACCACGGCGGCGTCGTAGGGGGCGATGAAATTGTCGAGCATCTTCGAGCCGCAGCTGGTCTTCACGCCTTGCGTGCAGAAGATGTCCTTCTGGGCGAAGGGCACGCCGAGCAGGGGGCCGGCTTCGCCCTTGGCCAGGCGTTGATCGGCGGCGCGGGCGGCGGCCAGCGCGGATTCTTCGGTGACGGTGACGAAGCTGTTCAGCCGCCCGTCCAGCCGTTTGATGCGGTTCAGGAAATGACCGGTCAGGTCGACGCTGGAAAATTCCTTGGCGCGCAGCGCCCGGGCTAACTCGGCGATGGTTCGGTTGTGCATCGTATGGAGATTCCTTGAATACGGGGTAGGGCGGCGCGCGCTTACTCGATGACCTTGGGCACCAGATAAAGCCCGGCTTCCACCTGGGGAGCGATGGATTGGAAGCGCTCGCGCTGGTTGGTTTCGGTCACCTGGTCGGGGCGCAGGCGCTGACCCGCGGCCAGGGGATGGGCCATCGGCGCTACGTCGCGGGTGTCTACCGCGCTCATTTGCTCCACCATGGCGAAGATGTTGGAGAGCTCGCGCGCGTAGCGCGGAATGTCGTCTTCGCCGATGGCCAAGCGAGCCAAGTGGGCGATTTTTTCAATGTCGGCTCGATTGAGACTCATGGGTGGTACCGCTCCGTGATGCCGAAAAAAGCGCAACTTACCACAGTTACCTGCTTGCCCCAAACCCCCCTGGTTGTTAAATTACTGCGGATTCGCAAACGCCCCGCCTAGGAAGGTCGGCGGCGCGGCTCCAAACCCCCTTTCCACAGGATAACCCATCTTTATGTTTAAGCGTCTCCGGGGACTTTTCTCCAACGATTTGTCGATCGATTTGGGTACGGCCAATACGCTCATCTACGTGCGCGGCCAAGGTATCGTGTTGAATGAACCCTCGGTGGTGGCCATCCGCCAGGACAAAGGCCCCGGCGGTCCTAAAGCGATTGCCGCGGTGGGCGCCGAGGCCAAGGCCATGATCGGCCGCACGCCAGGCAACATCACCGCCATCCGGCCGCTGAAAGACGGCGTGATCGCCGACTTCACCGTCACCGAGAAGATGCTGCAGTACTTCATCCACAAGGTGCACGAGAATCGTTACTTCCACCCGAGCCCCCGTGTGCTGATCTGCGTCCCCTGCGGTTCGACCCAGGTCGAGCGGCGCGCCATCAAAGAATCCGCCGCCGGCGCCGGCGCACGCGAAGTCTATTTAATAGAAGAGCCCATGGCCGCGGCGATCGGTGCCGGCATGCCGGTCAGCGAGGCGCGCGGTTCGATGGTGCTCGATATCGGCGGCGGCACCACCGAAGTCGCCATCATCTCGCTCAACGGCATCGTCTATTCGGCCTCGGTGCGTATCGGCGGTGACAGCTTCGACGAGGCCATCATCAATTACGTGCGCCGCAATTACGGTACGCTGATCGGCGAATCCACCGCCGAAAAAATCAAACACGAAATAGGCTCCGCCTATCCCGCCAAGGAAATCCGCGAGATCGAAGTGAAGGGCCGCAACCTGTCGGAAGGCGTGCCGCGCAGTTTCAAGCTCAACAGCAATGAAATTCTCGAAGCGCTACAGGATCCGCTCTCCGGTATCGTCGGCGCGGTGAGAACCGCCCTCGAACAAACCCCGCCCGATCTTGGCGCCGACATCGCCGAACGCGGCATGGTGCTCACCGGCGGCGGCGCCTTGCTGCGCGACTTTGACCGGTTGTTGATGGAAGAGACCGGGCTGCCGGTGGTGGTGGCCGAGGATCCGCTGACCTGCGTCGCCCGCGGCGGCGGCAAAGCGCTCGAAATGATCGACGAAGGCGGTGGCGACGTATTCGTGATCGAATAATGACCAGCAGCGAATACGCGGCCGATTCCTTGCCCGTCAGCGGCGCGCGACCGCTTACTGGCCGACGACCGGTGCAACGGAGACCATTCCATTAAACCGCTATTCAGGCAGGGGCCCTCGGAAAACATCCGGCTCGCGACGTTCGTGGCGGTGTCTCTGCTGTTGATGACCCTCGACCATCGCTTTCACCATCTCGATAGCGTGCGGGCGGGTTTGAGCCTGGTGATCTCGCCGCTGCACTATGTGCTGGGCGCGCCCGGCGCCATCGGCGGCTGGTTCGGCCAACTGTTCGAGACCCGCGAGGCCTTGCAGGAAGAAAACGCGGCGCTCAAGTCGCGGCATCTGCTGCTGGAAGCGCGTCTGCAGAAAATGGCTGCGCTGGAGGCCGAAAACAGGCGTCTGCGCGAACTGCTGGACTCGTCCTTCAAGGTTGCGGAGCGGGTGCTGGTGGCCGAGCTGCTGCAAGTGGATCTCGATCCGTTCTCGCAGCAAATTGTCATCAATAAAGGCAGCCAACACGGCGTGACCGCCGGCCAGCCTTTGGTAGATGCCTCGGGTGTGGTGGGACAGGTGGTGCGGGTCGCGCCCTACACCAGCACCGCGATGCTGATCACCGATCCCAGCCATGCCTTGCCGGTGTGGATCAATCGCAGCGGTTTGCGCGCCATCGCGGTGGGCACCGGCTCCCCCGGCAAGCTGGAGTTGCTGCACCTGCCGGTCAACGCCGACGTCGAAGCGGGCGATCTGTTGGTCACCTCCGGCCTGGGCGGCGGTTTTCCCGCCGGTTATCCGGTGGGCATCGTCGAGAAAGTCGATCGTAATCCCGCCGAGAGTTTCGCCACGGTGAGCGCCAAGCCAGCGGCCAAGCTGGAGCAGAACCGGGAAGTCTTGCTGGTGTGGGGTCCCCCTGCGCCGGCGGTACCCTGTGATGCCAATGCCGGGCCCTGCCCGCCCCAGCCCGAAACGCCCGCCGCGGCGCCGGTGAAATAATCATGGCGACCCGGCGTCATCATAGCGGCTGGATCATCGTCGTGAGTTTCGTGGTCGCCCTGTTGCTCAGCATCGTGATCATGCCGGCCTGGACCGCGCTTTTTCGCCCCGACTGGGCGGCCATGGTGTTGATATATTGGTGCATGGCATTGCCGCACCGGGTCAACGTCGGTTACGGCTGGCTGGTTGGCCTGTGCGTGGACGTGTTGAGCGGGGCTTTGTTGGGCCAGCATGCGCTGGGTTTCGCGGTGATTGCGTATCTGGCCGTGAAGCTCCATCAGCGTCTGCGGATCTTCCCGGTATGGCAACAGGCTTTGAGCGTGACGGTGTTGGTGGCCTTGGAGCAATTATTGGTGTTGTGGGTGCAAGGCATGATCGGACTGGCGCACGAGAGCTGGACCTATTGGTTGCCCAGCCTCGTCAGCGGCCTGTTGTGGCCGTGGACGTTTTTGTTATTGCGCCGTTTGCGTCGCCGTTTCCGGGTGAGTTGACCGCCCCTGCCCATGGCCCCACGCACTCATTTAAAAGATCATTTGCGCGAAACCCACTTATTCACCAGCCGGATCTTGGTGGCGCTGGTGGTGGTGGGTGTGTTGCTGGTGGTGGTGGTAGTGCGGCTGATTTATTTACAGATCATCAGTCACGAGCACTTCTCCACCCTGTCCGAGAACAACCGCGTCAACATCATGCCCATGCCCCCCACCCGGGGCTTGATCTACGATCGCAACGGGGTGCTGCTGGCGCAGAACCTGCCTGCCTTCAGTCTGGAGGTGATTCCCGAGCAGGTGAAGGATATGGACCGGACGCTCGCGGCCCTGGCCCAGCTCATCACCATCGGCGAAGATGATATCGAGCAATTCAAAAAACGCCTCGATCAAAAACATCCCTACGAAGCGATTCCTTTACGCCTGCGGCTGAGCGAGGAAGAAGTGGCGCGCTTCGCGGTCAACCGCCATCGTTTCCCCGGCGTAGACGTCGGCGCGCGGCTGGCCCGCGACTATCCCCTCGGTGAGCTGGCGGTGCACGCGATGGGTTATGTGGGCCGCATCAACGAGGCGGACTTGAAAGTGCTGGACGTCTCAAATTACCGGGGCACCACCCACACCGGCAAAACCGGGGTGGAAAAATATTACGAAGACGTTTTGCACGGCCAGGTGGGTTACCAGCACGAAGAAACCAATGCCGTGGGTCGGGTGCTGCGGGTATTGGAGCGGCGCATGCCGATACCTGGCCAGAATCTCTATCTCAGCCTCGACCTCGATCTACAAATGGTGGCGGAGCTGGCGCTTACCGGCAAACGCGGCGCGGTGGTGGCGATCAATCCCAAAAACGGTGAGGTGCTGGTGGCGGCCAGCCTGCCGGGTTACGATCCCGCCTCCTTCGTCAACGGCATTTCGACCAAGGACTACGACACGTTGCGGCAGTCGCCCGATCAACCCTTGTTCAATCGCATCGTGACCGGTCAATATCCGCCCGGTTCGACGGTCAAGCCGCTGGTGGCCTTGGCGGGTTTGGAATATAAGGCGATCACACCGCATACCAGCACGTTTTGCCCCGGTTGGTTTTCCCTGCCCGGCGACGATCACCGTTACCGCGATTGGAAAAAGGACGGCCACGGCAACGTCGACGTGCGCTTGGCGATCATGCGTTCCTGCGACGTGTATTTTTATAACCTGGCCCGCAGCCTCGGTATCGATCGCATGCAAAAATACCTGGGTTATTTCGGATTGGGCCGGCGGACCGAGATCGACCTGCCCGGCGAAGTCGCCGGTCTGCTGCCGTCGCGGGACTGGAAGCGGGCGGCGCGGCGCCAGGCCTGGTATCCCGGCGAGACGCTCATCACCGGCATCGGCCAGGGTTTCATGTTGACCACACCCATGCAATTGGCGGCGGCCACCGCGATGCTGGCCAGCCGCGGCGAGGTGTGGCGGCCGCATCTCCTCCACGCCACCCAGCAGACCAGCACCAGTCAATTAGTGCTGCAAGCGCCGGTGCATGTCGGCAAGGTGCCGGTGGCCGATGCCGCCAATTGGGAGACGGTGATCTCCGCCATGGAGGGCGTGGTGCACGATCCGGGCGGTACCGCCAAAGGCATCAATCGCGGCATCACCTATCAGATGGCCGGCAAAACCGGCACCGCCCAAGTGTTCGGCATCAAGCAGAACCAAAAATATAAAGCCAGCGAACTGACCGAGCGGCTGCACGACCACGCCTTGTTCGTGGCCTTCGCGCCGGTGGACGATCCGGTGATCGCGGTAGTGGTGGTGGTGGAAAACGGCGGCAGCGGCAGCGGCGAAGCCGCACCGGTGGCGCGCGCCGTGATGGATCGTTACTTCGCCAATAAGTCGGGTTCATAGAGATGGCCACCGATTACTCACTCGTTCGTTTGGCGGACCGGCGCTACCGGCGCACCCTCTGGTTGCGCGGCCTGCATGTGGACATCCCGCTGCTGGTCGGTCTGCTGGTGCTGGCCGCGGTGGGGTTGACCGTGTTGTACAGCGCCAGCGCGCAGAACAGCGACATGCTCACGCGGCAATTGATTCGTCTGAGCCTGGGTTTCGGCGCCATGCTGGTGCTGGCGCATATTCCGCCCCATCATTTCCAGCGCTGGACACCGTGGTTATACGGCGTCGGCGTGATTTTATTATTGGCGGTGCTGGTGATAGGCGAGATCGGCAAGGGTGCGCAGCGCTGGTTGGATATGGGAGTGATCCGTTTTCAGCCCTCCGAGATCATGAAGCTCGCCGTGCCGCTGATGGTGGCCTGGTATATGGCGGAACGCCCTTTGCCGCCGGCGTCCAAGATTCTGATGATCGCCGCGCTCACCGTGGTGGTGCCCACCTTGCTGATCGCCCGCCAGCCGGATTTGGGCACGGGCTTGCTGGTGGCGAGTTCCGGCATGTTCGTGTTGCTGCTGGCTGGCGTGGCCTGGCGGTTGGTGTTCACGGTACTGGGCTTATTGGCCGCGGTGGCGCCGGTGTTTTGGTATTTCCTGCATGACTACCAGCGCGAACGGGTCATCACCTTCTTGAATCCGGAACACGATCCGCTGGGTTCGGGTTATCACATTATTCAATCCAAAATCGCCATCGGCTCCGGCGGTTTTTACGGCAAGGGCTGGCTCAACGGTACCCAGGCCCATCTGGATTTTCTGCCGGAACGTTCCACCGACTTCATTTTCGCGGTGTTGGGGGAAGAGTTCGGTTTGATCGGCATTCTGGTGCTGTTGCTGATTTATTTCTCCATCATCGCCCGCGGGCTGTATATCGCCAGCCAAGCGCAAAGCACCTTTACGCGGTTGGTGGCGGGCAGCATCATTCTCGCTTTCTTCGTGTATGTCTTCATCAACATCGGCATGGTCACCGGCCTGTTACCGGTGGTGGGCGTGCCCTTGCCTTTGGTGAGTTACGGCGGCACCTCCTTGGTGACCATGATGGCGGGGTTCGGTATCCTCATGTCCATCCACACCCACCGGCGTTTGTTGTCCGGTTAATCCAGGGCTGATTTATGACTTCTCGTGGGATGCTTTTATTACTGTCTCTGTCTTTGGTGGCTTGCGCGGGTGCACCGGTCGGCGCCGAATACGTGCAGCGGGACGACGTCAGCACCTTCATCGGCGAAATGACCGAGCGGCACGGCTTCGACCGCGGCCAATTGGAGGACTGGTTCAAAGCCGTGCGCGTGCGCGACGACATCATCGCCGCCATTTCGCGTCCCGCCGAAAGTAAACCCTGGCATCAATACCGGCCGATTTTCCTGCAAAGCGCCCGTATCGACGGCGGACTGGAGTTTTGGCGGGAACATGCCGCGGATTTGAAGCGGGCGGAGGAACAATATGGGGTGCCGCCGCAAATCGTCATCGCCATCCTCGGCGTCGAAACCCGTTACGGCCGCCAGCAGGGCAACTACCGGGTGCTGGACGCGCTTACCACTCTGGCCTTCGACTATCCGCCGCGCGCGAAATTTTTCCGCGGTGAATTGGAGCAGTATCTGCTGCTCACCCACGAGGAAGGTTTGGATCCGCTCGCGTTGAAGGGTTCCTACGCTGGCGCGATGGGCCAGGCGCAATTCATCCCCAGCAGTTTCCGCAATTACGCCGTCGATTTCGACGGCGACGGCAAACGGGATTTGTGGAACAGCCCCAGCGACGCCATCGGCAGCATCGCCAATTATTTCAAAGTGCACGGCTGGGAATGGAATGGCCTGGTGGCGGTGCCGGCCACGGTAAGCGGGGATCAAGCCCCGGCCTTGGTGGAAGCGGGGCTCAAACCGTCGCTGCCCTGGGCCGAGCTGAAAAAGCGCGGCGTGGACAGCCCGGTGACCTTGCTCGATCAACTTCCCGTCGCCCTCATCGCCTTCCAGCAGGAGAGCGGTCCGGAGTACTGGCTGGGGCTGCAAAATTTTTATGTCATCACCCGTTATAATCGCAGCCCTCTATATGCCATGGCGGTGTATCAGTTGAGCCTAGAAATTCGCCGGTTATGGGAACAACGGTCGGTACAGTCCGGCGGACCGGAATCAAACTAAGCGGAACCGAGAGACCATCATCGAATGCGACCCTTTTTTGTGATGCCTATGCGTGGCTTGTTGCTGGCAATAATGTTGTTACCCTTGTTGCAGTCTTGCAGCAGCCTGCCCAAAAGCAGCGGTTCCTCTCGCGGCATTTTGGACACCTCGGGTGACGGCCTGCCTCCGTCCGGCGTGCCGAAAGATTTAAATCCCGACATCGTCGCCGACGCTGTTCCGCGTAATGAACCGCGCAGTCGCTACGGCAACCCGGCTTTTTATGAAGTGGAAGGCCGCCGCTACACCGTGCTGGCGAACGGTGAAGCGTACAAAGCACAGGGCATCGCCTCCTGGTATGGCGCCAAGTTCCACGGCCGCCGCACGTCCAGCGGCGAGCCTTACGACATGTACGCCATGACCGCGGCCCACACTACCTTACCGCTGCCCAGCTTCGTACAGGTCACCAATCTGCGCAACGGGCGCAAAGTCATCGTCAGAGTGAATGACCGCGGTCCTTTTCGCCATAATCGGCTCATCGATTTGTCTTACGTCGCCGCCCTCAAGCTGGGCATCGTCGCTGAGGGCACGGGTTTAGTGGAAGTGCGGGTGGTGACGCCCGAGGATGGGCCCGCGCCAACCGCCGCCGCGCCGGCGCCCAATCCGGCACCGGACATTTATCTGCAGGTAGGCGCGTTTGCCGAACGGGCCAAGGCCGAGCGCATGTCGCAGCGCGTCGCTCCGGTGGCGCCCCGCGGCGCGGTGCAGATTCGCGAAGAGAGCGGCGCCCGTCCGCTGTATCGGGTGCGGCTTGGGCCGCTCTCCAGCGTGGAAGAAGTGGATCAAGTGACCCGCAGGCTCGACGGCCTGGGGGTGAATGACGCGCATGTGGTAATCGATTGAGTGTCGCGCCCGGGCTGCAATTGCCGCCGAGGCGCGTTAGAATAGCCCGGACTTTCCGCTCTCTATCTCGCCTTCTCCCAGCCAGCAAGCTGCCCGCGCCGCGGGCCACAGTAACGGATGAAATCTCGAAAATGAAATGGTGTGTCGTGAAAACCAAGCTTAGTTTTATCGTGCAGGCGTTGTTCGCCGGACTCTTGATGTTGTCTCAGCAACAATTTGCGATCGCGGCGGTGGCCGCGCCGCCGCCGCCCGCGGTGGCGGCCCGCGGCTATATCCTGATGGACTATCAAAGCGGGCGGGTGCTCGCCGAGTCCAAGGCCGATGAGCGCATGGAGCCCGCCAGCCTGACCAAGATCATGACCTCTTATCTGGTTTCCAAGGAAATCGAGGCCGGGCGCATCAAGCTCAGCGACATGGTCACCATTAGCGAACGCGCCTGGCGCATGGAAGGTTCGCGCTCCTTCATGCAGGTAGGCACCCAGGTGCCGGTGGAAATCCTGTTGAAGGGCATGATCGTGCAATCGGGCAACGACGCCACGGTGGCTTTGGCGGAACACGTGGCCGGTGGTGAAGAGGTATTCGCCTCGCTGATGAATCAGCAGGCCAAGGCCTTGGGCATGACCCATAGCCATTTCGTCAATGCCACCGGGCTGCCCGATCCCCAGCACTACACCACCGCGCGGGATATCGCGCTTCTGACGCGGGCTTTAATTCGTGATTTTCCCGAAGAATACAAATGGCACGCCATCCGCGAATTTACCTATAACAACATCACCCAGCACAATCGCAATCTCTTGCTGTGGCGCAATAAGAGCGTCGATGGGGTGAAGACCGGTCACACTGAGTCGGCCGGCTTTTGTCTGGTGGCTTCGGCGCAGCAGGACGGCATGCGGCTGATCTCGGTGGTGCTGGGCACCGCCGGCGACAATGAGCGCGCTCACGAGAGCGATAAATTATTGGGCTACGGTTTCCGTTTCTTCGAAACCCATCGTCTCTACCGCGCAAAACAGCCGCTGTCCACTGTGCGGATATGGAAGGGCGCGGCCGAGAATCTACCGCTGGGTTTGCAGCAGGATTTATATCTCACTATTCCCCGCGGCGCTTACCAAGAACTCAAGGCGGAGATGCGGGTAGACCATCCCATCATGGCGCCCGCGGCTCAAGGTCAACGCTACGGTGTTTTGAATATCGGCCTGCAAGGCGAGATGCTGGCGACGCGGCCGCTGGTGGCGCTGAGTGCGGTGGCCGAGGGCGGCATGCTGCAACGCGCGTTGGACGCGGTACGGCTTTGGATGCAATAACAAAGGTCAATTTCCCATGACGATGGTGTATTTGAACGGCGATTATCTTCCTCTCGAACAGGCCCGGGTGCCGGTCACCGATCGCGGCTTCGTGTTCGGCGACGGTGTATATGAGGTCATCCCGGTGTACGGCGCCCACCTGTTCCGTTTGGAGCAGCATCTGGTGCGGCTGGCTCGCAGCCTGGCGGAGATCCGCCTCGCCAATCCGCTGAGCGGCGCCGAGTGGCGCGAGGTCTTGCAAAGCCTGGTGGCGCGCAACGGCGGCGGTGACCAATCGGTGTACGTGCAGGTTACCCGCGGCCCGGCGCCGCGCGACCACGCCTTCCCCAAGGACGTGCAACCCACGGTGTACGCCACCAGCAGTCCGCTCAAACCGCTGCCCGCCGATCTCGCCGAAAATGGCGTGGCCGCCATCACCCTCGACGACAACCGCTGGCAGCGCTGCGACATCAAGGCCATCACCTTGCTGCCAAATATTTTGTTGCGCCAGCAGGCCGTCGACGCCGGCGCGGTCGAGGCCATCTTGATCCGCGACGGCGTGATCACCGAAGGCGCGGCCAGCAATGTCTTCATGGTGCGCGGCGGCGTGCTGGTGACGCCGGCCAAGGGTCCGTACCTGCTGCCCGGCATCACCCGTGATCTGATACTCGAATTGGCCGCCGCCAATCATATCCCTCACGAGGAAAGCAGCTTCACCGTCGGGGCGCTGCGCCACGCCGATGAGGTGTGGCTCACCAGCTCGACGCGGGAAATCCTGCCGGTCACCCGCCTGGATCAGCGGCCGGTGGGCAACGGCCAGCCCGGCCCATTGTGGCGGCGCATGATGGATCTGTATCAAGCCTACAAACAGCAAGTGCGTGAACGGGGCGTAGACGTGGCAGTGGCATGAGCTGAGGTCGCTCCGGTTTCGGCCGCTACACTTCACAAACCCTTTGCCCAACCGAGTATCATTGTTATGCAGACACCGGAAGAATCGCCGTTCAGGTTTCCCTGCGAATTTCCCATCAAGGCCATGGGTCTCGCCAGCGAGCATTTCGATGCGCTGGTGGTGGGCATCGTCCGCCGTCACGCCGGCGATATCGCCGAGGGCGCGGTGACCACCCGCGCCAGTTCGGGCGGGAAATATCTGGCGGTCACCGTCACCATTCAAGCCAGCAGCCGCGCCCAGCTCGACGCGATTTATCATGACCTGGTCGCCGCCGAGCAGGTGCTGATGGCCTTTTGATGCTCACCCTCACGGTCCGCCGACTCGGCGCGCGGGATTACCAGCCGGTGTGGAATGCCATGCAGGGTTACACCGATCGGCGCGACGCCGACAGTGCCGATGAATTGTGGCTGGTGGAGCACCCGCCGGTGTTCACCGTGGGCCTCAACGGCAAGCCGGAACACTTGCTGGCTCCCGGCGCTATTCCGGTGGTGCAGATCGATCGCGGCGGCCAGGTGACCTATCACGGCCCCGGCCAATTGGTGGTCTACCCCCTGCTCGACCTGCGGCGCTTGAAACTGGGCGTGCGGCAATTGGTCACCAGCTTGGAACAGGCGGTGATCGACCTGCTCGCCGACTATGGGATAGCCGCCGTCGGCCGGCGCGACGCGCCGGGGGTCTACGTGGACGGCGCCAAGATCGCCGCCCTCGGCCTGCGGGTGCGGCGCGGTTGTTGTTATCACGGCCTGAGCCTCAACGTGGCCATGGATTTGCAACCCTTCGCGCGCATCAATCCCTGCGGCTACCCGGATTTACGGGTCACCCAGCTCAGTGCGCTGGCCGGTCCGGTGGAGATGGCGGCCGTGGCGCGCGGCCTCATTGCTCACTTGGCGCGCGGGCTGGGTGTTACACTGCGCGCAGCCGAAGTAACCGAGCCGGCCGCCATACCTCACACCGCCGGTCTTTAAATTTCTTCCGGAGAGCATCCGTGTCCGCCAACGACGAAAAACCCGACGTCCCTCACGACCCGCGACAACGCGGCGCCGCCAAAGTGGCGCGCATCCCCATCAAGATAGAGCCGACCGTGCAGGCCTTGCGCAAACCGAGCTGGATACGCGCCAAGGCGCCGACTTCGCCGGAGGTAGCGCGCTTGAAAGCGGTGTTGCGCGAGCACCGTTTGCACACGGTGTGCGAAGAGGCGTCCTGTCCGAATCTCGGCGAGTGTTTCAGCCACGGCACCGCCACCTTCATGATCATGGGCGACATCTGCACCCGCCGCTGTCCGTTCTGCGACGTGGCCCACGGCCGGCCCAACGCCCTCGACAGCGAGGAACCGAATAATCTCGCGCGCACCATCGCCGCGATGAATTTGAAATACGTGGTGATCACCTCGGTGGACCGCGACGATTTGCGCGACGGCGGCGCCGATCATTTCCGCGCCTGCATCGCCGCCACCCGCGCCGCCACGCCGCAGACTAAAATCGAAATCCTGGTGCCCGATTTTCGCGGGCGCATGGAAGTCGCATTGGAACAACTCGCCGCCGCGCTGCCCGACGTCTTCAATCACAATCTCGAAACCGTGCCGCGTTTGTACAAACAAGCCCGCCCGGGCTCGGACTATCAGTGGTCGCTGACCCTGTTGCAACGTTTCAAAGCGGCGCACCCGCACATTCCCACCAAGTCCGGTTTGATGCTCGGCCTGGGCGAAACCAACCAAGAAATCATCGACGTCATGCGTGACCTGCGCGCCCACGGCGTGAACATGCTCACCCTCGGCCAATACCTGCAACCCAGCCGCCATCATCTGCCCGTGCTGCGCTACGTACCGCCGGAAGAATTCGCCGAACTCGGCCGCCTCGCCGAGGAACTCGGCTTCAGCAACGTCGCCAGCGGCCCCATGGTGCGTTCGTCTTATCACGCCGATCTGCAAGCGGCGGGCGAAAAAGTGTCGTGATACAGTTTCTTTGCCATAAAGAGACCTTTGCACAAAGCGCGGTTATGCGCACCAAAAGCTTTATTCGGCTTTTAAAAAATCAAGCCGCTTATTTTTGGCGGAAATTCCCCCGCCAAAAACGCAATAACGAGGGGTTTATTCCCCGCTTCCCAAATTCTAAACGTAACTACCCTGTAAATCGTTTATCTCTCGCTGCAAAGAAACGCCGCGCTTGATGTTGTAGATCATGCACATCAAGCCAAAGCGCCTAGCATTTCTCGCCAGCCCAAGATAACGCGCTTGCGCCATACCACAATGCAATTTCAAAATGCCAAACGTGCGCTCAACAATACGGCGAATCGGTGAGCATGGCTTGTTGTGCGCTTTTTGTTTTTCGGTGAGCGGCTTGTTGCGATAGGCTCTTTCTAAAACGCGATTTTCAATGCCACGTTCCGCTAACCATTGGTTGGTATTCCCGCTTGCATAGGCGCTATCGGCATAAACGTGTGCTTCAGTGCCACTTAATAATTCGGTGAAATACTGTGAATCATGGACGTTGCCTGCGGTAAATCCTGCCGCTTTAATAAAGCCATCTTCATCCACATTGACATGGGCCTTAAATCCATAGGTGCTTTTGACTTTGCCATCCGCACCGGCTTTAACTGCGTACCCGGCTTCGGGATCTTGCGTGTTTTTGCCCTCGGCATCTTTGTTCGGGCGGTTGCGCTGCGCGTTGATAACGCGGGCATCGACGATGCTGATTTCACCGCTTTTGATGTACAGGGTTTTTTCGCTCAGCTGTTCGTTGATTTCAGCCAGCAGGGTCTCGCGTAAATTAAGGCTGTCGAGCTTGTTGCGAAAGCGCCACAGCGTGCTGTGATCGGGTACACTCTCGGCCAGACTCAATCCAATAAAGCGACGAAACACTAAATCACGGGCGATTTGTTTTTCTAATTGCGGATCGCTCAGTCCGTACCACGATTGCAACAACAACGCCTTAAACATCATCAATGGTGGCCACGCCAATTCACCGCGCTTTATTATTGTGGATGTCGGCTAATAGCCTTTCTAGCCGATCCCAATCAATTAATTCATGCGCATCATCCAACTCAGTGATCGCTTTGTGCTCGACTGCCAGGTTGTCAGCCAGACTGCGTTGTTTGACATTTTTCCAGGCCATAATTTTCGCCAAATCTTCGTTTCACTGCGATGGTGTATTATCGCAAATCCTGAACAATGGGGCTTGCGGTTTTTGGGTTTCGTGCAAAGGTCTCAACTTGAATACATTTCTGATGCCGTCGTTCTCGATCTATGAATCGACAAGGTGAAAGAACCCATTATCAGTCCAAATGCCGGCTTTGATCTTTTCGTAGACTTGAACAATGTCAGGGCCTTTTTTACCAGCCTTGAACTGCTGTGCTGCCATATGAAATTTGCCGTTCTCAGTTAGAGTACCTCCAGGTTGCCGTTCTGGTTGGTCAAGAGATTTTGGATCAGAACTTCCCTTGCGCTTCGGCTCATCATGGCCTTCGTATACGAGCACAGCCCCATCATCTTGCACCTCGTCACGATATGGGGAGTTCGGGCGAACAGACATAAGAATGACTGAGTGATGCCCCTTTAAGCGGAAATTCATTCCCCGTTGTAGGCTTGTGCCTTCTTTTTGGCACATCTCAATGTAGGAGATGACATTACCTCTCACGCTTCCACTCCGAATAGAACATAACGCCCAAGCTCAACCGACCGCGTGGCTTTTTCACGCGGGTCGGCTGCAGCGAAAGGTTAGCCATCTCCGCGCACAAGCTTTTCGTAGGGAGGCAAGTTACTTACTTCGGCCAAAGCCTCCTGGTAAGCACGCTTTAGTGCTTCAGCAGCATTGGTGTAGCTCAGAAGCAGTGACTCTAATTCGCTCCCCTGGTCGGACGGCTGAGCGTCAATTGTTCGCTCCAAATCAGCCATCTTGAAATCCACAGCCTGTATTGCCATGGCCAGAGTTCTTCCATTTATGTTTGGCATATATAACTCCTCATTCGCTCTTCAACGACGCCCGACCAAGTTCAACCGCACGGACAATTGCGTTACGTGCAAAGTTGTCCAGCGCCCCCTCCATCGCTTGCTTCGTCATCCGTCCTGCTCTCGATTCGATCTGATAGTGCGTGGCCTTGAATCTCTTGCGCCACCCGTCGTTCTTGACAACGAGCGAATCTGGAATGACTGTGCCATTCGGAATTTCGAAAGAAAGCCACCCGTCTTTCGTAAACACCCCTGGGCGATCAAATAGCGAAGTGCCGCCGCCGGACAGCACGTACTCAACGCCACCCTCCTTCTTGATGTCGACGTCTGCCAGCCTGACATTTCCGTCACCCATGTCCCGATCATAGAAGTCTGGATAAAGGACCCCGGGAGCAGGATTACTTCCATCAAACACGCCGTTTGGGAATTGCTCTATTCGAACTGATCGGTACAGATCAAGACCTGTCTTTGACATACGCAAACCTCGCTGTGTATATGTAGAGATGGCTAACGAGCCAAGCTGAGGGGCGCCGCGTTGTTTGCGGTGTCCCTCTCGAGCGCGACGTTGGGCGGGTGGTGAGAACTACGGCGCGCGATGCGGGTAGCGAAGCTGAAAGGAAAACGTTTCGTGTGATGCGGCATGAACTGACCCCCACTGCCTCCCCGGCTTGCCCCACGCCTCACTATCCTACAGCGGGACCTACGCGACGCGCCACCGCCGGCGAACGAAGCCCGCGTGGGGCAAACGGATGAAACCTCGCCACCGGCACAATGCGGGGGAGTTACCATCGCCGCGCACCGCACAACAATGTTTTTTTACCAAAGCCCAACGGCTCGCTTGAAAGGTGGCGCAGCGAAGCAAGCCGTCATTTTCGAAGCGAAAGGTTATGTGTTTAGCTACCATGGCGATTTGAGGTGAAAAAAGGTTGATAGCGCCACTGTTGATACCCCAATAAACATAAAAAATGTCATCGCAAGAAACAGTCTCGGTGATTCTGAGAATCTTTTAGGTACTTTCACTGCGGAGGCAATTGCGTACGACAATATTAATAATAGAGGCCATATGAATCCATAATAGAGCCCTACAGGCATTAGATAGTCACTTTTCATTTCGCCGAAAATCATGGAAGGTATCATGTCTCCAGCGAGAAAGACCATCTGCCCTGGCCCCCCTATCATCCAAATATTCGCTACCCATAGTAGGATGGATAATATAAAAATTAATTGCAGAATGTTGTTCTTTTTCCTTTCGCTTATCATAGGCATTTTGCAAACACATAACGTTAGAGTTGTGGGGCGCCCGCGCGATAGCGCGGAGCGTCCCGCGCGAACGTTTTGTTAGCGCTAATTAACAAGCTGCCGTCCCTTTTCAGTGATTGTGTGGCCGTTGCCCGCGGAATCTGACCGTTTACCTTTTATAAGCACCTCAATAAGTTTCTGTTTTTGCAATACTGAGATGGTAGTTGGTGTGATTGTCATCTCGCCTAGCCAGAAGCCATAAACATTATCTCTTAACTCCCACAGCATGTTTTCGCCGCCGGACATTCTGTTTAAATATTCTTTTTGTTTGGGCGATGGTTTAAAGGTGACATTCAGCTTGCCGCTCAACGCATCTTGGCCACGTTTTGTGATAACCAAAATTTCTGGTTCATAGAATGGCTCATGATTTGGGTCTTTGTGCTGGACAAATTTCCTGCGTTTAAGGAATGAGACCGTATCAAACCCGAATTTCCTGTCAGATATCGATTCATCAATCATCTCAGCACCCTCAGCCAGAAGCTTCAATGCTTCCTTTTGTGTCTTGGTTAGATTCAATGGCTGGGACATGCCTCCTCCTTGTGGGCGCTAACGGCCCGCTTCAGACGCGGCGGCGCGTTAGCGCCGACGTCGGCTAGAAGCGGTTGTGTACGCCCAGCATGGGCATGAACTCATGGGGTGAAAGTCCCCTGTCGGAGAATTCAACGTTAACCATGTTAACGATCATAACGACTAGCCGAAGGCAAGTGCAATACCGTGAGGCATTGCGCGAAGGAAGCCGGAGTGCAAAACGACGAGCCGACGAACAGAAACTGGATACAAGGCTGAGCCGCAGGGTCGAGCTGGCACATGACAGCGAAGACCACGAATTCGCGCGGTACAGTAAATCCGGCGGTTGTGTTGTGACAGCTCATGCTCTTATCTGGGGAGATCTGAAACGCGCGCGGTTCGCAGTGAACAGCGCGCCCTGCAGCGATGCAGGGCGTGTCGTTTCAGAAGTCAGCAGCGGTCGTAGTAGCGGCGATGGCCGGAGCGCCATCCACGCGAAGGACCAAAGAAGCAGGACAGGGAAGCGCCTTGTGGTACTCAGTCCTTGCGTAGCCTGCGCCAAGCGGGAAGTGAGGTCCGGCGTATGACAAACGCGCACGCCCTGGAGCGTAATTTACTGGAACAGATCGTCACCCGCGACAACCTGACGCGCGCATGGAAGCGCGTAAAGGCGAACAACGGTGCGGCGGGTGCGGATGAGGTCAGCATAACGGAATTTCCGGCATGGGCACGTCAGCATTGGCCGAACATCAAAACCCAATTGTTGGACGGTACCTATCAACCGAACGCGGTCCGACGCGTATGGATACCCAAACCCAACGGCGACCAACGTCCGCTGGGCATCCCATCCGTGGCGGATCGCATGATCCAACAAGCCATCGCGCAGGTGCTCACGCCGATCTACGAGCCGCTTTTCAGTCACCACAGTTACGGATTCAGGCCGGGCAGAAACGCGCATCAAGCCGTCAGGCAAGTGCGTGACGATATCCGTTCTGGAAATCGCATCGTGGTCGACATTGATCTGGCGGCGTTCTTCGACAGCGTCAACCATGACGTGCTGATGCGACTCCTCGCACAGCGCGTGCGTGACAAGCGCGTGCTGAACCTGATCGGACGGTACCTGCGTGCGGGCGTCCTCATTGACGGTGTGCAACACCCCACGCCACTCGGGGTTCCCCAAGGCGGACCACTGTCACCGTTACTCGCCAACATTGTGCTGCACGAACTGGACGTTTACCTGCAAACGCAGAAGCGTTCCTTCGCGCGTTACGCCGATGACTTCGTCATCTGCGTCAAAAGCACCTCGGCGGCGCGGCGCGTGAAGGCCAACGTCACCCGGTTCCTGGAGCAGCGTCTAAAGTTGCGCATCAACCATGACAAGAGCCGAATCGTACCGAGCAAGCAATTGGAGTTTCTTGGGTTCTGTTTCCGAGGAACGAAAATCGTCTGGTGCGACAAAGCGCTGCACCGCTTCAAACATCGCATCAAACAACTCACGGGACGTTCGTGGGGCGTAAGCCTCGCGCGCCGCTACCGCGAATTGCGGCAGTACCTCGTGGGATGGATGAACTACTTTGCGTTATCGGAGTACTACCGGCCGATCCCCGAACTGGATGAATGGTTACGGCGGCGTATGCGCTGCTGCTATTGGAAACAATGGCGATGGCCACGCACCAAAATCAAACATCTACTGAGTTTGGGGATCAACCGGGACGAAGCGATCAAAACCGGCGTGAGTTCCAAAGGGCCCTACGCCATGTCGCGTACCCCGATCACGCAACAGGCGATGTCGAACGCGTGGCTAGCAACAGGGTCTGGGGTCGATCAAAGATCAGTGGGTCCGTTTTCATTACCCTGCTTCAACCGCTTGAGTAGCGGACCCGCATGCTAGGTGGTGTGGGGAGCGCCGGAGAGATACCGGCGCTTACCCGATTGGGCTTCATAGTGCGAGCAACCGCTTCGTGATGCCGTCAAGTGCAGCCAACTCTGGAAAGCGAGAGTAACCAGTAAGCGCATCTTCTGGGTTGAAGTACTCGAATCCTTTCGATGCGTAGATGGCGCTGGCTCGTTCAAGGACTGAGAAATCGCTTTCGGAGAGTTGTTGTGCTTCGACGGGTAATGCCTGATACGCCTTCACTAGATTGTGGCCGAACTCGTTCTTAACTTCCGGCTGACGTTTGTCTTCAAGGTGCTTCGATTTGAGACCAAGTTCAATAGCGCGGCACAGCAAGAAGTAAGGAACCGGCGAGAACGTATGTGGGCATTGGAAGTCTTGGCGGCACTTGTAATAGTGAGTCGCCCAGCGATGGAATGCCATGGGAGACATGTTGATGAATCCTGCACCGGCATTCAGTATGTAATGCTCAGTCACCGTCCGCCTCTTTGTGAAGCCCAACTCAAAGTAGACCCCAATATTGGGGTGTTATAACACACCATTTTTGGTACCTAATCCCGCTGATATAGCCATAACCCTGTGCTTCAATTGGCCTCAGCCTATATCAATCCGTAAAAGTACACCACTCAACGCCCGGAGAAAAAAGACGTGGATGAAGCCGTGTTGAATGGAGCAGATGCGGGATACGTTGTGTTCCCATCATCGATAAAGGGCTCTGCCTGTTCAAAACACATAAAACAGGCTCCGTGAGTCCGGCTAACTAAGGATGAAGCTCTGAATAATTCCATCCTGGAATTTTCAGAGCACGGAAAACGAAAAAGGTGATTTTTGCTCCCCTTCATTTTCAAGGGCTAACCGCCGTTGAAAATGGCGGCAAGACCCTTCGCTTCGCTCTTCCCTGTGCCGCAGGAACCGCTGGATAAATCAGAATGATTGGAAGCTTGCCGAGCGACACGGCCGCCCGCCTCACAGCAGCGAGACCACCATCATCACCGCCACCCACAGCGCCGCGAGGCTCAGCACCAGCACGGCCGCCGCCGCGCAATCTTTGACGAGCTTGATGCGCGGATGGGTTTCCGGGTGTAGGTGATCGGCCAAGTGTTCGAGGGCGGTGTTGATGAGTTCGGCGGCGATCACCAGCGCCGCCATCACGCCGCACAGCGCCCACCACAACAGGGCCGGGCGGAGGACGAGCAGCGCCAGCAGTAATAGCGCGGCCATCCAAAGGTGAGTGCGTAGGCTGGCTTCGCTGCGCCAGGCGCTGCGCAGGCCGGTCCAGGCGAAACCGAGACGTTGTGTGAAGGCGCGGTTTTTCATATCAGGGTTGTTCGGCGGTGGGCTGGGCGCGGATCAATAACAGCGTACCGTCCCAACGGGTGTTCAGTTCATCGGCGCGTTGCGCGGTTCGCCACGGCATATCGCCGAGACTGCTTTCGAGCAGACGCAGCGGTGTGTTGAATTCGTCGCCGGTGAGCGGCATGGTGAATAGCGGCAGCGGGCGGGCGGCACGCAGGGTGGTGACCGTACCGACCCATAATGGACTGTGCGGTTGTTGCAAGACAAAGTTCGACCGCCAGAGGCGCAGCACCACCCATTGTCCGTCGGCCGTGCCGCGCACCAGGCGCAGACTGTCGTGACGGCCGTCGTGCACCTGGGGCAGCAGCGGCAGATCCGCCAGCGAGGGGGAGGGCAGCAGCCAATGCAGCAAGGCGGTCGAATTCAGTTCTGGCGGGTGTCGCCAGCTTTGACTCACCAGTTGGGCGGCGAGGGTGTCCAAGGAGCCGGACCATTGCACCGACAGCGGTTGTTTCGAATGTCCTTCGAGATCGATGCGGTAAGCGGGCAGGCTGCGCCAGTCACTGTCCCACCACGCCTGGGTGTCGAGCGTTTGCAAAGTCTGCGGCGGCGTGTGATGGACGAGATCCTGCTGATAATGGGTGCTCATGTACGCCGTGGCGGAGACCAGCAGCGCGGTGAAGGTCAGTAAAGTTAGATGGCGCGGCACGACCGGCACAGCAGTGTGGCGGCGGTAGGCGGCCCCCAGCACCACGACCCATAACAAGGCCAGCAGCCAGCCGATGAGGGCGTTCGAAACCCAAGTGATACCGAGGTAGAGCTGGGCGAGGATGATCGACGCTACGAACAGACCGGTGGCGCCATAGGGCAGCCAGCGCCACTTGCCTTGCATGCCGTGGGCCACCATCACTGCCAGCAAACCGTAGAGCACGGTGTTGATGACGATGCCGCCGCCGGTGCCGACCGGTGCATCGCCGGGCGGGACGGCCATGCTCCAACCGAGTGACAGGGTCAGAATCAAAGCGAACGCGGTGGCGCCGCCGACATGCAGCAAGGCGATCCAGCGGTGGCGCCACGCCAGCCAGATCATCACCGTCGCGGTGACCGGCAAGGTGACCGGGCTATGGCTGAGCTCGGCCAGAAAGACCATGATGCGGTCGGCCCAAGGCGCGCGCAGGCCCTGCATGAAATTGAAGACCGTGATGTCGGCGGTGATCAACGAGCTATCGAACAGGCCGCGCCCCGCGGTGATCAGCCCCACCGCGAGCGACACCAGCAGGCCGGCCAATACCGCCAGGCCGCGCCATTCGGGTTGTTCGGGATCGAGCACCGACGATACCAGCTTGCCCGCGTAGCGATGTTCGCCGCCCCAAGCCAGCAGTCGGTCCATGATGGCGCTGGCGCGCGGCGCCAGCAGGCGGTAAATGCGATAGACCAGCCAGACGGTGAGCCACAAACTCAATAACACCGTGAGCAATAACATGGCCAGCCGCGAGGCGACTTCCGAGGCCAAATTGAGCGAGGCGCCGAACACCACGCCGGGCAGAGTGTAGGCCGGCGCCCAGGCCAGCGCCGAAATGACATTCACCAGCAGAAAGCGCCCGGGCGGCATGCCGAGCATGCCCGCCACCACCGGGATCACCGGCCGTACCGGGCCGACGAAGCGGCCGAAGATGACGCTTTTGCCGCCGTGGCGCTGAAAAAAACCTTCTCCGCGCGCCAGCAAGGCGGGATATCGGCGGAACGGCCAGCGTTCCCGCAGGGCGTCTTTGTAGTGATATCCCAACCAATAACTGAGGCCGTCGCCGACGATGGCCCCGGCCACGGCCCAGGCCAGAGTGGCCCACAGCTCGAGAGCGCCCGTTGCGATCAAGGCGCCGATGCCGAACATCACCGCCACGCCAGGCACGAATAGGCCGACGATAGCCAGCGATTCGCTGAGGGAAATGACGAATACCGCCAGCCCGGCCCAGGTGGGATTGGCGCTGATCCAGTCGATCATGGGTTTGAGTGTTGCGAGGTCCATCTGCTCCCGATTATAGCGGCGTTATGTTCGCGCGCTTATTCTTTCAATCGTGCCAGTACGATGCCGTTTTTCTGGTAGAGTACTTCGGCGCCGGTGAGATCCGCTAGATAGACCGATTTGGTGAGGACCACGTCCCCCGCCCGCGGCGCGCGTTTTTCCACCAGCCGTTCCGCGTAGACGTTGAAGCTCGGCGTATTGAGCCGCCACATCACCACCGGGTAGTCGCGGGCCTTGACCAGTGCCGCCGCCTCTTTGATGGGTGCTTGCTGAAGGGCAGCCACCAGCGGCGTGATCAAAAACGAGACCGCGAATACCGTGATCACACCGCTGGCCAGTAATTTAGCTTGGGCACTGTGGCGGGTCTCCCCCATAAAGTAAAGCATGAGTACGGTGGCGGCGGCGAAGAACAGCCGGTAGGTCGCGTTGAAATAGACGGCGTGATCGTGCAGCATCGCCACCGCGTGGGCGTCTTCGATATGCGGTAGCGCCGCGGTGATGAATTCCGGCAGCAGCAAGAGCGCGACGAACAGCAACAGCGGCGGCAGAAACAACCAGCCGCGCCCCGGCAGCCGGTCGAAGTTCAACGCCATGAGAATGTACAGCGCGGCGTAACCGTACACCACATAGTGCGGCAGCTTGGTGCCGGACAATGAGAACAGCACGAACACCAGCGCGAACCAGATCAGCAGGTAACGGTTCAATTCGTCGCGCCACAGCAGTCGGCCTTGCGCCAGGGTTTTGATGAGCACGGCGGTGTAGGGCAACAGGCCGATCAGCACCACCGGCACGTAATAGAACAACGAGCCGCCGTGGCCTTCCATGGCGCCTTGAAAGCGCCCGACATTGTGTTTGAAGAAAAAGCCGGCGATGAAGGCGTCGCCTTCCTTGAGGTATTGCAGCACGTACCAGGGCAATGCCACCGCCAGAAACAGCATGATCCCCACCGGATTGAACACCGCCCGCAGCCAGGGTTTGAATTCGCCGCGGCTCAAATAAAACAGCAAGGTCACTGCGCCGGGGATGACCACCGCCACCGGCCCCTTGGTGAGAAAGCCCAATCCCATCAGCACAAAACAGGCATAGAGATAAGCGCGCCGCTGGCGTTGTTGGAATAAAAAAGCGGCGAGCATGGCCGAGGTGATGAACAGATTCAGCGTGGCGTCTGCGGTGGCGGCCTTGGCGATAATGGGGATTTCCAACGAGGTGGCCATCGCGATGGCGGCGATCAAGGCGCACCGCTCGTCGCGTACCGCGCGCACGAAGCCGTACACCACCAGTACCCACAACGTAGCCGCCAGCGCCGAGGGCAGGCGGAGCGCGAATTCATTCCAGCCCAAGGCGAGCACGCTCGCCGCCTGCAGCCAATGAATGAAGGCGGGTTTGTCGAAACGCGGTTCGCCGTTGAGATAGGGCGAGATGAAGTCGCCGCGCAGAAACATCTCGCGAGTCGCTTCGCTGAACGCGCCTTCATCCAAATCGAATAAAGGCACCGCGTGGATGTTCAGGAAAAATCCCAGGCCGATGGCCAGCAGCAGCAGGAGTCGTAGCGATGTGTGGTTGGAAGTCATGGTGTGGTTGCGCGCCCGGTCCCGGGACCGCCGGGGCCGGACATTATAGAAGATAGTACCGCCCGGCCGTATAGGGTCTGTTGCCTTGATCGTGCCCGTCCCGCGTTTTTTCGCCGTGGCTCCGCCCCTGTGTTATGCTCAAGTCACCTTGTGGGTCGCCAAGTATTGGTAAAGGAGGTCGTCCATGTCCGTGGGTGAAATCTGTAACCGCGATGTCATCATCATTGACAAAAACGGTACCGTTGACGAGGCGGCGCGACTGATGCGCAAGCATCATGTGGGCTCGCTGGTGGTGACCGAACAGCGGGCCGGTGTTCCCGTCCCGGTTGGGCTGCTGACCGATCGGGATATCGTCATTGAAGTGATCGCGGAGGATGTGGCGCCCGGCACGGTGCTGGTGGGGGACATCATGAGCCGCGATTTGCTCACCGCCTTGGAGCAGGACGGTATTTGGGAGACGATGCAGCGCATGCGCATCAAAGGCGTGCGCCGGGTTCCGGTGGTCAATCGCCACGGCGGCCTAGAGGGCTTGGTGTCTTTGGATGATTTGCTCGAGCTTATTTCCGAGGAGTTGGCCCAGCTTGCCAAGTTGGTGTCGCGCGAGCAGGCGCGGGAAGCAAATACGCGGCCTTGAAATAAACTTCAGGCGCGGAGTGGACTCCAGGTCTGAGCAGGCTTCCGTCCGGGTTGAGATATGACATCATCAACGTTGAATAATGATATTCACCAAGAGAATCGCCTACTGCGGCGGCGCTTGGAGGATTATCTCGCCCAGGCCTATAAAAACGAGACGAAGCTGCGACGCTTTCAGTCGCATGAATTGCGCCTGATCGGTCTCAACTCCTTTTTTGAATTGATGCAAGAGATACTTTATCCCGATCCCTCGATATTCAATTGGGATGTGGTGACGCTGCTGTTATTCGATCCCGAGTATGAACTGCGGCGCATACTTGAAGAAGAGGGGGTGGAGGTGCGTGACCATGCGGGGCTGATGTTCGCCGCCGATAGCGACGATCTCGATACCTTGTTCCCGAGCTCGTTGTTTCCCACCCTCGGTCCGTACAAGGCCAAACAGCATGCCCCGCTGTTTGCCCCAACCCGGCGTTCACCCAATAGTGTCGCCTTGTTGCCGCTGGTGCGGCACGGGCGGGTGATCGGCAGTTTGAATATTGGCAGTTATAACGTCGAACGTTTCGTCAAAGGCGTGCGCACCGATTTTATGGAACACCTGGCGGCGGTGGTGGCGATCTGCATCGAGAACGCCAGCAACTTAGAGCGCCTGAAGCGACAGGGTTTGACCGATACCCTCACCGCCATCAACAACCGGCGTTTCTTCGATCAGCGGCTCAAGGAAGAACTCGAGCGTTCCTCGCGCGAAAGTATGCCGCTGACCTGTCTGCTGCTCGATGTCGATCATTTCAAAAAGGTCAACGACAGTTACGGCCATCAAACCGGCGATCATGTTTTACGTGAAGTGGCGGCGCTGATTCGCGCCCAGTTGCGCGGCAGTGATGTGTTGTCCCGCTATGGCGGCGAGGAATTCGCCGCGCTGCTGTCGCGCAGCGGCAGTCACGAGGCGGCGGAGGTAGCCGAACGTATCCGGCTAAGCATCGCCGAACATCAATTCGTCAACGCCGGCGGCGAGGCGTTCCAGGTCACCATTTCCATCGGACTCGCGACCTACCATCCCGAAAAAATCCCCGGCGCCGTCAAGTTGGCAGGCGACGTGCTGATAGGCCACGCCGATCGCGCGCTGTATGAAGCCAAATCCAATGGGCGTAACAAAGTGGTGAGTGCCGGCGCCATCGAGCCTGGCAAAGATTCGTGGTTTTAATCTTGAACTTCGCCGGGGCTTACCGTGAGGTCGAGGCGATGGGATGATCCAGGGGGAGCATCGCGATTCTCCCCCTGGATCAAGCATGAGGATTCATTCCCCGTGCGCAGGCGGAACAATTTAATCCGGAAAAAGGCCGCCTTAGTTTCTTTGATTTATCCGCTGGCGGACGGTGCGTCCCTGCACCCTGACTCGATGCGAGGTAGCCTGTTTCAGTTTTAGCAGAACCCGTCCAGATATTTTCTCAGCGCCATGAACATCAGCACATTGTCTTCCAGATGTTTGGGGTCGAACTCGATACCCAGGCGATACACGTTACCGCTTTCGCCGAGTCCACAGTCTTGAGTTTCGTTTTGGCACCAGCAGACGCTGGCGTTGAGCACGATTTCGAAATCGCGCGCGGCGAACAGGATTTTTACCGGAGTGCCGCTGCTGATGGCTTCCGTGAACCAAATGCCCATCCCCGAAATCGAGGCATCGTGCACATTGTTGATGGCGTGCCATTTGTCGTGGATGTGCAGACGGAAAAAAACTTTATTATCCGGTATGCGGACAATACGCCGTTCATGACGGCGCCGGTCATCTGACATAAGACCTCCCTCGGAAAATGGGCTTGAGGTAGTTAGCGGCCAGCTGAGGGGATATGTTTACCGGGTCAAATGAGAGAATGACGATTATGTCTCACCAAATGGATCGATGAATTCACGCAAAGCCAGAAACAGCATGGAGCTGTTTTTTATATCCCGATGATGGAAGCGCACGCCGAGCCGGTATTGGCCATCGTCGTCTTCGGCCCCGCCGGGAAGGCTTTCACACCACACGACGGTGCCCTGCACGCGAATCTGCCAGTCGTCCTGATCCAGCCCTAGAACCACCGGTGTGGCGGGTGACAGCGGCGTGGGCAGCCGGATGCCCGCGCCGGAGACCGATACATTGTTGACCTTATGGAAGGGATATAAAACCTCATCCGATTCGATGAAAAATGAGGTATCACCTTCCAGCTCCAAGAGTGTCTTGCGTTCGTGTTCGCGGCTTTCGTGCGGCATGTCGATCTTCTCCAGCGGGCAGTACCAAATTTAAGTATAGTCGCTCATCCCGGCAGTTGAAGCCGGACGCGGCCTGCGGCGCCGGATAAAGTAATCCGTGGGTCGGTCCGCGGAATGCCCTCTACGGTCGAAGATGCTCGCCCTTTCATCCCCGCTCCTCTCACCGTGACCGGCTCGATTTGGCATGCCGTTTACGCCGATCATGGGTTGATTTGAAAAAATCAATGACCGACCACGGCAATGGCTTGGCTGAGAAAACAGCCTGTTCACCGTAGCGGATCGCGCGATTAAACTCTCGTGCCAAAAGGTGTTCTAACTGGTTAAAGCTGGCGCGGTTCGAAGTGCAGTCCCGTTTAGAAAGATGGGGTACTGCCGATAAATTCTGTAGTCAGAATCATATTTTCCCGGGGCAGGGCCCGCTACACGCCAATCGGCCTTTGGGTGAGGACGCTGAAGTGGGATTGAAAAGCTGGCTGGTACAACGCATGACCCGGTGGCTGGCGAAGGAACGGCCGCTCAGTGACATGCCTTTGTGCGACTTCGACCGCTTGTCCTTGGAAATTCGCCCCGGCGATGTCTTACTGGTCGAAGGTCGCAGTCGGGTCAGCGACATCATCAAGAATATCACCCAAACCGCCTGGACCCATTCAGCGCTTTATGTCGGCCGCTTGCATGATATCGAAGATCCCAGCCTGCGCGCGTTGGTACGTAAATTTTATGGCGGTGATGAAGGTGAACAATTGCTCATCGAGGCCTTACTCGGCGAAGGGACTTTGGTAGTGCCCCTCGCCAAATACCGCGGCGAACATTTACGGATATGCAGGCCACGGGGGCTGTCGCGGCAGGACGCCCAGCGTATCATTGAATATTGCGCCCACCATTTGGGCACCGATTACGACCTCCGCCAACTGCTCGATCTCGCCCGGTTCATGGTGCCCTATACCGTGTTGCCGCGTCGCTGGCGCTCCAGCTTATTCGAGCACAATGCCGGTATTCCGACCCGCACCGTGTGTTCGTCGATGATCGCCGCCGCCTTCACCGGGGTGCATTATCCGATCTTACCAGTCATTCAGCGCGGTGCCGATGGTAAGCTGCAACTCTATAAGCGCAATACGCGGCTGTTCACGCCGCGTGATTTTGATTATTCGCCTTACTTCGACATCATCAAATATCCGATCTTGGGTGTGGACGACCTGGCGCTGTACCGCCAATTACCCTGGAATCAAGACGGCGTGATCTGCAACGACGAAAACGATTGTTTTATTCCCGAGCTTGGCCGGCGTAGCTCACCGGCGGCGCACGCCACCGACGCGGAGGCGGTGACGGGCGTCGAGCCGGTTGCGCCCCGTCGTAAAGGCAAGGTGATCTTTTTCGGCAAGAAGAAAGGCGCGTCATGAACTCATGGATTTGGTCATTGCTGTTTATCGCAGGACTGGGCGCCTTGGCGTATTGGCGCGTGCCGCTGATCCTCGCCGCGGCACTGACCACCGGCTACGCTTTGTTGTCCACCGTCACGGCCAATCCGGGATTTTTTCCGCTGTTGCTGAGTTGGCTGGCGGCGGCAGTGTTGCTGAGCTTGGCGATCGCGCCGCTGCGGCGGGCGCTGATCAGTGACCGTGTCCTGCCGGTATTGCGGCGTGCCTTGCCCGCCATGTCGCAGACCGAACGCGACGCACTGGAGGCGGGCACGGTGTGGTGGGACGCGGAATTATTCAGCGGCCGCCCCGACTGGAATAAATTGCTCGCCATTCCGGTGCCGCGTCTCAGCCAGGAGGAACAGGATTTTCTCGACGGCCCGGTGGAACAACTCTGCCGCATGCTGGACGACTGGAAGATCACCCAGGAAGAATTCGATCTGCCGTCCGAAGTGTGGGCTTATATCAAGGCGCAAGGTTTCTTCGGCATGATCATTCCCAAACGCTACGGCGGCCTGGAATTCTCGGCGCTGGGGCACTCGGCGGTGGTGATGAAGATTTCCACCCGCAGCACCACCGCGGCGGTCACGGTGATGGTGCCCAATTCCCTCGGCCCCGCCGAGCTGCTGCTGCACTACGGCACCGAGGCGCAAAAAAATCATTACCTGCCGCGTCTGGCGCGCGGCGAGGACGTGCCGTGTTTCGCCTTGACCGGTCCCGAGGCCGGTTCCGACGCCAGTTCGATACCCGATACCGGCGTGGTGTGCCGCGCCTTGTTCGAAGGTAAGGATACCTTGGGCATCCGCCTCAACTGGGACAAGCGCTACATCACCCTCGGTCCGGTGGCGACGGTGCTGGGTCTCGCCTTCAAGCTGCATGACCCCGATCGGTTATTGGGCCAGCAAACGGCGCTCGGCATCACCGTGGCGCTGATCCCCACCGACACGCCGGGCATCGACATCGGCAACCGCCATTTCCCGCTCAACATCCCTTTTCAAAACGGCCCCAATCGCGGCCACGACGTCTTTATTCCCATGGAGTGGGTGATTGGCGGTGAGAAGCGGGTCGGCCAGGGCTGGCGGATGCTGATGGAAAGCCTGGCGGCCGGCCGTTCGATTTCCCTGCCGGCGCTCAGTACCGGCGCGGGCAAATTGGCCAGCCGCGCCACCGGCGCCTATGCCCGCATCCGTAAACAATTTAAAACCCCCATCGGCCGTTTTGAGGGCGTCGAGGAGGCGCTGGGGCGCATGGCGGGCTATACCTATATGATGGACGCGGCGCGCACCATGACCGCCGGCGCGGTGGATTTGGGGGAAAAGCCTTCGGTGATTTCAGCCATCGTCAAATATCAACTCACCGAACGTATGCGCCAGATCGTCAACGACGCCATGGACGTGCAGGGCGGCAGCGCCATCTGCCTGGGTCCGCGTAATTTCATGGGCCGCGTCTATCAAGCGATACCCATCAGCATCACCGTGGAGGGCGCCAATATTCTCACCCGCAGCCTCATCATCTTCGGCCAGGGCGCGGTGCGTTGCCATCCCTATGTGCTCAAAGAAATGCGGGCGGTGGCGGAAAAAGACCCGGCGATCGCCTCGCGCGATTTCGACGTCGCCTTGTTCGGCCACTTCGGCTTCACCCTCAGCAACGCGGCGCGCGCCTGCTGGCTGGGGCTGACCGGCGCACGCTGGGCGGTCGCGCCGGTACGCGGGCCGACCCGCCGTTATTATCAGCAACTCACCCGCATGAGCGCCGCCTTCGCCCTCGCCGCCGACCTGGCCATGCTCAGTCTGGGCGGCGCGCTCAAACGCCGGGAAAAACTCTCGGGCCGCTTCGCCGATGTGTTGAGCCAACTTTACCTGGCCTCGGCGGTACTCAAACGATTTGAGGATCAAGAGCGTCCCGCCGCCGATTTACCCCTGGTGCGCTGGGCCTGCGAAGATGCCTTGCAGCACTTGCAAACGGCGTTGGATGGCGTGTTGAAAAACTTTCCGCAACGGCCGCTGGCCTGGCTGTTGCGCGCGCTGATCTTCCCGCTCGGCAAACCTTACTCGCCGCCGGACGACCAGCTCGGTCATCAAGTGGCGAGTCTGCTGCTGACACCATCCGCGGCGCGTGACCGCCTCACCGCCGGCATGTTCGTGCCCGCCGACCCTGACCAGGCCCTGGGCCGACTGGAGCTGGCTTTACATGAAGTGGAGCGCGCCGAGGCGGTGGAAAAAGTCCTCGACAAGGCTGTCAAGGGAGGTGTCTTGCCCAGGGCGCCGTTGCTGGAGCTGGTCGAACTCGCCGTGGCGCACGGGGTCATTGACCACTATGATGCCGAACGGGTGCGGGTCGCCGAAAAATTGCGGCGCGAAGTGATCACCGTCGATGAATTTTCCAAAGACTATTTGAGGAGGCATTCTCATGCCTGATGGCGCGATGAATCACGGACGGCCGGTCTACATCGTCGACGGCGCGCGTACCCCACAATTGAAGGCCAAGGGCGGGCCGGGGCCGTTCAGTGCCGCCGATCTGGCGGTGGGTGCCGGCCGGCCCTTGTTGCTGCGCCAGCCTTTCGAACCCGCCGCCTTCGATCAAGTGATACTCGGCTGCGTCATGCCCGGCCCCGATGAGGCCAATATCGCACGATTGGTAGCGCTGCGGCTGGGCTGTGACCAGCGCACGCCGGCCTGGACCGTGCAACGTAATTGCGCTTCGGGCATGCAGGCCCTCGACAATGCTTTTCACGACATCGCCGCCGGCCGCTCCGATCTCATCCTGGCGGGCGGCGTCGAAGCCATGAGCCGCGCGCCGGTGTTGTTGAGCGAGGCCATGGTGGCCTGGCTGGCGCAGTGGGGCGCGGCGCGTAATCTCGGCGCGCGTGCCAAGACACTTACCAAATTGCGGCCCGCCCATCTCGCGCCGGTAATCGGCCTGCTGCGCGGTCTCACCGATCCGCTGGTCGGTTTGAACATGGGCCAGACCGCCGAGAATCTCGCTTACCGTTTCAAGATCAGCCGTGAAGAGATGGACGCCTTCGCCCTGGAGAGCCACCGCCGGCTCGCCACCGCGCAAGACGAAGGGCGGCTCGGCGAAATCGAATTGTTGTACGACGGCACGGGCAAGGTCTACGGCGAGGACGACGGCCTGCGCCGCGACGGCGACATGGCCAAACTCGGCAAATTGAAGCCGGTGTTCGACAGGAAATTCGGCCTGGTCACCGCCGCCAACAGCGCGCAGATCACCGACGGTGCGGCGCTGTTGATTCTTGCCAGCGAAGACGCGGTGAAAAAATACCGGCTGCCGATATTGGGCCGCATCGTCGACAGCCAATGGGCCGGCGTCGATCCCGCGCAAATGGGGCTAGGCCCCGCCAACGCCATGGCGCCGCTGTTGCAACGCGGCAAGCTCAGTGTGAACGACATCGACTATTGGGAAATCAACGAGGCCTTCGCCGCACAAGTGCTGGCGGTGCTGGCCGCGTTGAAAGACGAGACCTATAGCCGCGTCGAACTCGGTTGGGATCACGCGGTGGGCGAGATCCCCCGCGAACGCCTCAACGTCGACGGCGGCGGTGTCAGCCTCGGCCACCCGGTGGGCGCCAGCGGCGCGCGCATCGTGCTCCATCTGTTACACGTGTTGCAACAACGCGGCGGCCGCCGCGGCATCGCCAGTTTGTGCATCGGCGGCGGCCAGGGCGGCGCCATGTTGCTGGAAAGCGAGGGTTGAACCATGGCCGATGATCTGATTTATAAACACTGGCGCTTGGCGATCGACGCCAAGCGCATCGCCTGGCTGGCCATCGATAAAGCCGAGGCCGGCGCCAATGTGCTGGCCAAAGACGTGTTGGAAGAACTGCAAACCATCATCGGTGCGCTTGCCGCCGAGCGGCCGAGTGGTCTGGTGATTTATTCGGCCAAGGCCAACGGTTTCATCGCCGGCGCCGATGTGAAGGAATTCACCGCGCTGACTAATTTTGACGAGGCGACGGAACTGGTCGGCCGCGGTCAGGCCGTGTTGAATCGCCTCGAGGCCTTGCCGTTTCCCACCGTCGCGATGATTCACGGTTTTTGCCTGGGCGGCGGCATGGAGCTGGCGCTGGCCTGCCGTTATCGTGTCGCCGAGGACGATCCGCGCACACGGCTGGGTTTGCCCGAGGTGAAACTCGGTATTCATCCCGGCTTCGGCGGCACCGTGCGTTTGCCGCCGCTGATTGGCGCGCCGGCGGCGATGGACTTGATGTTGAGCGGCCGCACCGTGGAAGCGCGCCAGGCGCAGAAAATGGGCTTGGTGGATTACGCCGTGCCCGCACGGCAGTTGCGGCGCGCCGCCGAGACGATGGTGCTGGAACAGCCTCAACCGCATCAGCCGAAATTTTTCCAGCGCATCACTCATCACGGTATGGTGCGGCCGCTGCTGGCGTCCATGTTGCGCAAGAAGGTCGCGGAGAAGGCGCCGCCGCAACACTATCCCGCACCTTATGCGCTGATCGATCTGTGGGCGGAATACGCCGGCGACCGTGAGCGGATGATGCACGAAGAAGCCCGTTCGGTGGCGCGCCTGGTGACCGGCGACACCGCGCGTAATCTGGTGCGGGTATTTTTTCTACAGGAGCGTCTGAAGTCGCTGGGCCGCGGCGCGGATTTCAACGCCAAACACCTGCATGTGATCGGCGCCGGGGTGATGGGCGGCGACATCGCCGCCTGGTGCGCGCTGCGCGGTTTGCGAGTCACGGTGCAGGATCGCAATCCCGAGGCCTTGGGCCGGGTGATGAAACGCGCGCAGGCTTTGTATAAAAAGAAATTGAAATTGCCACGGCTGGTGCAGGCCGCGATGGACCGCTTGCAGCCGGATCGGGCGGGCGCGGGTCTGCGGCGCGCCGATGTGATCATCGAGGCCATCTTCGAGGATGTGAGGGCGAAACAGAACCTTTATCGGGAGATCGAACCGCTCATCCGCGCCGACGCGCTGCTCGCCACCAACACGTCGAGCATCCCGCTGGAGACCTTGAGCGAAGTGCTGCAACGTCCCGAACGTCTAGTCGGCGTGCACTTTTTCAACCCGGTCGCGCAAATGCAGTTGGTGGAGGTGGTGGCCAGCACGCGGACGTCAGCCGAGATGGCGAAACAGGCCGCGGCCTTCGTGCGGCAGATCGATCGCCTGCCCCTGCCGGTGAAAAGTTCGCCGGGCTTTTTGGTGAACCGGGTATTGATGCCGTATCTGCTGGAGGCGGTGGCCTTGGAAGCGGAAGGCGTGCCGGCGACGGTGATCGACGCCGCCGCCACCGAGTTCGGCATGCCGATGGGGCCCATCCTGCTCGCCGATACCGTGGGCCTCGACATTTGTCTCTCGGTGGCGGAGATTCTTTCCAAGCAATTGCAGCGTGGCGAGGTGCCGCCGCGGCTGCGTGAACTGGTCGCCGCCGGTCATCTCGGCAAGAAGAGTGGTCGCGGTTTTTATACGTATCAAGGCGACCAGCCGGTGTTCGTCAAACCGCCCAAGGGGTATCAACCACCGGCGGATATCACCGACCGGCTGATGTTTCGTTACTTCAACGAAGCGATGGCTTGTCTCCGCGAAGGCGTAGTAGAAGATGCCGATCTGCTCGACGCAGGCATGATCTTCGGCACCGGCTTCGCGCCCTTCCGCGGCGGGCCGCTGCACTTCGCGCACCACACCGGCGCGCTGGCGGTGCGGCGACGCCTGGAACAATTGACCCGAGAACACGGCCAGATTTTCCAGCCCGACGAGGGATGGCAATCCGCGTAATACAACCTGATGAGGCGCCGATGTCAGATGCCGTACCGGACATTATTACTCCCCAAGCAGCGGTAACCCTGGCGGGGCTGTTCCGCGAACGGGTACGGCGCAGTCCCGACGCGCCGGCCTACCGTGCTTTCGATGAAACCACCATGGAGTGGCAGACTGCGCGCTGGGCCGATATGGCCCGCCAAGTGGCGCGCTGGCAATCGGCCCTGCTGCAGGATGGTTTGCAACCCGGCGACCGCGTGGCGGTGATGGTGCAAAACGGCCGCGAATGGGTGTGCTTCGAACAGGCCGCCCTGGGGCTGGGCCTAGTGGTGGTGCCGCTCTACGTCAACGACCGCGCGGAAAACGCCGGATATATTTTGCGTGACGCCGGGGCCAAGTTCCTGCTGATCGGCGGCGCCGAGCATTGGGAGGCGTTGCGCGAGGTGCGTGGTCAACTCGCTGAGCTCGCCCGCATCGTGGTGGTGAAGCCGTTCGAGGCGATGGATCCCGCACTCACCGTGTTGAGCGCCTGGCTGCCCGTCGACGGCGGCGAGTTGCGTACGGTGGAAGGCGCGTCCGACGAGCTCGCGACCCTGGTCTACACCTCGGGCACCACCGGCCATCCCAAGGGCGTGATGCTCAGCCACCGCAATATTTTGAGCAACGCCTACAGTTGCTCGCGCACGGTGCCGGTTACCGGTGACGATGTCTTTTTATCCTTTCTGCCCTTGTCGCACGCCCTCGAACGCACCGTGGGTCATTACCTGCCGATGATGGCGGGGGCGACGGTGGCTTACGCGCGTTCCATTCCCCAGTTGCCGGAAGATCTGCTCAGCGTGCGGCCCACCATTCTTATTTCCGTGCCGCGTATCTACGAACGCATCTACGCCAAACTCTGCGCCCAGCTCGATGAACAGCCGCCCCTGGCGCGGCGCTTATTCGAGTCGGCGGTGGAGGTGGGTTGGCAGCGTTTCGAACACCGCCAGGGCCGAGTGCCGTGGCGGATACAACAGTTGTCATGGCCGCTGCTGGAAAAAGTGGTGGCCCGCAAACTGCTGACCAAAATGGGCGGACGAGTACGGGTGGCGGTGTGCGGCGGCGCGCCGCTGTCGCCGGCCATCGCCCGGGTGTTCGTCGGTTTGGGTCTGCCGCTGATTCAAGGTTACGGCCTCACCGAGACCAGTCCGGTGGTGTGCGCCAATAAGCTTGATGACAATATCCCGGCCAGTGTGGGCCTGCCGTTGCAGGATGTGGAGGTGCGCCTTGGCAATAATGACGAGTTGCTGGTGCGCGGACCCAATGTGTGTCTGGGCTATTGGAATAAACCCGAGGCGAGCGCGGCCTTGATCGATAGCGACGGCTGGCTACACACCGGTGATGTGGCGCGCATCGAAGGTCGGCACGTCTTCATAACCGGTCGGCTCAAGGAGATCATCGTGCTCGCCAACGGCGAAAAATTGCCGCCGGCGGATATGGAAACCGCCATCGCCCGCGATCCGGTTTTCGAACATGTGCTGGTGATCGGCGAAGGCCGGCCGTATTTGAGCGCGCTGGTAGTGCTCACGCCTGAACGCTGGAAGACGGTGGCGCAAAGTCTGGGCATCGATCCGGAGGCGGCTGACGCGCTGCGTTGCAAGGCGGTGGAGAAATGGGCGCTGGGCTGTATCGCCGCCCAGGTGCGCGGTTTCCCCGGTTATGTGCAGGTGCGGCGGGTAGCGGTGAGTCTGTTACCATGGACCATCGAAAACGGCTTGCTCACGCCGACCCTCAAAGTACGTCGCGAGCGTATCCTCGCTCAGTTCCGTGACGAGGTGGACCGGCTCTACGAGGGACATTGATGGAAAGCAAGCAACGCATGATCTCACCTTGTCTGCCGCAAGACCGCGATCCGACTTTGCGCATAGTCGCCATGCCCACCGACACCAATGCCTCGGGCGATATCTTCGGCGGCTGGATCATGTCGCAGGTGGATATCGCCGCCAGCATCGCCGCTTTGCGCCGCGCCCAAGGGCGGGTGGTGACGGTGGCGGTCAATTCCTTCGAGTTCCATCGGCCGGTGTTCGTCGGTGACCTCATCAGCTGTTATGCCGAGGTGGTGCGGGTGGGACGCACCTCGCTCACCGTGGAGGTCGAGGTTTTCGCCGAGCGTAACCGCCAGCCCGACGATTGCATCAAGGTCACCCAAGCCACCCTGACCTTTGTGGCGGTGGACGAGCAGCGCCAGCCCCGACCGGTGCCGCCGGCGCGAGCGGAGGTGTGAGGTAGTAGGTGATTTAGCCGAACAGTGACAAGTAGCAGTCACCGAGTGAGTGAATTGAACAGGGTGTCACTGGGGCGCCATTGAAAGAGTATTGGTAATCACGCGCGGCGCGCGATCCAAGCGCCGATAAGAAATCGCCTCGCCGATGTGGGCGGCCTGAATCGCGGGCTCGCCCGCCAGATCGGCGATGCTGCGCGCCACCCGCAGCACGCGATGAAAAGCCCGCGCCGACAAACCCAGCTGCGCCACTGCCTGCTCCAATAAATTCTCCGCGGTCTTATCCAGCGCGCAGGTGCGTTCCGTTTCTGTCGTCGTCAAATGATGATTGAGCTTGCCCGCCCGCGCCATTTGCCGTGCCTGGGCGGCATGCACACGCTCGCGCACTTCGAGGCTGGATGGCTCCTTCGCGGTTTGCGCGCCGCGTAACTGTTCGTGCGGCAGCGCCGGCACCTCGACGTGTAAATCAATGCGGTCAAGCAGGGGGCCGGACAGGCGGGCGCGGTAACGCAGTACGTTTTCCGCGCTGCAACGGCAGCGGCCGCCGGCGTCGCCGAGGTAACCGCAGGGACAGGGATTCATCGCCGCGATCAATTGAAAACGCGCGGGGAATTCCGCCTGGCGCGCGGCGCGGGAGATGACGATGCGCCCCGACTCCAAGGGTTCGCGCAGCACTTCGAGCACACGGCGATCGAACTCGGGTAATTCGTCGAGAAACAACACGCCGTGATGGGCCAGCGAGATTTCGCCGGGGCGCGGCTGTGACCCGCCGCCCACCAAGGCCACCGCCGACGCGGTGTGATGCGGAGCGCGGTAGGGGCGGCGGCCCCATAACGCGGCGGTGAAACCCTGATCGCTGATCGAGGCGATGGCCGCTGCTTCCAGGGCGGCCTCTTCGCTCAGCGGCGGCAGAATGGAAGTGAGCCGCGAAGCCAACATGGTTTTGCCGGTGCCCGGCGGACCGATGAACAATAAGTTGTGACCGCCGGCGGCGGCGATTTCCAGGGCGCGTTTGGCGTGATGTTGACCACGCACGTCGCGCAAATCCGGGTCATGTGGCGCGGGTGTCGTCGCCGGATTTTCCGTGAGTACGTGCGGCACGATACGGGTTGTGCCGCGCAGATGTTCGCACACTTCCAGCAAATGCCGAGCGCCGAACACCACGGCGTCCCGCGCCAGCACCGCTTCGTCGGCGTTGATCCGCGGCAGAATCACCGCGCGGCCCGCTTGGCGGCTGTGCAGGGCGAAGGGCAGAGCGCCGCGGACGCTGCGCAATTCGCCGGTGAGCGCGAGCTCGCCGACGAATTCGTAGCTTGATAATTCCTCGGCGGGAATCTGCCCGGAGGCGGCGAGGATGCCGAGCGCGATGGGCAGGTCGAACCGGCTGCCGTCCTTGGGCAGATCGGCTGGCGCCAGGTTGATGGTGATGCGCCGCGCGGGAAAGTCGAATTGCGCGTTCAATAGCGCGGCGCGCACCCGGTCCTTGCTTTCTTTGACGGTGGTCTCGGGCAGGCCGACGATCGACAGGCCGGGTAAACCGTTGGCGAGGTGCACCTCGACGGTGACGGCCGGTGCGCTGATGCCTTCCTGCGCGCGGGTGTGGATGACAGCGAGGGACACGGTGCGCCTTTCTTGGTGAGGCCGGTGTACGTGAGTGAGTCGTCGCCCACCGTGGGCGGCGTCTTGTCTCCGGCATTATTCCCGAGAAACGGGCTTATCCGCCAGGATTAAACGCCCGGTTTGTGCGGTTGGCCGTGGCCTTCCAGTGTGGCAATCTGCCGTTCCAGCGCGTCGAGCTGCAAACGGGTGCGGGCCAGTAGCGCGGTTTGTACGTCGAATTCTTCGCGGGTGACCAGATTCAGTTTGGCGAAGCCGCTTTGCAAAATCGCCCGGAAGTTTTTCTCGGCGTCCTGCTGGAGCTCGCGCACGCCGGGGGGCAGGGCCTTGGCCAGCCGCTCCGCGAGTTGGTCGAGTAGGTGGGGATCCATCATGGTGCTGTTCCTCGTCGGGTTCGTTTAACGCGTGGGGCCAGTCTACTGCAATTCATAAAAAGTGTACCAGAGAGCGGAGCACTAGATTGGTGCGAGGCTTTTTTATCACATCCAAGATGGTGCGCCTAGCAGGTCTGAAAAACGCCGGATCCTAATCATATTGCTGAAATACAGCCTATTTTTCGAGTGGCACATATCATGCTCAAGGCTAGACCGTAGACCGTTTGGCGAGGCGCCGCAAGCTGTACCCGCGCAAATAGACCAGGGTTGTTCCGGTGGGTCGTGCTCGGCCCAGGGCAGGGGGATGCAATCCGGCGCGTGGGATTCTGATTCGAGGAGAGATATCCATGAAGCTAGTCGTAGCGATTATTAAACCATTCAAACTGGACGACGTGCGCGAGGCACTGTCGGAGATCGGGGTGCAGGGCATCACCGTCACCGAGGTCAAGGGATTTGGCCGGCAAAAAGGTCATACCGAGTTATATCGGGGCGCCGAATACGTGGTGGATTTTTTGCCCAAAGTGAAACTGGAAGTGGCGATTGATGACGCCATGCTCGATCGGGTGATCGAGAGCGTCACCAAATCCGCGAACACCGGCAAGATCGGCGACGGAAAAATCTTTGTCTTCAATCTGGATCAAGCCATTCGTATCCGCACGGGTGAATCCGGCCCGGACGCTTTGTAAGCGGAGGAGTTAATCATGAAGTTAAATAAAAATGTAATCGGTGTTTTCTTATCGGCACTCTTGATGATCTGCATGTTGCCCACGGCTATGGCTGAGGACACGGCACCTACGGCCGAAACGCCCATGCTCGAAACCCCCGCGGTTGACATGCTCGCCGAAGAAGCGCCGGCGGCGGAGACCATCGTCGAAGCGGCGGCACCCACCCCCACGCTCAATTCCGGCGATACCGCCTGGATGCTCACCTCCACGGCCCTGGTCTTGTTCATGACCATTCCGGGTCTCGCCTTGTTTTATGCCGGCATGGTGCGGGCGAAAAACGTCTTGTCGGTCTTGATGCAGTGTTTCGCCATCACCTCGCTCATTACTATTTTGTGGATGGTCATCGGTTACAGTCTGGCCTTCGACACTACGGGCATGCAGGCGGGGGTCACCAATCTCAACTCCATCATCGGGGGTTTGAACAAGCTGTTCTTGTCGGGTGTGACGGTGGCGAGCTTAACCGCTGCGATTCCCGAGACCGTGTTCATGACCTTCCAGATGACCTTCGCGATCATCACCCCGGCCTTGATGGTGGGCGCTTTCGCCGAGCGCATGAAGTTTTCCGCCATGTTGTGGTTCATGGGCATTTGGTCGCTGGTGGTGTACGCCCCCATCGCTCACATGGTGTGGAGCGGCCCCGGCGGTTTGTTCTGGGATATGGGCGTGCTCGACTTCGCGGGCGGTACCGTGGTGCACATCAACGCCGGTATCGCCGGCCTGGTGGCGGCGCTGGTGTTGGGCAAGCGTAAAGGCTGGCCGACCACCGCCATGCCGCCGCACAGCCTGGTGTTGACGGTGGTCGGCGCTTCCATGCTCTGGGTGGGCTGGTTCGGTTTCAACGCCGGTTCGGCGGTGGCGGCCAACGGCACCGCGGGCATGGCCATGGCCGTGACTCAGATCGCCACCGCCGCCGCCGCGCTGGCGTGGATGTTCAGCGAGTGGTTGAGTCACGGTAAACCCAGCGTGCTCGGCATCGCCTCCGGCGCGGTGGCGGGTCTGGTCGCCATCACCCCCGCCTCGGGTTACGTGGGGCCGATGGGTGCACTGATCATCGGTTTGGCGGCGGGTGTGCTGGCTTTCCTCGCTTCCACCAAACTCAAGCGCGCGCTCAAATACGATGACTCGCTGGATGTATTCGGCGTGCATGCGGTGGCCGGCATCGTCGGCGCGGTGCTCACTGGCGTTTTCGCCGCGACCAGCATGGGCGGCGTTTCCGACATCCAGATCGGCAGCCAGGTGTGGACCCAGATCAAGGGCGTGGCCATCACCGTGATCTACTGCGCCGTCGCCACCTTCATCATCTTGAAGGTGCTGGATGTGGTGATAGGTTTGCGAGTCACCGAAGAGCAGGAAACGGAAGGATTGGATATCGCGCTGCACGACGAGCGCGGTTACAACCTCTAATATACGAGATACGTCGGTCGGTTACGGGCGCCCGGGGCGCCCGTTTTTTTTCGCCGCTCAACAAGCAGCGTGGTTAACGAAACAAGGCGGTCGCCATAAAGCCATTCCGGCCGCAGCGCTTAAAGACTCTGGTGAGTGCCATCGCAATACGGTTTGTCGTTACTGTGTTTGCAGCCGCAGAGGGTGAGGGGCGCTTTCGAGGTGACGGTGAATTTGACCGGGGAAAATTCGCTGCCTTTGTGCGAACCGTCGCAGAAGGGTTGGTTCGCGGATTTGCCGCAAGCGCACCACCAGTAATCGCCTGGCTCCAGCTGCACAATATAGGGGGATTGTTTTGCGATCGTCGGTTCAGCCATACGGGTCTCCTTTTTGGCCACTGCAGCCAGTGCGACGCAGTTGCGCCGTGGCGCCGATTTAAAGCCGGTCGCCTCCCACTGTCAAGCCTTGGCCGGTGGCGTGTGATGGAGGTCTGCTTGATGAACGGCGAGGTGCGCGGCCGGATCGTCTGCGCAGTTAACGAGGCGGTATAAAAATAGCCAAGGCATTTTTTGCTTCTGATGTGGTGCTGACTGCTCGCGCGAGACGCGCTTTTTCAGCACCCCGCTAATGACGGGGAGTGCCGGCCATCAATTCGGCGGCGGGCACCGGCGCGCCGAGTAGCTGACCTTGGACCAAGCGGCAGTCATGTTCGAGTAAAAAATCCAGTTGCGCCTGGTTTTCCACGCCTTCGGCGATGACTTCCAAATCCAAGCCGCGGGCGAGGGCGATGATGGCGCCGGCGATGGCGGCGTCGTCGGCGTTGTGGGTGATGTCGCGCAGAAAGGCGCAATCGATTTTGAGGCCGCTGACGGCGAGTTGTTTGAGATGGCGTAACGAGGAATAGCCAGTGGCGAAATCGTCGATGATCAGTCGGACTCCCAGCTGGGCCAGGGTTTGGCAGTGGCTCATGATGAGATGTTCGGCGCTGGTGAGCGCCGATTCGGTGAGTTCGAGGGCGAGACAATGCGCCGGCAAGCCGGTTTCATGCAGGACCTCTTTGACCAGGGTGGTGAAGGTGGGATGCTGGAGCTGGCGTTTGGAGACGTTGACGGCGATGCGCAGCCGCGGCCAAGCTTCGGCGTGCCAGCGTTTGGCTTGGTGGCAGGCATTACGCAAGGCCCATGCGCCGATCTGGATGATCAAGCCTGATTCCTCGGCGTAAGTGAGAAAGGCGTCGGGCCGCAGCAGGCCGCGTTGCGGGTGCTGCCAGCGTAACAAGGCCTCGACGCCGATCACGCACTGCCGGCCCACATCGAATTGTGCTTGATAATGCAAAACCAGCTGGTCTTCGGCGATGGCCTTGTGCAGCGCGCTTTCCAGGGAAAATCGCTCGCTGGAACCCACGCTCATTTGTGTCGCATAAATTTGGTGACCGCCCCGGCCGGCGCCTTTGGCGGCGTACATGGCGGTATCGGCATGTTTGAGCAATTCCTCGGCATTGTCGCCGTCGCGCGGAAAGAGGCTGATGCCGATGCTGGCGCCGACGAAGACCTCGTGTTCCTGTAAACGGAAGGGCCGCAGAAAAATCCGCAGCAGGCGCTCGGCGATTTGGCGCGCCTCATCGGCGCGGGTGAGGGGATAGGCGACGATCACGAACTCGTCGCCGCCCAGGCGCGCTACCAGACTTTCATTGTCCCGACCCGGGTTGTCGCCGTGGCCGGTGTCGCGCACACTTTGGCGCAGGCGTTCGGCGACCAAGTGCAGCAACTGGTCGCCCACGCTGTGACCGAGACTATCGTTGATGCGCTTGAAATGATCGAGGTCGAGAAAGAGTATCGCGAGTTGATGATGGCCGTGACGCGCGGCCACCAGGGCGGTTTCCAGGCGTTGGCGCAAGTGTTCGCGATTGGGTAGTTGGGTGAGGCCGTCGTAATAAGCGAGTTGGTGGATCTTTTCCTCGGCGTGTTTGTGTTCGGTGATGTCGCGCAGCACGCAAACGAACGAGCCGGGCGTGCCGTCGCGGTCGCGCATGATCGAGGTGGAGATGCTGAGATGGCGGGCTGTGCCGTCAGGGTGCGGATAGACGGTTTCGTAATGGCTGAGGGGCTTGTCATCCAACAAGATTTGTAGCGTTTCGGTTTTCAGGCCCAGCGCGTCACCGAGGCCGGTGCCCAAGATACCTTCATTGCTATAACCGAGCATGTCGCATGCAGTCTGATTGGCGAGGCGCACGATACCGTCGGTATCCATCAGTACCAGACCGTCGTTGATGGTTTCGATGATTTTCTGTGCGGCGTAAGCCGGTGTGATATCGATCAGCCGGTAGCGCCAAGTGACATAAGCTACCAATACGGCCAACAAGACCACCCCAATATAACCAAGCGGTAACAGCGCGACGCCGAAGGCGGGGGCGAAGTCGGCGCTGCCGAAAATGCCCAAGGTGAAAAACAGGCCGAGATATTTGGCGCGGCGTTGGTTGTTGCTGCCGGCTCGGGCGCGACGATAGGCCTGCCAGAAGAGCCGTATATCGGTTATCCAGATCAGCACGAGAAAGATTATGAAAGCCAGGCCGGCCCCACCGTAGCGGGGATGATAACTCCATGAATAACGCTCGGGTGCGCCGAGAAACCAGTCCGTGCCGAAACACAGCGCGATGAACAGCGCGGTGATGGCCCACGCCGCCCGCAGCCATTGTTTACATTGCGCGACGCGATCGACCACCACCACGGTGAAATGGTAGGTAGCGGCCGGGATGATGATGATGCCGATATGGGCCAGCCGGGCCCAATTCATGGCGACCGCCGGGTCGGTGGCCAGATACATCCAGGCATACGCGAATACCCAAATGAACAGGGCGAGGATTAGGACGGTGAGTGGCGGTGCGGCGCGCGATCCCTTTTCGCGCACCACTGTGAGCACGCCCAGCAGCAGCGTGACGGCGGCGGTGATGAATAAAGGGACGGCGTGGGGATTGTACGCGTAATGAGTAGCGCTGAGCATCGGTGCGAGCATGAAGTCCCCTGCTGTCGTATGGCTTTACCGTCTCATAGCTGGAATAGTCGTCGTTCCTCGTTTGGGAGTCAGCATTTCATTATGCGATTTTATGCAGTTGAGTCAGGCAAAGAGCCGCGGTTGAGACCCGGCGCGATAACAGTTATGTTGCACGTCATCACTCCCTTGTCGGCTCCAGGAAATGGATCTGTCGTCACTACGCTTGGAAAACGTGGCGACCATGAGTCTAGTTTTGAGTATGGCTTGTCGATATGCCCGGCGCAAGCCGCGGCGGGTCATGCGCAGCTGCGCGTCAAAATAAATTGAGGGGCTTCAGCGGACGGTATCGTTAGAATGGTTCGCGGCGCCCTATCGTTTGAAAGCGCGTCGTGACAGGATTTTGCGGACAGTGTATGCAATGAACGCGTTGTTAATGAATCTTCGCGCGGGCCAGCGCTTGTTGTTATTACGCAAGCTGGATTCCGCTGATTATCGAATTGGCGCCGATCAGTTGGTTTTATTGATCGCCTTGCTGACCGGCCTGCTGTTTTTTGCCGACTGGTTGCACATGCCGTCTGGTTCCGAGCTGAATGTCTACGCTTTCGCTGATTATGCCCTGCTGTGGTTATGCGGTTTGTTCGCCGCGTATCTGGTGAGCCACTGGAGCCGGATGCCCGGCGTAGCCTTGGGTTTGCCCATTTTAATCTTGAGCGCCGCCTTGCCGCTCACCGCTCTGATGTTGGCGGTGGAAGAGCTGGCGGCGAATGCTGATCCGCGGGCCATGGTCTGGATATCCGTGGGGTACTGGTCATGGCTGTCACTGGCGATAGCGCGGGCGGGGTATTTGATCCTGGGCCGCAGCCTGCCGGGCGCGGCGGGTGGTTTCATGCTCATGGCGCTGATGATCCTACTGCCGTTGACCCGGGTGGGACTCGGCGAATTTTGGAGCGCGGCGCCGCCGGACGAGGCCGCGCTGCCGGCCGTCGATGCCGAAGCGGTATTTTATAATCAGCCCGCCTTGATGGAGCGGACTCTCGCCGCGCTGCGGCCGCAGCGTCCTGGCGTGAGTGACACCTACTTCATCGGTTTCGCCGGGGACGCCTCGCAAGCGGTTTTCGCCAAAGAGGTCGCCTATGCACGGACCTTGAGCGATGAAAAGCTGGACACCCGTGATCGTTCGCTGAGCTTGGTGAATAATCCGGCGACCGCCGAAGCCACGCCCATCGCTTCGGTGACCAACTTGAATACCGCTTTGCGACATATCGGCCAGTTGATGGATCCCGCCGAGGATGTGCTGATGTTGTTTCTCACCAGCCATGGTTCCGATGATTTTGAATTAGCGGTGAACTTCGCGCCGCTGGCGCTCAACCCGCTTACGCCGGCGCAACTCATGGCCGGTTTGGACGCGTCCGGCATTAAATGGCGCATCATCATCGTCTCCGCCTGTTATTCCGGCGGTTATGTGGCGGGTTTGCGCGATCCCTATAGCGTGGTGATGACCGCCGCCGCGGCGGACCGCACGTCTTTCGGTTGCGACACCGATCGCGACTTCACTTATTTCGGCGAGGCCTATTTCCGCGACGAGCTGGCCCAGGGCGTGCCCTTGTTGCGGGCCTTCGCCAACGCCGCGGCACACATCGCGCAGCGGGAACGAACCGAGGGTTTGATGCCCTCGTTGCCGCAGCTGTTCGTGGGTGAGGAGATGGCCGCGCGTTTACCGCTGTGGGAAGCGGCCCTGCATCAACGCCGCTGCGCCGCACGGGTTAGTGAGTGTTAGCGGTGCGCCGTAAAAAATTTCGGAGTCTATTTTATAAATAAGGAACCTCTGATTTATTCAGAGGTTCCTGCGGCACAGGGATGTGCCGCCATTTTCAATGGCGGCAGGCCATTGAAAATGAAGGAAAGCGAAAATCACATTTTTCGCTTTCCGTGCTCTGAGAATTCCAGGATGGAATTATTCAGAGCTTTCATAAAGCGGAGAGCGGGTACGGCTGGCTGATTTCAGTGTGATGAAATGTTTGGTGCCTCAACGCCAATCGTGCCTAGTTCAGTCGCTAATCTCCAAGGGAATTTCGACGACCGCATCTTCGCACAAGCGATAGCCGCGCAGTTCCAGCACGCCTTTGGTTTGCAGTGAGACGATGAGATAAACCACTTCGGGATAGGCGGCCTCCTCGATGTCGGTTCGGGAAGGAACCGGCGGCGTATTCGGATGCGAATGGTAAATGGCGTACAGCGTTTCGCCGCGCTCGCGCATGCTGCGCAGCGCCGCGATTTGTTGCGCGGGGTCCATGGTGAACAAGCGCTGCGGCACGCCAGCGCTATTGGCGATGGGATAACAGCTCACCGGCACGCCAGCGCGGCCGCCGAGCAGACCGCAGACTTCCTGTTGCGGATAGTGCTGGGCGTGTTCCAGCAATTGGTTGACCAAGGCGCGTGACAGGTGTTGTGTATTCATGGTCAGCCTCGTTGGCCGAGTGTGACCCGCGGCCGGCCCGCGTAGTCGGAAAAGGTGTGTACTTGATGATAGCGCAGCAGGACCAGTAATTCCGCCACCGCCGGGCCTTGCCGATAGCCATGCTCCAGCATCAACCAGCCCCGCGCGCGCAGATGGGCCGGCGCGGTCTGCGCGAGTTGGGTGATCATTTCCAAACCGGTCGGTCCCGCTACCAGCGCACCGCGCGGTTCGGCTGGTAAATCGCCGTCGAGCAGATGCGGGTCGTCTTCGGCAAGATAAGGCGGATTGGAACAAATCATGTCGACGCGTTCGCCATGCAGCGCGGCGGTGGCGTCGCCTTGGCGGAAATTCAGATTGGTGAGGCCGAGGTTATCTGCATTGTGCGCGGCGATCGCGAGGGCTTGCGCTGAGATGTCGGTGGCGATGACCCGGCAACGCGCCCGCTCGCTTGCGATGGCCAGCGCGATCGCGCCCGAGCCGGTGCCGATGTCCGCGCAGTGATAGTCGCGGTCCGGTGGAATCCGCTCCAAGGCCAATTCCACCAGGCGTTCGGTGTCGGGGCGGGGAATCAGAGTATGGACGTCGACACGGAGATTCAACGACCAGAATTCGCGCTGGCCGGTGAGATAGGCCACCGGTTGACCGGCGGCACGGCGGTCGATCAGGTCGAAATAAGCGTGCTGATGTCGCGGCAGCAAAGCCTGTTCCGGCCAAGCGCGCAGATGGCTGCGTGGTTTATCAAGTGTGTGAGCGAGCAACACTTCCGCATCGAGGTCGGCGCTGTCGGTGTGCGTGCCGGCGAGCCGCACCCGCGCGGCGGTCAGAGCGGCCGCGATAGTCAGTGAATGTGTCGAGTGATTCGCGTTCATGGCCCGCGTCGTTATTCGCTCAGCGCCGCCAGCTGTTCGGTCTGGTGTTCGTTGATCAGCGGGTCGATGAGTTCGTCCAGATTGCCCTGGATAATGCTTTCGAGTTTGTAGAGGGTGAGATTGATGCGGTGATCGGTGATGCGTCCCTGCGGGAAATTATAAGTGCGGATGCGTTCCGAGCGGTCGCCGCTGCCGACTTGCAGGCGACGGGTCTCCGATTGCTGCGCGGCCTGTTTGTCGCGCTCGGCGGAGAGCAGCTTGGCCTGCAACAGCGACATGGCGCGCGCGCGGTTTTTGTGTTGCGAACGTTCGTCCTGGCATTCCACCACCATCCCCGAAGGCAGATGAGTGATGCGGATCGCCGAATCGGTTTTGTTGACGTGTTGACCGCCGGCGCCGGAGGCGCGATAGGTGTCCACCTTGAGATCGGCGGGATTGAGGGCGATGTGATGGATTTCTTCCACTTCCGGCAGCACCGCGACGGTGGCGGCCGAGGTGTGGATGCGGCCTTGCGCCTCGGTCTGCGGCACGCGTTGCACCCGGTGGGTGCCGGATTCGAATTTGAGCCGCGAATACACCCCGTGACCGATCAGGCGCAGGACCACTTCCTTGTAACCGCCGTGTTCGCCGGGACTTTCGCTGATGATTTCGCTCTGCCAGCCCTGTTGTTCGGCGTAGCGGGAATACATGCGGTACAAATCGCCGGCGAAGATCGCCGCCTCGTCGCCGCCGGTGCCGGCGCGGACTTCGAGGAAGATGTTGCTGTGGTCGAGCGGGTCGGTCGGCAGCAGGAGTTTGCTCAATTCCACTTCCAGCGCCGCGGCGCGGGCGGTGGCCTGCTGGAGTTCTTCATCCGCCATCTGCCGCACGTCGAGGTCAGGATCCTGCATCATCGCCCGCGCCGCGGCGATGTCGGCGACCGCGCCTTGATAGCGCTCGAAACAGGCCACCACCGGGTTGAGCTGGGCGTATTCTTTCGACAGGTCGCGAAAGCGTTCTTGCGACGTGATGACATCCGGATCGGCGAGGAGCGCATTGAGCTCCTGCAGCCGTTCGGAGAGCGTCTCCAATTTGCTGCGTATCGAGGGTTTCACGACGGAATGTTACGAGTGGGGATCTTTGAGATCGAAGAGTTCACGGGCGATGTCGAGAACGTCGGAACGCCCCTCGAAACCGGCTTGGCGCATATGCACGCTGGGCGAGTGTATCAGTTTGTTGGTGAGGGCGCGGCCCATTTGAAACAGGACTTCTTCCACCGGCATGCCGCGAGCCAAGAGACGTTTGGCCTTGGCGAGTTCCTGGTCACGCAGCGCGTCGGCGTTGTCGCGGAACACCCGGATGGTGGCCACCGCATCCAGCGAGCGGATCCAGCCCATGAAACGCGCCACTTGGTTTTCGATGATTTCTTCCGCCTGTTTGGCGGCCTCTTGCCGGGAGCGCAAACCCTCTTGAATGATCTCTTGCAGATCGTCCACCGCATACAGGTACACATCATTCAACTCGCCGGCCTCGGGCTCGATGTCGCGCGGCACGGCGATATCGATCATCAGCATCGGACGGTGTTTGCGTTGTTTGATGGCCCGTTCGATGGCGCCTTTGCCGAGGATGGGCAATTGACTGGCGGTGGAGGAGATCACCAAATCGGCCTCCGCCAAGTGGGCGGGGATGTCGCCCAGGGAAATGGCATAGCCGCCGAATTCGGCGGCCAGGGCGTGGGCTTTTTCCACGGTGCGGTTGGCGATGATCATGCGGCCGATGCCGTGTTCATGGAGATGGCGGGCGGTGAGTTCGATGGTCTCCCCCGCGCCGATCAGCAGTGCCGTGTGTTTGGAGAGGTCGCTGAAGAACTGTTTGGTCAGGCTCACCGCGGCGAAGGCCACCGAAACGGGGCTGGAGCCGATGGCGGTGTCGGTGCGGACCTGTTTGGCCACCGCGAAGGTATGCTGGAACAAACGGCCCAGCAGGGTGCCGACCGTGCCGCTCTGCAGGGCGGTGAGGTAGGCCTCCTTCATCTGGCCGAGGATTTGCGGCTCGCCTAAAATCATGGAATCGAGGCCGGAAGCGACCCGCAGCAGGTGGCGCACCGCGAATTGATCGGGGTGGAGATAGAGATAAGGGCCGATCTCGTCGCCCTGCAGTTTGTGATAGTGTTGGAACCAATCGATCACGGACTGGGAGTGATCTTCTTCCACGCAGCAGACAATTTCCGTGCGGTTACAGGTGGATAGAATAGCGGCTTCTTGCACGGCGGGCAGGGTGGTGAGCTGCCGCAGGGCGTCGGAGATTTGCGGCGGAGCGAATGCCACCCGCTCCCGGATGGCGATCGGCGCGGTTTTGTGATTTATCCCAAAGGCTAATAGAGGCATGGCATTAGGCCGACATAGACTTTGATCATTCTGCGGTAATTCTTGGGTGGGTGGCAAGTTTAGCTAATAATTATATTTAGCATGAAGTAATAGTGGATGAAAACTTGTCTTTAGCGAATGAGATTTGTACCTTGTGGCTTGCGGTCGTACGGAGAATGCATATGGAAGGCTCCCAAATTAGAGCGTTGTTGGTGATAGTGCCGGTCCTGCTGACCGGTTGTGCCGCCCCTATGGCCGCCCGCGACGCATTGGTTTCGGCGCCGGAACCGGCAGCGATTCCCGCCCTCGAATCCAAGCCGGTGGTGGCCACATCGGTGGAGCCGGAGGTGATGTACCGGGTGCTGGTGGCCGAGGTCGCCATGCAACGCGGGCAATATGATGTGGCTATTCAACACTATCTCGAGTTGGGACGGACTACTCGCGATGTACGGATGGCCGAGCGGGCGGCGCGGGTGGCGGTCTACGCCCACGACAATGAAAATGCTTTAGATGCCGCCAAGCTGTGGGTTGAGCTGGACGCCGCCAATACCGAAGCCAGGCAGGTGCTTACCGCGCTTTATATCCGTAACGGCCAGCTCGAAGAAGCCCAGCGGCAATTAGAGGAAGTGCTAGCCCAGACGCGCGCCGATGATGAAAACGGTTTTATGCTGATCGCCGGCTTGTTAGGTCGCCAACAAGACAAGCAGGCCGCTTTACAGGTGATGCAGCGGCTGATTGCCGGCCGCCCCAACGATCCCGCCGCCCTGCTCGCGTTCAGTCACTTGGCGGTGCGCACCGGGGCCTTGGATCTGGCCGAGGACGCCATCAAACGCGTGGTCGAACTGCAACCCAAGCGGGTGGATGCCTTGGTGCAGCAGGCGCGGATTCTGACTATGCGCGGCAAGGCCGCCGAGGCCCTCGCCTTGCTGGAAATGGCGGTAAAGAATCATCCCAAGGATCCCGATCTGCGAACCGCCTATGCCCGTTTGCTGGTGGATGCCAAGCAATTCGAAAAGGCCTTGGATCAATTTAAAGCCGTGAATAAGCAGATGCCCAACCAGCCCGAGATCCTCTTCGCGCTGGGTATGGTGGCCGTGCAATTGGAGCGGGTGGACGAGGGCGAAAAGTACTTGCTGGAGCTCAATCGGGGCAACAAGGCCTATGTGGCGGAGAGCGCCTATTATCTGGGTCGTATCGCCGAGGAATTCCGTAAAGATCCCGATGCGGCGATCAAGTGGTATAGCCAAGTGGATCGTGGCGAAAGCGCCCTCGAGGCCCAGATCCGTATCGCTTTTCTGATGGCTCAAAAGGGTGATCTCGATCAGGCCCGCGCCCAACTGCGTACCATCACCCCCCGCGGCCCCGCCCAGGCCTTGCGTATCTATGCGGTGGAAGGCCAGTTGCTGCGCGACGGCGGCCGCAATGAAGAGGCCTTGCAGGTATTCAACGCGGGTTTGGAGGAGTTGCCAGACAACACGGATTTGCTGTATTCCCGCGCCATGGTGGCGGAGAAGCTGAACAAACTGGATATCATGGAAGACGACCTCAAGCGTATCCTGGCCCGCGAGCCGGACAATGCCGACGCGCTCAATGCGCTGGGTTACACTCTGGCCGACCGCACCCGCCGGTACGACGACGCCATGCGTTATATCCAACGCGCCATGGAATTGCGACCCGACAGCCATTTCGTTCTCGACAGCATGGGTTGGCTGCAATACCGTTTGGGTAATTACGAGGAAGCGGTGCGTTATCTGCGGCGTGCCCTCGAAGCCAATCCCGATTCGGAAATCGCCGCCCATCTCACCGAGGTGTTGTGGGTCATGGGTGACCAGCAGGGCGCGCGGACAGTGTGGAAACAGGCTCTCGATGCCTCACCCGGCAATAAATTCCTGCTGGAAGTGATGGATAAGCTCGATCACAAATAATTAAAGCGCAGCGGGGGTTCATGCATAGCGAAACCGGCGTGCGCCGGAACGGGTGGCTGCTCGTCGTCATGACGTGGCTGGTGAGTGCGTGCGCCAGTCTGCCGTCCCCGGTCGCAGTTCCAGAACAGGCCAGGCTCTGGCAGCAGCGGCAGATAGACCTGTCCCGGCTCGATCATTGGGTGGTGAGTGGTCGTATCGGTATCCAAAGCGCGGACACCGGTTGGCATGCTTCCCTGCGCTGGCAGCAGGACGGCGAAGAATTCCGCATCGCGCTCAACGCCCCTTTGGGGCAGGGCTCGGCGCAATTGCAGGGCGGTCCGCGCCAAGTCGAACTAATCATGGCCGATGGCCAGCGACTTAGCGCCACCGACCCCGACAGTTTGATGAACCGCGCCTTGGGCACGCCGGTCCCGGTGTCGGGCCTGCGTTACTGGGTGCGGGGTTTGCCAGTCCCGGCTTTAGCCGTCACACAGGAATTGGATGGCCAAGGTCGTCTGGCGTGGTTGGAGCAGTCCGGTTGGCGAATCTCCTTTCACAGTTACCAGACGGTGGCCGGCCAGGATCTGCCCACCAAGATTTTTTTGGACAACGACCAATATAAAGTGCGTCTGATACTCGACAGCTGGATTTTGTCTTGAGCCCCGCGACCACCCTTACCAGCCGTTGGCCGGCGCCGGCCAAACTCAATCTGTTCTTACACATTGTCGGGCGCCGTCCCGACGGTTATCACCTCCTGCAAACCGTGTTTCAGTTCATCGAGCTGGGCGATGTGATCGATCTCGCCGTGCGGAACGACGGTCTGATCCGCCGCGTTACCTCTCTCCCTGGCGTGGGGGAAGACTCGGATTTGACGGTGCGCGCCGCCCGTTGCCTGCAAGCTGCGGCGGGGACGCCCCTCGGCGCCGACATCGCCGTGGAGAAACGTTTGCCGATGGGTGCCGGTTTGGGCGGTGGCAGTTCCGATGCCGCCACGGTGCTGGTGGCGCTGAATCAATTGTGGAGTTTAGGTTATACCGAAGACCGCCTTGCCGAATTGGGGCTGACCTTGGGCGCCGATGTGCCGGTGTTCGTGCGCGGCCGCGCGGCCTGGGCCGAGGGGGTGGGGGAACGGCTGACCCCGGTCAAGCTGCCTGAACCGTGGTATGTAGTGCTGGTACCGCCTTGCCATGTATCCACCGCGGAAATATTTGGGGCGCCCGAATTGACACGAAACGCCCCTCCCCTCACAATAGCCGCCTTTCTTTCCGGGTCCGGATCCAACCTGTGCGAAGCCGTAGTGCGGCGCCGTTATCCGGAGGTCGGCGAGGCGCTGGACTGGTTGAATGAGCATGCGCCGGCCAGGATGAGCGGCACGGGCGCGGCGGTCTTCGCGCCCTGCGTGGACGAGGCGGCGGCCCGTCGCATCGCCGGTTTAGCGCCGGCCGCGTGGCGGGCCTTCGCGGCGAAAGGCCGCAACCGCTCACCGCTACACGACGTGTTGCGTAACGAAGTATGGGCGCCCGAAGATTGAAGCGGCGCCGTTATTATGGCGGCCGCGTGTCACGTTGGACGTGAATGTGTTTGTTGGGGTGTCGCCAAGCGGTAAGGCACTGGATTTTGATTCCAGCATCCCCAGGTTCGAATCCTGGCACCCCAGCCATTTATTTGATGTGAGTGAAAGCCAAGGGCCATCTTGTACGTCCCCTTTTAAAAATAGGGGGTGCTTTGATGCCAGATGAGTATTGCAACGGGTTCAGTCGAGTCGGCATTGGCCGCGGGCGTAGAAAGAGGGGTCGACGTGCCGTATAACTCGATGCTGGTCTTCAGTGGAAACGCCAACCGGCAGTTGGCGGAAGACATGGTCAATTATCTGAACCTGCCGCTGGGCAAGGCCATCGTCGGCCGCTTCAGCGACGGCGAGATCATGGTGGAAATCATGGAGAATGTCCGCGGCAAGGACGTCTTCATCGTCCAGCCCACTTGCCAACCTACCAATGATCACATCATGGAATTGCTGGTGATGGTGGACGCGGTGCGCCGCTCCTCCGCCGCGCGGGTCACCGCGGTGATCCCGTATTTCGGTTATTCCCGCCAGGACCGGCGGCCGCGTTCGGCGCGGGTGGCCATTTCCGCCAAGGTGGTGGCCAATATGATCAGCAGTGTGGGCGCCCACCGAGTGCTGACCGTGGACCTGCACTCCGATCAGATTCAGGGTTTTTTCGACATGCCGGTGGACAATGTCTACGCTTCGCCGATCTTGCTGGGCGACATCTGGCGGCAGAAATACCCGGATCAGATCGTGGTCTCGCCCGATGTGGGTGGTGTGGTGCGGGCACGGGCGCTGGCCAAGCGACTGGGCGACGCCGACCTCGCCATCATCGACAAACGCCGGCCGCGACCCAACGAGGCCAAGGTCATGCACATCATCGGCGAGGTGGAAGGCCGCACCTGCGTGCTGGTGGATGACCTGGTCGATACCGCCGGCACCTTGTGCGAGGCGGCGCGGGCGTTGAAAGAGCGCGGCGCGGCCAAAGTGGTGGCCTATTGCACGCACCCGGTGTTGTCGGGCGCGGCGATAAAGAATATCGAAAGCTCCATGCTCGACGAGCTGGTGGTGACCGACACCATCCCGCTGCGGGCGGAGGCCAAAGCCTGCACCCGCATCCGCCAGTTGAGTGTGGCGGCCATGCTGGCCGAGACCATGCGCCGCATCAGTACGGAAGAATCGGTAAGCACCTTGTTCATGGATTAAACGAATTCGGCAGGCGGCGAGGTCGCGCGCCGCCCGCTGGAAACCCGTCCCCGCCTTAAGGCGGGGACGGCTTATGCTGCCCGAGGGCGGCTTTATTTTTGGAGAGTCACAATCATGAGTACCAATTTCGAATTGAACGCAGAATCGCGCACGGATATGGGGAAAGGTGCGAGCCGCCGCCTCCGTCGCGAAAACAAAGTGCCGGGCATCATGTACGGCGGCGGGACCGGTCCCACCGCGCTCACCTTCATCCACAAAGACGTGGCGAAGAGCCTGGAGAACGAGGCCTTTTATTCCCACATCCTCACCATCCACGTCGACGGCAAGCCGGAGAAGGCGGTATTGAAGGATTTGCACCGTCATCCCTACAAGCCCATCATCATGCACATGGATCTGCAACGGGTGAACGAAACCGACAAGATCCACATGCACGTGCCCCTGCACTTCAAGGGCGAAGACATCGCCCCCGGCGTCAAGCTGCGCGGCGGCATCGTCAATCACTTAATGAACAGCATCGACGTCTACTGCCTGGCCAAGGATCTGCCCGAGTACGTCGAGGTCGACGTCTCGCCGCTGAACGTGGGCGAGTCGCTGCACTTATCCGACCTCACCTTGCCCGCCGGTGTCGAAATCCCCGGCCTGGAAACCGGTTCGGAGCACGATCTGCCGGTGGTGGCCATCGTCTTGCCGCGTGCCGCGGTGGAAGCGGAAGAAGCGCCGGCTGCTGAAGCGGCTCAGCCTGAAGCGGGCAAGGCCGGCGAATAAGGCCGGTCTCCGGCCTTTAACGCAACATAACAACGAGGAGCCCGGCGTTGGCGGAGGGCGTGAGTTTGATCGTGGGCTTGGGCAATCCGGGTGCCCGCTATCAAGCCACCCGCCACAACGCCGGGTTCTGGTTTCTGGAGGCCTTGGCCGCGCAGCGGGGCGTCACGTTTAAAAGCGTGGCCCGTTATCACGGCGAGGTGGCGGAGCTGGACGGTGTTTGGCTGATCAAGCCCGGCACTTTCATGAATCGCAGCGGCCAGGCGGTGGCCGCGCTCGCGGGTTTTTATAAAATTCCCGCGGCGCGGATGTTGGTGGTTCACGATGAATTGGACCTGCCCCCCGGCACCGCACGGCTCAAACAGGGCGGCGGCCACGGCGGGCATAACGGCCTACGCAGTTTGATCGCGGACGTGGGCAGCGACTTCTGGCGTTTGCGGTTGGGCATCGGCCATCCCGGCCACAAGGATTTGGTGACGGATTACGTGCTGGGTAAACCGTCGCAGGAAGACCGGGTGTTGATCGAATCCGCCGTAGCCCGCGCCTTGGATGTGATGCCAGCTGTGGCGGCGGGCGACCTGCAAGGGGCGATGCACAAACTGCATAGCGGCAAATAGCCGATACGTTCGCGAGAGTGAGCCAGCAATAATGTAGCCGCTGGTTAAATCAATCAGACATGCGATACTTGAACCTGACTGCTACATTTTAAGTGGATCGAATTTATGGGTTTCAAATGCGGCATCGTCGGCCTGCCCAATGTGGGCAAGTCCACCCTCTTCAACGCGCTGACACAGGCCGGCATCGAGGCGGCGAATTATCCGTTCTGCACCATCGAACCCAACGTCGGCATCGTGCCCATGCCCGATCCGCGCCTCGACGAACTGGCCAAGATCGTCAAACCGCAACGCACCATCCCTACCACCATGGAATTCGTCGACATCGCCGGGCTGGTGGCGGGCGCCTCCAAGGGTGAAGGTCTGGGCAATAAGTTTCTCGCCCACATCCGCGAGACCAACGCGATTGCTCACGTGGTGCGCTGTTTCGACAGCGGCGACATCGTGCACGTCGCCGGCAAGGTGGACCCGCTCAGCGACATCGAAGTAATCAACACCGAGCTGGCGCTGGCGGATCTGGACACCGTGGAAAAGGCCGCGCACCGTGCGGCCAAAGTGGCCAAGACCGGCAACAAAGACGCGCAACTGCTGACGGCGTTATTGGAACGGGCGCGCGCCCATCTCGATCAAAGCCAACCGGTGCGCACCTTGGAGATGGACGAAGACGAGCGCCGCAGTCTGCGCGAACTCACCCTGCTCACCATGAAGCCGACCATGTACATCGCCAACGTGGCGGAAGACGGCTTCATCAACAACCCCTATCTCGACAAAGTGCGCGAACTGGCGGTGCGGGAAGGCGCGCAAGTGGTGCCGGTGTGCGCCGCCATCGAAGCGGAGATCGCCGAACTCAGCGACGCCGACAAAGGCGAGTTTCTTCGCGACCTCGGACTCGATGAACCGGGTCTCAACCGGGTGATCCGCGCCGGCTACAGCCTGCTCGGCCTGCAAACCTACTTCACCGCCGGTGAAAAAGAAGTGCGGGCCTGGACCGTGGCGGTGGGTGCCACCGCACCGCAGGCCGCCGGCGTCATCCACACCGATTTTGAACGCGGCTTCATCCGCGCCGAAGTGATCGGCTACGCCGACTTCATCGCCTGCGGCGGCGAACAAAAGGCCAAAGAGGCCGGCAAATGGCGCCTGGAAGGCAAGGACTACATCGTGCAGGACGGCGACGTCATCCACTTCCGCTTCAATGTTTAACCGGAAAACCAACCGGCCAGTGAAAAGAGCGAAAAATGACGTTATAATGCGCCAGCTTTTTTCGTTGTACGGCTGATTTTTCTCGCAAGTCAATTCGGCTACGTAGCTCAGCTGGTTAGAGCGCGGCACTCATAATGCTGAGGTCGGTGGTTCGAGTCCACCCGTAGCCACCATTACCCCCTCTTTCTGGCACTACGCCGGTTCTTCCTACACCAGCAAGTTAACCAGTCCAGCACCCATCCATAAATTCCTTTGCAGCCGCCGAGCGACGCGCGGCAGTCATACGCCCAAGGGACCATAGGGGGTGACCACCAAATCCCCCCTGATCGGATAGTCTGCCGTAGCCGATTTGGACATTAATAAAAAAAGCTGTACAGGAAAGCGTTTTTTCGGTTTAACTTACCATCTACATAGCTACTTGGACGCTCGATGGAATGTCCCATAAGAACAATAGGTCGGTGGCTGATCAACGATTCCGCATGTGCGTAAATTGTTTTTAAGTCGCGTGATTGGTAATGACTGAAAATCAGAATCCCGAACAAAAAGCTCGCGACCGGATCGACGCGCTGCTCAAGCAGGCGGGATGGACGGTTCAGTACGCCAAAAAGATCGACCTCAATGCCGGATTAGGACAGGCAGTGCGCGAATATCAGACCGATATCGGCCCCGCCGACTATGTGCTGTTTGTAGATAAAAAAGCGGTGGGCGTAATCGAAGCCAAGCGCGAGGAAGAAGGTCAGCGCCTCACCGCGCACGAACCGCAGACCGAAGGTTATGCAGCTGCCAAGCTGAAGTGGATCAACAACAAAGAGTCGCTGCCCTTCCTGTACGAAAGCACCGGCATCATCACCCGCTTCACCGATGGGCGCGATCCCAAGCCGCGTTCGCACGAGGTGTTCAATTTTCACCGTCCCGAAACCCTGAAAGAATGGTTCTCGCAAAGTGCATCGCTGCGCGAGCGTTTGCACCACATCCCGCCGCTGAATCCGAGCCACCTGCCTGCCAAAGAGTTACGCCTGCGCGACTGCCAGGAAACCGCCATCACCAATCTGGAAGCATCGTTCAAGGCCGACCGCCCGCGTGCGCTGATCCAGATGGCGACCGGCGCAGGCAAGACCTACACCGCCATCACTTCTATGTATCGCCTTCTCAAACATGCGGAAGGCAAGCGCATCCTGTTTTTGGTGGACACCAAAAATCTGGGCGAGCAGGCCGAGCAGGAAATGATGTCGTATGTGCCGCTCGACGACAACCGCAAGTTCACCGAGCTGTATAACGTGCAGCGGCTCAAGTCGTCATTCGTCGCCAAGGATAGCCAGGTCTGCATCAGCACCATCCAGAGGTTGTATTCCATTCTCAAGGACAAAGAGCTGGACGAGTCCGCCGAAGACATCAATCCCGCCGAATGGATAGCCCCCAAAGAACCAGTGCCGGTAGCCTACAACGAAAAAGTCCCGCCGGAGTTTTTCGACTTCATCTTCATCGACGAATGCCACCGCTCCATTTACAACCTGTGGCTGCAAGTGCTGGACTACTTCGACGCCAGCCTGATCGGCCTCACCGCCACGCCGGACAATCGCACCTACGGCTTCTTCAAAAAGAATGTCGTCAGCGACTACAGCCACGAAAAAGCTGTGGCCGATGGCGTGAACGTCGGCAATGAGGTTTATGTGATCGAAACGCAGATCACTAAACAGGGCGCACAGATCAGCGCACAGCAGCAAGTGGAACGCCGCGAGAAACTCACCCGCAAGAAGCGCTGGGAACAACAGGACGAGGACGAAGCCTACTCCGCCACCCAGCTTGACCGCAGCGTGGTGAATCCCGATCAAATTCGCACCATCATCCGCGCCTTCCGCGACAAGCTGCCGGAGATGTTTCCGGGCCGCCGGGAAGTGCCGAAGACATTGATTTTCGCCAAGACCGACAGCCATGCCGACGACATCATCCAGACCGTGCGCGAGGACTTCGGCGAAGGCAACGCCTTCTGCAAGAAGCTCACCTACAAATGCGATGAAGACCCCAAGTCGGTGCTGGCGCAGTTCCGCAACGACTACTATCCGCGCATCGCCGTCACCGTGGACATGATCGCCACCGGCACCGACGTCAAGCCGCTGGAATGCCTGCTGTTCATGCGCGACGTGAAAAGCCGTAATTACTTCGAGCAAATGAAGGGACGCGGCACACGCACGCTGGATATGGACGACCTGAAAAAAGTCACGCCCTCCGCCGTCAGCGCCAAGACGCATTATGTGATCGTGGATGCCATCGGCGTTACCCGGTCATTGAAAACCGCCAGCCAGCCGCTCATTACCAAACCCACCGTGCCGCTGAAAGATTTGGCCATGGGCGTGATGATGGGCGCGACCGACGAAGACACCGTGAGCTCGCTGGCTGGACGGCTGGCGCGGCTCAACAAGCAACTCGATGCCGATGACCAGCGCCGCATTCGCGAAGCAGCGGGCGGGCTGGAACTCAACCAACTCGTCGCCAAGCTGTTCGGCGCGATTGATGCTGATAACATCGAAGCGCGCGCCCTGCAACTCGCCGGGCAACCGATAGGTACCGACCCCGGCGACACACTGCGCGAACAGGCGCAACAGCAACTCGTGGGTGAAGCCGCCAGCGTATTGACCGGCGACCTGATAGCACTCATCGACAGCATCCGCCGCGACAAGGAACAGACTCTCGACCACGACAACCTCGACAGCGTGCTGCGCGCCGAGTGGGACAAGGAAGCCGGTCACAACGCGCAGGCGCTGACCGACGAATTCGCCGGCTACCTCAAAGCCAACCGCGACCAGATCACCGCGCTCGCCATCTTCTTCGATCAGCCGCAACGAAGAAGAGAAGTCACCTACGCGATGATTCGCCAGGTGCTGGATAAGCTCAAAACCGACAAGCCCAAGCTCGCCCCGGTGCGCGTGTGGCAAGCTTATGCCCAGCTCGACAACTACAAAGGCCAGCCCATCAACGAACTCACCGCGCTGGTCGCACTGATCCGCCGCGTGTGCGGGCTGGATGAAACATTGACCAACTACGACGCGCTGGTGCGCCGCAACTTCCAGAACTGGGTGCTCAAACACCACAGCGGCGGCGGCGAAAAATTCAACGAAGAACAAATGAACTGGCTGCGCATGATCCGCGACCACGTCGCCGTCTCCATCCACATGGAGCGCGACGATCTGGAAATGGCCCCGTTCGACGGTCAGGGCGGGCTGGGCAAGATGGACCAGTTGTTCGGCGGGCGCATGGATGCGCTGCTGGATGAATTGAATGAAGTGTTGGTGGCGTAAATCCCCCCTAGCCCCCCTTTTTCAAAGGGGGGACAAAACCTAGCGGGATAACCGCTGCACTGCTTGTCTTCCCCCTTTGCAAAAGGGGGACTGAGGGGAATGGCACTTACTTAAGCGCAAGGGGTTGAATTACAAGTTAGAAGAGACCGGAACCATGGTAGGCTGCAAATCGCCAAACCCACACCCTACCAACAGGAACCGGTCTTCATG